>CAUZOL010000263.1:0-9820 GCA_963581435.1 Planctomycetota bacterium
AGCTTCAAAGCCGAAGGCGAATGAAGCAGGGTGAGGGCGGCCAATGAGCGAGAAAACGCCCGGGTGGCTGGGGGCTTCGCTGCGCTTCGACCTCAGCCACCCCAGTCGGACTCGATCGCGGTGCTGTTCCCCGGTGAATATGGTATCGTGGAATCCCTGTGAGAAATGATCGGTGGAACTTCTGCGACCATGAGGTGTCACGATGAAAGCGTGCGAGAAAATCGCTGCGGTTGTCTTTGCATGTTTGCTGGGACTCGCCGGCCCCGCGTTTTCAGCAAGCCCCCAGTGGAAAATAGCGATTGAGTTGAACGACGGTGCTCGTGTTGTGGGCGAGCCGACTTTCCAATCGATTCGATTTCAGACCGCCGCCGGCAAGACGGATGTCCCGTTGCGGTCTCTTCATTCCGCGTCACTGGGCAACGGTGTTTGGCTTGCGCACACGGAGCAGGGGAAAACGTTTTCGGGAAAGATCCTGACGGAATCGCTGGGGGTGAAAACTTTGCTGGGAGCGGTGAACGTGCCGACGCGGTTGGCGGTTGGTTTGGAAGTTTATCCCACCACAATCGACGCCGATTTGCCGGCCCGCGGTGATCTGGTGCTGTATCTCAACTTCGACCGCAACGGTGGCAGGCGGGCGCGGAATCAGGCGTCGTTTCGACATCACGCCGAGGTGCGGACCGCCCAATGGATTCCAGACGGCAAACAGGGCGGGGCCTACGAATTCAACGGCGATGCCCAGTTGGTGATTCCGCATCATGCCGAACTTTGCCCCACGGCTTACACGTTGGCGGCCTGGGTGTACCCGAACGATCCGCAAGGCCCCTGGCGACAGGTGATCGGCAAGACGAAAGCGTCGTTCTACGGCGGGTACGCTCTCTGTCGCTATCCGAAGGACAGCGAGAACCTGTCGTTTTACGTGGGCGAATACGGCTCCGCGACCGTCAAACAGCCGGTTCCCCAACGGCAATGGACTCACGTTGCCGGCGTCTGCGATGGCAGGCACGTGCAGCTGTTCGTCAACGGCGAACCATCGCTGCCGGTGCCGTTGACCAAAGGACATACGAAGCACACCGAGACGCCATTGATCATCGGCGGTTTTGGCGGCTACAACTGGATTGGAAAAATCGACGAGGTGACCTTGTACCGCCGAGCGCTTTCCGGTCAGGAAATCGAACAACTGATGCTGGCCGGTTCGCAGCGTGAAAAAAGTAAATGACAATTTGAACTGCTGGAACCCGGGTAGTGGCTCACATTAGCAACTTGCATCGTAACCCGAAGCGTAATCGAGGACCGAACGCGTTCCCTCGCTTACGCTTCGGGTTACTACTGAAGAAACCAGTGATTTGAAACTCATCCAAACTGAGCCACAACCGATAACCGCTTTGCAGACGTTTTAACACGCAATGATTGACATCCGAGTGAAAAGGTTTTGACACGATGAAATTGTCCTCGCTGATGGTCGCGTGCTGTTCGTTGTTTGTTTTGCCGGATGCGTTGACCGCTGCGGAGCCGTTGCCGGTGCCGGCGGATTCGGTTCTGAAGGCCGAAGGGAACGTGGCATTCACCGAAGGGCCAGCCTGGCATCCGAGCGGGAATGTTTATTTCAGCGACATTGCCAACAGCCGCATTATGCGGCGCGATCGCACCGGGCAGATTCATGTTTACCGCACGCCATCGGGGAAGACGAATGGGTTGTTGTTCGATCACAAAGGGCGGCTGCTCTGTTGTGAAGGAGGCGGGGCCGACAGTAATCGGCGGGTGACCCGCATCGAACTCGACGGGACGATTACCGTGCTGGCCGACCGCTATCGCGGCAAGAAACTGAACTCGCCCAATGATCTGGCAATCGATTACCGTGGCCGAATTTATTTTACCGACCCCCGTTATCGGAATCCCAGCGGCATGGAGCAGTTGGACGAGAAGGGGGTACCGATTGAGGGTGTGTATCGCATCGACGACGTTCGTCGAGTCAAACGTGTGTTGACCCACGAAGTCGACCGGCCCAACGGAATTCTTGTCTCTCATGGAAGCAAGTACTTGTACGTCGCCGACAACTGTAACGACGGCCCGCGCGGAATGGGCGGCAACCGTAAGTTGTGGCGGTTCAGTCTCAAGCCGGACGGCGACGTCGTGCCGAACAGTCGCAAGTTGATGTTCGATTGGGGCGGTGACCGTGGCCCCGACGGAATGGCGATGGATACCGAGGGCCGGATTTATGTTGCCGCCGGATTCAATTTTCCGAATCCGCCCCGTGAACTCGCGAAGAAATACAAGGCGGGCGTGTATGTCATTTCCCCGGCGGGCAAGCTGTTGCAGTTCATTCCGATCCCGATGGACATGGTGACCAACTGCACGTTCGGCGGCGACGATTTGAAGACATTGTTCGTGACGGCCGGGCACACGCTTTGGAGCATTCGCACCGATGCGGTGGGATATCTGGCGTGGCCGACGGCGAAGTGATTTCGTGTGTTTTGGGAGCGCTCCGCTTCGGAAAGCCTGCGCGTCGCGACTAACCGGATTGAATTACGGGCGTTCGGGTTTGGGGACGCGTTTGCCTCGGTTGCCTCGCCGGCCACCTTTTTTTCCGCGGCGGCGTTGATTGCCGGATGTGGCAAAGCCGGCGGTGTTTTCGTCACCCGCTTTGATCGGTTGGCCCTGTTGCTTTTTGGCGGCGAGAATGCGGTCGCGTAATTGGGCGGCTCGTTCGAACTCCAGGTTCTCGGCGGCGGCGAGCATTTCGGACTCCAACTCGGCAATGTACTCCTGCGTAACGTACTCGGTTTCGTCGGAGATGCCGGCCGCATGCTGTGCCACATGGCGCGCTTCGATTTCGTCTTCAATTCCCCGGCGGATCGCCTTCTTGATTGTCTCCGGGGTTATGCCGTGCTCGGCGTTGTAGGCGAGTTGGATTTCGCGGCGGCGGAGGGTTTCTTCCATCGCCCGCTGCATGCTATTGGTGACTTTGTCGGCGTAGAGAATGACCTCGGCGTTGACGTTACGGGCCGAGCGACCGATGGTTTGCACGAGACTGGTTTCGCTGCGGAGGAAGCCTTCCTTGTCGGCATCGAGAATGGCGACGAGCGAGACTTCGGGCAGGTCCAATCCTTCACGCAGCAGGTTGACGCCGACGATGGCGTCGAACTTTTTTTCGCGCAGTTCGCGGAGAATCTTCACGCGTTCGATGGCGTCGAGTTCCGAATGCAACCACTGGCAGCGGACGCCTTCTTCAATCAGGTACGTCGTCAAATCTTCGGCGAGTCGTTTGGTGAGTGTGGTGACGAGAACGCGTTCGTTGCGCTCGGTCCGCTGTCGGATTTCTCCGAGCAGATGCGGCACCTGACCACGGGCGGGAACAACGTGAATGATCGGATCGACCAAACCGGTGGGACGGATGACCTGTTCGACGACTTCGCCGCCCGCTTGTTCGAGTTCCCAATCGGCGGGGGTGGCTGAAACGAAGACGGTGTTTTTGCGTATGGCGTTCCACTCGTCGAACTTGAGCGGGCGATTGTCGATGGCCATTGGCAGACGGAAACCGTGTTCGACCAATGTCGTCTTTCGGGAATGATCGCCGGCGTGCATGGCGCGCACCTGCGGCACGGTGGCGTGCGATTCATCGACGAAAAACAGAAAGTCGTCAGGGAAGAAATCGAGCAGTGTATCGGGTGGGTCGCCCGGTTTACGGCCGCCCAATGCGCGGCTGTAGTTTTCGATACCGGGACAAAAGCCCGCTTCGCGGAGCAGTTCCATGTCGTAACGCGTGCGGGCGGCCAACCGTTGGGCTTCGATGAGTTTGCCCTCGCGGCGAAAGGTTTCGAGCCGTTCGTCGAGTTCGTTCTGGATTTCTTCGAGTGCCGCATTGATGCGCTCCTGCGGCAGGACGAAATGCTTGGCGGGATAGATGTAAATGTCCGGCAGTTGGCGGAGGTCTTCGCCGGAAATCGGATCGATCATCGACAGCTTTTCGATCTCGTCCCCCCAGAGTTCAATGCGGTAGGCAAATTCCTCGTAAGCGGGCCAGATTTCGACGACATCGCCACGCACACGGAACTTGCCGCGTGTTGGCTGCAGGTCGTTGCGTTCGTATTGAATGTCGATCAGCTTGAGTAGCAGCTTGTCGCGGTCGATTTCGTCGCCCACTTTCAGCGGGACCATCATTTCGAGATAGTCTTTGGGCGAGCCGAGACCGTATATGCAACTGACGCTGGCGATGACGATGACGTCGCTGCGACTGACCAGCGCGCTGGTGGCGAGCAGTCGCAGGCGGTCGATTTCCTCGTTGATCGACGCGTCTTTCTCGATGTAGATGTCGCGTTGCGGAATGTAGGCTTCGGGCTGGTAATAGTCGTAATAGCTGACGAAATACGAGACGGCGTTGTGCGGAAAAAACTCGCGGAACTCGCCGTAGAGTTGGGCGGCCAGCGTTTTGTTGTGAGAGAGAATGAGCGTAGGCCGATTGATGCGTTCGATCACGCCGGCCATCGTGAAGGTTTTTCCCGACCCGGTGACACCGAGCAATACCTGATTGGCGCGGCCCTGTTCGATGCCGCGAACGAGTGCTTCGATGGCTTCGGGCTGATCGCCGGCGGGTGCGAATTCGCTGACGAGTTGGAAGTCGGGCATGGGGGGCAAGTTCAAAGTCAAAAGGAAAAAGGCTTTTGTGTTCATTGATTTGAGTGTAGCTGAGGTCAGGTGGGGCGCGTAGGGAAAGCGATTTAGCCGCGGGGCTTGCCCCGTGTGGTGGCGAAGAACAGGCAGACGTTACGGCCCGCGAGCGGGCCGGCTAAATATGGTCAACAATCCACCGTGTATCGCGCCATTTTCTCTGGGTCGACTTCGATGCCGAGGCCGGGGGTTGTCGGTACGCTGATTTTGCCGCGGACGATTGGAAACGGCTCGGTGATGATGTCGTCTTCCAGTCCGTAGTAGGTGCAGTCGTTGGCGAGTGTGTAGGCGGGGTTGCTGGCGGCGACGTGCAACATGGCGGCCGTTTTGGGGCCGAGGTCGTGGCCGCAATGCATGATGGCGGTGATACCGGCCGCGGCAGCGACGTGGCCGATCTTCGCGCAGGGGAGAATGCCGCCGGCAATGTGGGTGTCGGGCAGAATGAATTCGGCCGCACCGGCGTGCAGAATTTCCCAGACACTTTCCGGGCCGATGACGCTCTCGTTGAGCGCGATGGGCGTTTTTGTTTGTTCGCGGAGCCATACGGCGTCGGACAGTGGTTCGGCCATAATGGGCTGCTCGAAATATTCCAGATCGTACTCTTCCAGTCGGCGGCCCAATTCGGCGGCTTCTTGCGGCGAGTAGGCGCGATTGGGATCGATGCGGAGTTTGAGCCGATCGCCAACGGCATCGCGCACGCCGCGAACCATGTTGAAATCTTCTTCCATGTCGGAGCCGGCTTTGGTCTTCAGCGTGCTGTAGCCCTGCTCGACGTACAGCGAGGCAATCTCGCCGGCGCGTTCGTAACTCTGAATACCCATGCAGGCGGCCAATTCGATTTCGGACCGCAGAATTCCGCCCAACAGAACCGCAACCGGTAGGCCGGCGGCTTTGCCGCAGATGTCCCATAAGGCGAGTTCGATGCCGCACTTCAATCGCGTTTCCAGTGGGCAATCGCGGTGAAAGGCTTCGATGTTTTGCGGGTCTCGACCGATGAGCCATTCTTCGGCATCGTGTTGCATTTCACGACCACTGATGTCGGGCAGGAAGTTGACGTTGTGTTCACCCAATCCGCTGATGCCCTCGTCCGTCTCGACCTGAACGATGCCTTTCATCGTCGTCGAACTGGTGCGAACGTGCGAGCGGTACGGCGCGATGGGCGCGATTTGCGGAACTTCGACAACGGTAACTGTGACGTTGGTGATTTTCATGAGGGTTTCTCGTTGTTGCTTCGGCGAATGAAATTCACGAAAGATATTCCATAGCTGCGACGCAATGCATCGCAGAGTCTGCGACTTGTTGAGTCGCAGCTGGTGTTCTCACGACCTTCCCACCAGCGGGGGGACAAACTGCAATTCTTCGTCGCTGCGTGGGCGGAGGAAGTCGAAGTCGCAGCCTTCGTGGGCTTGGAGAACGTGGTCGATGTAGAGCCGTGGGTAGCCTCGCAGATGCACCGGTTTCGGTGGTTGCCAGGCGTTGCGGCGGCGCTGGAGTTCATCGTCATCGACGTCAAGATGAAGTTTCCGGGCGGCGACGTCGAGTTCGATCCAGTCACCCTCTTCCACCAAAGCCAGCGTGCCACCGGCGGCCGCTTCGGGCGAGAGGTGTAGCACAACCGTGCCGTAACTTGTACCCGACATGCGGGAATCGCTGATACGAACGATGTCGGTCACGCCTTGTTCCAGGAGCTTTTGGGGTACGGGGATCATGCCCCATTCGGGAAAACCGGGAACACCCTTGGGGCCGGCATTTTGCAGCACCAGTACGCTGTCGGCATCGACGGGTAACTCGGGGTCGTCGATGCGGTCGAGCATATCCTGGTAATGGCTGAAGACGACGGCCCGGCCTCGGTGCTGCAGTAATTTCTCCGAAGCGGCCGATGTCTTAATGACCGCTCCGTGCGGTGCGAGATTTCCGGTGACGACGGCGAGTGATCCTGTCTTCGAGATCGGTTCGTCCCGTAGGCGAATCACTTCACGGTCGTAGCAGTGTGTGCCGGCGAGATTCTCGCCCAGCGTTTTGCCGGTCACGCTCAAGCAGTCTTCGTCCAACAGGTCGCCCAGTTCCGCGAGTACCGCCGGCACGCCGCCCGCCGCAAAGAACCGGTCCATGAGGAATTCGCCCGACGGGCTGAGATTGACCAGGAACGGTATCGATTGTGAAAGTTCGTCGAACCGCGCAAGCGGCAGGTCGATGTTTCGCCGGCCGGCAATCGCGACGAGATGCACGACGGCGTTGGTCGATCCGCCCAATGCCAACAGTGTGCGAATGGCGTTGTCGAATGCGGCCGGCGTCAGGATTGATTCGGGACGCAGATCTTCCTCAACCATGCCGACAATGCGACGGCCGGTTTCCACAGCGGCGGAGATGCGGCGGCTGTCGGTTGCCGGAATCGCCGCCGTGCCGGGAAGCATCATGCCGAGTGCTTCGGAAAGCGACGTCATCGTCGATGCGGTGCCCATGGTGTTGCAGGAACCGGCACCGCAGGAAATGCACGCTTCCAAATCGTCCCATTCGTCGCGGCTGATGCGGCCGGCACGAACATCGTCCCAGTGCTTCCAGATGTCGGTTCCGGAACCGACCGGTTTGCCGCGCCAACGGCCGACATCGCGCGGGCCACCGTTGAGTTGAATGGCGGGAAGGTTTGCGGAGGCGGCGGCCATCAACTGGGCCGGCGTGGTCTTGTCACAATTGCACAATAAGACGACGCCATCGATGGGGTTGGCCCGCAACGTTTCTTCGACGTCCATCGACATCAAATTGCGATACAGCATCGCCGACGGCTTCATCATCTCCTCGCCGAGCGAAATCGTGGGGAATTCCAACGGCAACCCACCCGCAGCGAGAACTCCGCGTTTGACCGCCTCGGCCACTTCTCGGAGATTCATGTTGCAGTTGTTCAGTTCGCTCCAACTATTGGCGATGCCGATGACCGGCCGACCCTCATAGTGTGAAGGATCGATGCCCATCGAACGCAGCGAACTGCGATGCTGAAACGCCAATTCCGGCCGCCCGGCAAACCACTCTGCACTGCGCAATGGAACGCTCAACTGAAACCACCTGTTCGAGTGTTGGAATGTCCGCAACGCCTACGGGCTGCGGCCCGTGGGATCATCCTCGCTCAGCATACCCACCGACGCAGCCATCACCTAGAATGGAGTGTACGTTGAATGATCTTGAAGAGAAACAGAGCGGAACCCTTGCCGCCGCTGCGGGCAGGTTCTGAGAGCTATTGGGTTTTGCATGAGTGAAATGGAGCAGGAAGAGACTCGCGACGAGCCGGTCGAGATCAGGACGTTTGTCGCCGCTGAAGCGGAGTTGATCGATCCGGGATTCGATGCTGCCAGTCATCCGCAGGTAATGCGGCGTCCGCGCAGGTGGCTGCCGTTGTTTTTGTTTGTTGCCACCTGTTTCAGCACATGGTTTGCGGGAATTGTCTACGCAGCCGATTTGCCGTTGGGCTCCCCTTTAATGGACTTTGTTCTGGAAGGACTGCGATACTCCGTCGCGGTGATGTCCATTCTGCTGGCACACGAAATGGGACACTACCTGGCCGCCCGTTTTCACCGTGTGCCGGCCTCGCTGCCGTACTTTATTCCGATGCCGATCAGTCCGTTGGGTACGATGGGGGCGGTGATTGTGCAGGGGCGTGGCGTCGCCGACCGTCGGCAGATGTTTGATATTGCTATCGCCGGACCGTTAGCCGGACTGGTACTCGCGCTGCCCATTGTGTGGTTCGGTCTGGCCGACAGTGAGACTGTTGCTGAGGTACCAGTCGAAGGGACGGCATGGGTCTTCGAAGACCCGTTGGTGATGCGGTGGATGATCGAATACTTCCATGAAGGAATCTCGGATGACGAAACCGTGAGTCTCAGCCCGTTGATCATGGCGGGCTGGGTCGGCATTCTGGTGACCGCGCTGAATCTGATTCCGATCGGTCAACTCGACGGCGGACATATTCTGTACTGTCTGATCGGTCGACGGGCGCACAAAGTGGCGATGGGCCTGTTGCTGTTTGCAGTGGCCTGGATGGTCTACACCAGTAGTCTCAACTACATCCTGTTAGTGATTTTGCTATTTGTGTTCGGGCCGAAGCATCCACCGACGGCGGACGATACCATTTCACTGGGACCGGTGCGCATTGCGATGGGCTGGCTGACGCTGGCGTTCATCGTGATTGGCTTCACGCCGAATCCGATTTCTGAGGTCGGGCCGGCTCCGAAGAGGTCGAAACCAGATGGAGTGGAGGTGTCCGCGCGAGAAGATCATTCAAGCATCAGGGGGCTTACGCCCCCCGCTCGCCTGGATGCTGGTGATTATTTCTCGGCCGGTTTGGCGATTTCTTCGGGTTTGGGATTGGTCGAGGGCAACTCTTTGATGCGGATATTGCGGAACTCGACCGGCGAGCCTTCCGATTCGAGGCAGATATAACCCTTCCGAGGCGAGGCGGCCGATCCGCCGGAGACGACTTTGCCGTTGACGGCCAGCTTGATCACGCCGTCGTTGCAGGTCACGCGGTAGTGATTCCACTGTCCCGCCGGTTTGGCGCGGCGTTCGCTCGGCAGGCAGCGCATCCAGCCGGCCGGATGCGGTCGGTCTGGTGTCATCTTCGCGCCGTGAATGGCAAAGATGTCGCCGTGGCTGGTGTAGTTCCTGGTTTCCGTGCCATCGAGAATCTGCACTTCAATCGAACGCGTAAACGGCGTTGGTTTGGCGATTACGCCATCGCTCCAAACAAACAGGCCGGCGTTCCCTTTTGCCTTCAGGTGCCGGTATTCGAGTTCGATGATGAAGTTTTCGTACATCTTCTCCGACCGCATCACGCCGTTCGGCTCGCCGGTGCTGTAGATCAAACCCTTACGCGGCTGAAAAGTATCCTTCGCCACGTTCAACGGCACCCAACCGGAAAGGTCTTTGCCGTTATACAGCGAGACAAATCCCTTCTCTTCCTTCGGTTTGTCTTCAGCCAACGCAGGCGACAAGCAGGCAAGGGTGACGGCGAAAATAATGCAAAGGCGAGTGGCGAACATCGCGTGAATCCTCTTGGCGGAACTCCACGGGTAGTACATGGACAACAACACCATTATCACAGCCGGATGAGGTGATTCGCAATGACTAATGGATCGGGATCGAGTGATAAAAAGGTGTCAAACGT
>CAUZOL010000264.1:0-9781 GCA_963581435.1 Planctomycetota bacterium
ACGCGAGTTCACCCACGACAACAGAGAACTCAAGTCGCGCGAATCGTATTCGCCGCGTTGGGCATACGCCTTGGCGGTGCCTCCAGAAATCCCAGCCAAGCGGCCGATAACGTCGTAATCGATCTTTACCAGCGTGTTCCGGCTTCCCTTTGGTCTCATGGCCTACCTCCACATTCATGGACCCACAACCGCAAGTCATTCGGGCCGTCGATCCAGAACAATATCCTCGGGACTCCAAAACAACCCCCCACCCATCGCGGTTCGTTTTCCGGTGACCTCGCGCGGAAGCCATTCGTCGCCACGGACGCGGGTTGCCCTGGGCGGTCCAGAGAGCCAACCGACGCGCCAAGCCACTCCAGCCGGCTCAGGCGACCGAACACTCACGCTGATGCCTCCGCATGTCTTACAGGGCCAGATACTGGCGCTGGCTGTGCTGTCTGCTGGAAGCCAATCGATGCCAGTCGTTGCCGCTCCGCATCCGAAACCTGCCGTCGTCGCTTTGGCTTCACGATTGCCGCGACTTCATCGAAGTCAGCCGCGTGGAACGTCACCGCCAGAAAGCTGTCGCCTTCCCAGTCGCGGCCGCGTCGCCTTGCAACATCGCGGCGCGAAAGACAAGCAGGGAAACTGCAGAAGCCCACCGGCCTTGATCCAGTTCCGCAACATCGCAATCAAAACGCTTAATTAGCTTGTAAATGCGTTTACCGCCGTGGTCGGTCGTACGAAATCCGTTTCGAGTTTCGCTTTTGTCGCACCGCACATCAGGATATGCTAATATGAGGCCCGCTGCGAAGTCGCCAGATTCGATTTTGGCGTGCTGTCGGGTTACCGGCTAGGGGGGAGTCGATGCGCGAGTTGCGATGGATAGTCGTCTTTGTCTGTTGTGTGTTGGGAGGCGTGGTTGCTCCGGCTACAGGTGCCGAGCCGTTGCGCGATGTGATCGATGCGCAAGTGACCGCGGGCTGGAAGTCGAACGGCGTCACGTCGGTCGAACCGTCCACGGATGCGGAATTCCTGCGTCGGGTCTATCTCGACTTGCTCGGAATTGTCCCGACATACGATGAAGCCGTCGCCTTTCTGAACGATACCGCTCCCGACAAGCGGTCGAAGTTGATCGACCGGCTGCTCGAACATCCGCGGTATGCCGTGCATCAGGCCGACGTATGGGACATGGTTTACTTCGGCCGCAACCCTCCCGGTTACGGCACCGACAAACGCGAGGGATTTCAGAACTGGCTCGCCGAACAGTTTCGCAGCAATAGGCCGCACAACGTGTGGGCGGGACAAATTCTGCGAGCGGAGGGGAACACCGTCGAGCAGGGTCCGCCAATGTTCTTCGTGCAATACAGCCGACGTCCGGAAGATGCGATTGAAGCGGTAACGCAGAAGTTTCTTGGCGTGCAACTGCAATGCGCCCGCTGTCACGATCACCCGTTTGAGGGGTGGACCCAACTCGACTTCTACGGAATGGCCGCCTACTACTCGCGGCTACAAGTTGTCAATGTCGGTAAGAAGAACAAGCTGACAGCCTACGCCATCGGTGAGTTGAATCGTGGCGAAGTGCTGTTCACGGGGTCGGTCAGCGAACAGGAACTCGGCAAAAAGGGAACGCCGGTCAAGCCGAAGTTGCTCGGCGGCGAGCCGTTTACCGAGCCGGAATTGCCCGAAGGATTCAAGGAGCCGCGGAATTTCCCGTCGGGCAAAGTCCCCCCCGCCCCCAAAACCTCAAGGAAGAACGCGTTAGCAGATTGGGTGACCGCGGCAGATAATCCGTACTTTGCCAAGGCGGCGGCGAATCGCATTTGGGCGCAGTTTATGGGCAAGGGAATCGTACAACCGGTCGATAATCTGGCCGATGCGAACCCGCCCAGCCACCCGGAATTGCTCAAACAACTCACGGCTTCACTCGTCGAGCACAAATTCGACTTAAAGCAGTTCATCCGCGAGATTCTCAACAGCAACTCGTATCAGCTTTCGTCCCGCGGACCGGTAACCGACGCCATGCCGCTGTGGTATGAGCGAGCACGTTATCGGCCGTTGTCGGCTGAGGAGTTGTTGGAATCCTGGATGACAGTCGGCGGCTACAACGACGCCCTCAAAGTGAGTGGTAAGGAACCGGAAGGCCGGTTTCGTCCGCGGGGGATCACCTGGGATTACGTTCGTCGCTTTTTTGGTCGACCGAACGACGGTGTCGGCAACTTCCAGGGCGGCCTGCACGAGCATTTGTATTTGAACAATGGACAGGTTCACCAGCTGATTTCAAAGCAGACGGGCAGCTTGTACGACACCGTGGCTAAGTCAGACCAGCCGTGGGGAAAACGCGTCGAACGGATGTTTTTGCAGATACTCACACGGCGTCCGACTGTCACCGAGACCGAGAAGTTCGTCGCGCATCTTTCGCCTGCCGATGACCCACAGGGGCGATTGCACGAGGCGATTTGGACGTTGATGACGTGCAGCGAATTCCGATTCAACCATTGAGGCACTCCGGCTGTTTGCCGGCGCTACGAATCAAGGAGCAGGGCGATGCAGGGAACTTGTCCCCGTCACGAACACGTCAGCCGCCGATCGCTGTTGAAGGGCACGCTGGCGACTGCCAGTGGCGCTTCGGTGCTGAACTGGGGCGGCTTATTCCAATCGCAGGCGATTGCCGAAGCGGCTAAGCGAAAAAAGAAACATTGCATTCTGCTGTGGCTCAACGGCGGTTGCAGCCAGTTTGAAACGTTCGACATGAAGATCGGACGCAGCACGGGCGGCATGTTCCGCGATATCTCAACAAACCTTCCCGGTGCCCGCGTGTGCGAATTGATGCCGGCCATTTCACAGCGGATGGACAAGCTGACCGTCATCCGCTCGATGCGCACCTCGCAGATCGATCATCCGGGCGGCATCTACCTAATGCACACCGGCTACGCGCGGGCGGCCAACGTCCGCTTTCCCGAAATGGGCGCCATCATCGCCAAGTATTGCGGCTCACCCGAAGCCGACCTGCCAGACTTTGTGAAGATTTCCTCGCAAGGCAACGCCGGCGCGGGATTCCTCGGTCCACGATATCAACCCTTCAGTCTGGGCCGGGACGGCAATTTGCCCCCCTTCTCCACATCGCAACTCACGCCGGAAAAAGAGTCGCGACGGCACAGCTTGCGGGACTTCATTGAAGAGCAGTTCGCCCGCACGCACAAAGCCGATCCGGCGCGCATGCACCGCGAAGCCTACGACCGCGCCCGGCGGTTGCAAAATGTTCGCCATGTCTTCGATACGGACGACGAGTGGGCCAAATACGGCGACAAGTACGGGAATACCAAATTCGGCCGCCGCTGCATGATCGCCCGACGACTGGTCGAGGAAGGTGTGTCATTCGTCGAAGTCGGACAAAGTGGCTACGACACACACGGCGACAATTTCACCGGACACAAGTCACTCGTGCCGACGATGGATCGAGCGTGGTCGGCATTACTCGACGACCTTGAAGAGCGCGGCCTGCTGCAGGATACGCTGGTGGTTTGGATGGGTGAAATCGGCCGAACGCCGCGCATCAACAACCGCTCAGGTCGAGACCATTACGTTCGCAGTTGGTCGACGGCCTTGGCCGGTGGCGGCGTCAAAGGCGGGCTCGTTTACGGCGAGTCGGATCAAGACGGTATCGACGTGAAAGACAACCCCGTGACCGAAGGAGACTTTTTCGGCACGATTTACAAGGCACTGGGAGTCGATCCGGAAACCGAAAATTACTCCGGCGTGCGCCCTGTACCATTGGCCCCGTTTGGTCACAAAGTCGTAACAGACATCCTGGCGTGAATATAACACCGCCAAAACCCACGGGCCGCGTCCCGTGGGTTGCAACGGACAGAACGCGTTCATCTTCGCAGAGTAGTCGCAATGGAAATCAACGAGCCCACCCACGTCTGGCAGTTGTCGTTTGATGGCGATTGGCCGACATCGGTTGCGTTTCTGGGAAACGGTCGCAAGATCGCTGCAGGCAACCGCCAAGGGCAAATCTATGTTTGGAACCTGCCCGAAACGCCACCAGCCGAAGATGCGGACGGTGAAGGCAAAGAGAAGACGAAGAGTGAGACGCCCCCCGACTTCGCACCAATTCGCCGACTGGACGGTCACACCAACGGCGTCACCGGATTGATCGCAACGGCCGACGGCAAGACGCTGATTTCCGCCAGCCTCGACCGCACGGTGCGCTTGTGGGATGTCGAAGCCAAACCGACCAGCACGGAGGAAGTCGTACTCGACACGAAGCGGCGCGAAATTGCGGCACGTCGAAAATCGAAGGAAGAAAAAGAGAAGATCATCGGCGCGCCTGGTGTGCAAGTCGAAGTTGTCAAGTCGTCCCACAGATTGGAAGGTCATGGCGAATGGGTCAAAGCGCTGGGACTCAGCGCCGATGGCCATCGGCTCATCAGCGGAGACGATGCCTGCTGGACGGTCGTCTGGGATTTGGCAACCCGCAAGGAAATCTGCCGCTGGCACGGATACGACCGCGTCTGGGTCTCATCCGCCGCGCTTTCACCCGACGGAAAAACCGCGTTCACCGCCGAGTTTGCCGGCAGTCGCAGCAGTTTCGATCGGCCTGCCGCTCAAGCAAAACTGTGGAACGCCGACGACGGAACGATGAAACTCGACCTGCTGAAAGTCTGGACGCCGAAGGTCAAGGACAAGGACCGCATCGATTCTTACGGCTACGCTCAGACGTGGGGCAAGTTGATGAAACGCGGCTTGGTGTGCGCTGCCTTCTCTCCCGACGGCAAACTGCTCGCCGTCGGTCAGGGGGGCGAAACCGATACGGGCAAGGTGCACCTGATCGACACCAAAACCGGCGAGATCGTCCGCACCGTTTCCGGCCATCGCTACGGTGCATGCGACGTGAAGTTTTCAGCCGACGGGAAGTACATCCTCTCCAGCGGCCGCGATACAACCGTCCGCATTTGCCAGGTGGACGATGGAAAAGAGGTGGCGGCGTTAGGCAAAGCTCGCGGCGGTCAATTCAAGGACTGGATGCACGGCATCGCGATTTCACCCGATCAGAAGTGGGTCGCCGCCGCCGACATCGCCGGTATCGTGCATCTGTGGCAGCTTTCGCCCGACAGCACCGATGAGGCAGCCGGATGAAGTTCACATTGATGATCATCATCGCCGTGTTTGCTGGCCAATCCGTGGCCCGCGCTGACGAAAAAGCGACAATCAGCAGCGCTCAGCAAGCCGCTCGAAAAATCGACGCATTTCTTGAGTCGCATTGGAAGACGGCAGAGATCCACTCAGCTCCAGTCGCTCGCGATGCAGCCTTCTTACGGCGGATTACACTTGATTTGGCCGGGCGGGTTCCTACTTCGAGAGAAGTCGTTCGATTTCTCAGCGACGAGTCAGCCGACAAGCGGCAACATCTAATCGAACGGCTCGTCGATGGTCCCGAATTTCCACTGCATTTCGGCAATGTGCTCGATCAGATGATCCAGGGGCGACATGCCGGCAACAAAGATTTTGTGGACTATCTGCGAAAGAGCGTGCGAAAACAAAAATCATGGGACGTGTTGTTTCGCGAGATGATGATTGGCCCCTGGGATGGCGATGGGCAGAAAATCGCGAATCGTTTCATCGACAAGCGGGCGAAGAATCTCGACAGCCTGACCGTCGATGCCACGCGCGTGTTTTTTGGCGTCGATATCTCCTGTGCCAAATGCCACGATCACCCGCTGGTGGACGACTGGAAACAGGATCATTTCTACGGGATGGCGTCGTTTTTCAACCGCACCACCGGAGGCAAAGGCAAGGTGGGCGAAAAGAAAGACGGCGAAGTCAAGTTTCTTGGCGCGGACGGCAAAGAGAAGACGGCGAAAGTGATGTTCCTGTCTGGTCTGGTCGTCGAGGTTTCGCCGGGCGACGATCCGCCTAGAAAACAGACCGGCGACAATAACAAGCCGGCCCACATCAGCCGTCGTCAGCAATTGGTCACAGTCGCCTTGAAAGAACGGGTCTTCTTCAGCCGCTCTTTTGTGAACCGTATGTGGGAGTATTTTTTTGGCAGCGGTCTGGTCGATCCGGTCGATCAGATTCATTCGGGAAATGCGCCGGCCGTTGACGGATTGCTGCAGTGGCTCGCCGAGGACTTCGCCGCCAGCGGTTACGACATCCAGCGGTTGATGGCGGCGATAGTCTCGACGCGTGCCTACGGATTGAGCAGTCAGTGGCCGGACGATTCTACGATTCCCGCCGAGACGACATTTGCCGTCGCCCGTTTGCGTCCGCTAACGCGCCGCCAACTCGCGTTGTCGCTGCTGCTGGTGACCGGTGCGGGAGATTACGACTCATCGGACGACGAGACGCAGCGTGTCGAGCGGTACCTTGGAGTGAACGGAATCGGCAAGATTCAGAAATACCTCGCATTCGAATCGCAAACGACCGCTTTGATTCGTGCTTTCGATTCTCGCAACCGCGAGTTTCAAAGCAGCGCTTCGGAAGCATTGTTCATGTCGAACAACGAGGCAGTACAAAAGCTCGTCCGCGCGGAAGGCGACAATTTGACGGCGCGCCTATCGCGAATGAGTTCCTCGAAACAGATTGTCGAAGCGGCGGTGAAATCCGTGTTCAGCCGACCGCCGCGCGACAGCGAAGGATCGCAGCTCGTCGAGTGGTTCGACCAGCAGCACGGCGACCGTTCAGACGTTTGTGCCCGGTTGGTTTGGGCGTTGGTCACATCAGCCGAGTTTCGATTTAACCATTGACTTGTGGAAGCAGTTTCCAAACCACGAAACGTGCGTTTTTAAAAAACAGCAAAGTTCAAGACAATAGACGGCCCCGCCATGAAACGACCAGCCCTCACAGCTTGCGGGTCAATCGAGCACGACGCGCACCGGCGCCGATTCCTGCAAGGTACGCTGGCAGGGACGACAGCCGCGCTCTCGTTCGGCAGGATGACCGTAGCAGCCGACGACGTTCCCAATGCGATCACTCTGCAAAAATCACAAAAGCGCGTGCTGTTCATCTGGCTGGCGGGCGGTGCGAGCCAATTCGAAATGTGGGATCCCAAACCGGGCCGCGAAACCGGCGGGCCGTTTCGCACGATCCCGACTGCGATTCCCGGCTATCACGTCGGGGAGTTGATGCCCAAAATCGCCACCCAGATGGATAAGATTGCGGTCGTTCGCTCGCTCGATACCGGCATTTCCGCCCACGCCATTGCGGCCGATCTGATTAGTACGGGGCGGCCGAAAGAGGCGGCTTTGGAGTATCCGGAAATCGGCGTCGTGCTGGCGAAAGAATTGGCCGTCCGTGACAGCCTGCTTCCCGATTACGTTTCGTTCTTTCTTTCGACCGAAGGCCGCCGCCGGCCGGCGACCGGTTTTCTCGGCGGTCGGCATACCCCGCTGATGTTGGAAGAGAGTATGCGGCCCGCGAATATCGATCTCCCGCAGGGCGTCTCGCGTCCGCAACACACAGAGCGCGAACAACTTCGTGAATTGCTCAGCCGGGAATTCGCCGAGCGTCGCGCCGGTGCCGGGCGCGTCGGCGGGTACAACAGTGCGTTTGCCAAAGTGCGGGGTTTGATGCAGTCGGATCACCTGTTCGACATTGAGCAGGAACCGCCCGCGGTGCGCGAACGCTACGGCCGCACCGTCTTTGGCCGCCAATGCCTCGTCGCTCGCAGGTTGCTGGAAGCTGGAGTGCCAATGGTCAAAGTCGCCCGCGGCTTTTGGGACAGCCACCACGACAATTTCGAGAGCCATCGTGAACTCGTTCCCGATTTCGACCACGTTTTCAGCACTCTTCTGGACGATCTCCACGAACGGGGGCTGTTGGAATCGACGCTGGTGATTGTACTGTCGGAGTTTGGGCGAACGCCGAAGATCAACAAGGACGTCGGCCGCGACCACTACGCTGCTGCCTGGTCGTGTGCTTTTGCCGGTTGCGGCATCAAAGGGGGAGCAGTTTACGGGAAGACCGACGATGATGGAAAGACGGTGGTTGACGGCAAGGCGAACGCCGGCGACGTGGCCGCCACGATTTACAAGGCGGCCGGCATCGATCCCGAAAAACACTACTACGTTGGGCCCCGTCCCGTGCCGCTGGCGAAAGAAGATGCCGTGCCGATCGACGCCATTCTGTCGTAACGTGACTTTCAATGTGACAACCAGCGGCAAGGTGACAATCAGCGGTAGGATCCCGGCGAGGAGTTTTTGACCGTGCTATTCACTCCCCAACAGGCAACACTTCGCGCAAGCTGCGAGACCCCGGGCATTCTGTTCGGCCTCTGCCGCGACCCGGAAGACGGCCGTTTGTACGGCGCAGGAACCGACGGCTTCGCCTATGTGATCGATCCGACGGCAGAGAAACCGATTGCTGAGAAAAAATGGCGGCTGCACGAGAATTTCGTATCGTCAATGGCATTCAACGACGGTGTCATCATCAGCGGAGGCTTCGACCGGCGGCTCGTTTGGACGAACGTCGCCGATGGCAATCCGATTCGGACCATCGAAGCCCACGACGGTTGGGTCCGCGATCTGGCGTTGTTTCCGGATCGAGAGCGACTGGTGAGTGTCGGCGACGACATGCAAGTAAAGATTTGGAACAGACAAACCGGTGAGTTGACTTCGACACTTGAGGGGCACGCGAAGAAGACTCCGCAAGGATACGCAACCGCACTCTATGCCGTGTCGGTTAGTCCCGACGGAAAGACAATTGCCAGCGGCGACCGCATCGGCGAAGTCTGCCTGTGGGAAGCCGACAGCGGCAAGTTCGTTAGGCGGCTCAAAGCACCGGGATTCTACACCTACGATCCGCTCAAACGCGTCCGCTCTATCGGCGGCATCCGTTCGGTCGCATTCTCGCCCGATGGTTTGCAGCTGGCAATCGGCGGCATCGGGCAGGTCACCAACGTCGATGGTTTCGTCGGCCCCTGCCGCGTTGAACTGTGGGACTGGCGCGCCGGCAAGCGAGTATTCGCCGGAGAAGATAGCCACAAGGCAGTTGTGAACCATGTCGCGTTTCATCCGGCTCGGTCGTGGCTGATTGGGGCCGGTGGCGGCGATAGCGGCGGCATCCTAGCGTTCTGGGACAGAAAGGCCACGAAAGCAGTTCACAAAGCAAAACCGAAAGGGCATCTGCAACGGTTCCTGCTCGACGCCAACAGCGAGCAACTATTGGCGGTCGGGTACGGCGGATTTCAGATCTGGAGTTTTCGCGCGAAAGAACCTCCCGCCGAGAAGAACCCGGCGGCGAATTCGAGCTAATGTACCGATCAGCGCTGTCAGTCGCCGAGAGCCTGAATGCCCGACAACAACTGATGGAGAATCTGCAGCCGAGCCTGCGCGGCCAGCGGTTGTTGCTGTCGTAGCGGTGCGGTCTTGGCCGCTTTCACGAGTCGATTTTGTTCGCGATGCAGGGCGGTCAGCGCTTTTCGAAGTTCGCGATCGTTTTTGCCGAGCGTGTCGCCAAACTTGCCAACAAGTGGACTTTTTCAACACGCCCGACCGTATTAGCGGACTCCGTACGCGCACGCGGAACTCGGAGGTTTAGTAAGCGTCCGGCCTGCCCATGGTGGGGAGGGCTGGATCCGCCTAGCGTTGATGGCGGGCCGCGACACGTCGGCGACGGCGGCGGTCGCGTTTGTTGGCGGCTTTGGCACGCGATTCTTCGAGGCGGTGAGTTAGAACGGCTTCGGGATGTGCGGCCGCCCAGCGATCGGGAAGCATCTCTTCGAGTTGGCAATCCTCGGCGTGGAGCCGCATCAGAAGTTCTCGAACATACGCCCACGGTTCAATCCGATGTCGTTTCG
>CAUZOL010000265.1:0-9764 GCA_963581435.1 Planctomycetota bacterium
ACACCGATGGAAATACCTGCGACGGGTTGCTTGATCGGAACACCGGCGTCCATCAACGCCAGCGTAGCACTGCAAACGCTCGCCATCGAACTCGATCCGTTCGATTCCATGATGTCGGAGAGAACGCGCATCGTGTATGGGAAACTCGTTTCATCGGGAAGCACGGCTTCGACCGAGCGTTCGGCCAAAGCACCGTGACCGATCTCACGCCGTCCCGGTCCACGAATCGGCCGCACCTCTCCCACCGAGTACGACGGGAAATAGTAGTGCAGCATGAAGCGATGCTTTTCTTCTCCGAACAGCCCATCGGCGCGCTGCTGGTCGCGAACTGTGCCTAAGACCACAGTCGCCAGCGACTGTGTTTCACCGCGGGTGAAGATGGCCGACCCGTGAACTCTTGGGAGTTGATCGACGACACAGGTGACGTCGCGCATCTCACTCGGCGTACGACCGTCGAGTCGTTTGCCTTCGAGGATCAGGCTGCGGACGGCATCCTTTTCAGCATTGTGGAAGGCTTCTTTGAACTGGGCGCGGGTTGCTCCGTCGGCGGTTTCCTCGGCATCGTCCGGAAAAATCTCTGCCAGCAGACTGGATTTGACCGCGTCGGTCCGTTCGTGTCGCTCTTGCTTCTTGGTACTCGATTTGGCGTCGCGGAGCGCCTGCAAAGCGCGGTCGCGCATCAAGCCTTCAAAGGGATTTGCCGGCGGCGGTTCGTAAGTCGATTCCTGAACGCCCGCCAGTTCGAGGAACTTCTTCTGAAATTCGCACAACTGTTGTATCTCGCGATGTGCGAACATGATCGCATCGATCATGACGTCTTCGGGGTACTGGTCGGCGAATCCTTCGATCATCAAGATCGACTCGGCGCTTCCGGCGACAACCAGATCGAGGTCACTTTCGGCCATCTGTGCATGGGTCGGCATGACCACGAACTCGCCGTCGATCCGTCCAACGCGAACTCCGGCAATCGGCCCGTTAAACGGGAGCGGAGCAATACAAAGTGCAGCACTTGCCGCCGTAATGGTGAGTGCGTCCGGGTCGTTTTCGCCGTCGCTTGACAGCACGTTTGCCAGGATCTGAACTTCGTCGTGAAACCCTTTGGGGAACAGCGGACGAATAGGACGATCGGTCACGCGGCAGGTCAGAATTTCTTTGGTCGTCGGGCGGCCTTCGCGTTTCAGGAAACCGCCGGCAAACTTACCGGCTGCCGCCAGTCGTTCACGATAATCGACCTGCATCGGGAAGAAATCGATGCCGGCACGAGGAGTGCCGGTTTGCACGGCGACGAAGAGTGTCGTTTCACCGAACTGAATTGTAACCGCTGCGCTGGCTTGCTTGGCGAGCTCTCCGGTGGTCAACTTAAGCGTCCGGGATCCGAGCTGGCATTCTAACGTTGTTTTCACAGTCATTTCCTAATTAAAAATCTTTTCCATCCGATACATACCAATACAACTACACCCCACCCGGGGCAGGCTTCGCGCAGGTTATTTACCCGTTGACGATGCGCGGTCGGCAAGTCTCTTGCCGACCCTCAATCGACGGGTCACACAGGCATTTCGCCAGTGCAGCGCGGTGGGAACTGGCGACTCGCCAGTCGCAGATTGACGCGTTATTATTTTCGAATCGACAGTTTGCCGAGGATTTCCCGATATTCTGAGGGATCGGTCTTGCGCAGGTAATTGAGCAGGCGACGACGGCGACTGACCATCATCAGCAGCCCGCGGCGGCTTGCGTGGTCTTTCTTGTGCGTTTTCAGGTGGCCAGTCAGGCTCGCAATCCGATACGTCAGTACAGAAATTTGTACCTGAGGCGAACCGGTGTCTGTGTCCGTTTGGCGAAATTCTTGAATGACTTCAGTCTTACGCTCAGAAGTTATCGACATGCAGAAACCCTAAGTCCTTAATTGACATTCACTTAAAAAATCAAGCTGCAATTTTGGTCCATCCTGGACGCCGCAGCTGCACGTCGGGCAGAGAGTGAAAACTCCACCAGCATGGGAAGGCGTTCCGGGCCAGCGATATGCAGGAACTGAAAATTCCGCGCACGGCAACCCGGAAAAGAACCTCTAAGGGTGCCAATGTAGCAAGGCTGTGAGAATTTGCAACGATGAGCGTCGTTTGGAGTTGCGCATTGGAACAGATACGACGGGCGGGAATGTCCGGCCTTCGGCCAAATTGAAAAAGTGGAGTCCCGATTGCCGTTTTTCGGCCAATCCTCAGACCTCGCGGACGACGACGCGATTCCCCGAGATGGACACGATTTCGACCTGTTGACCGCGTCCGATGTACGGCCCTTCGCTTACCACGTCCAGGTATTGGCCATCGAGCAGAACCTTTCCGGCGGGCCGCAGATCGGCGAACACTTCGCCGATTTGCCCCAAAGCCGGAGTGCCGGCCGCCCCATTTTCTGAGGTGGAACTTGGTCGCAGTTGCGGCTCATCGGCCAATTCCGATGCCGACATTCCCGGTGGTTGCAGAACCATTTGGTTGAGTATCGGAATTTGAGGCAGAAAACGGTTCATTACCATCGCCATGGCAATCACGGTCCCTACCGATGCCCCGAGAGTTAGCATTGTGGTGGTCATCTGCCGAATATCGGAATTGGGTTCCAGGTTGCCGAATGTTTGACTGGCCATCACCAGCGAGGTCAGCAACATCAGCGCGCCGGAGACTCCGAACACTCCGAAGCCGGGAATCACGAAGATTTCCATTGCCAGACACCCAATGCCCAGCACAAAGAGTACAACCTCCAGCCAGTTCGCAGTGCCGCCGAGGAACTTGCTCCAGAAGAAGATGCCGAAACAGAGGGCGGCCACAATTCCCAGAAAGCCGCTGTTCACGTGCAGTTCGAGATACAGACAGGCGACACCGAACACCAACAGCAAGAAGACGGAGACGGGATGGTTGAGAACGAGTACCGCCGTATCGACCCAGGTGCTCTCGAGTACGATGAGTTTGGTGTTGGGCGGGATTCCGAGCCGTAGTTTCAATTCATCGAGATCATGGACGGCCGGTTCGGCAATTTTCAACTCGTGCGCACGGCGACCGTTGACTGTCAGTAAGTTGTCTTCGCGCGATTCAGGAACGACCGGCCCCTTGATCCATTCTTCCTTGTTCTCCTCGAATTCACTTTCTGTCATGTACCAGACGCGGTTGGGGGGCCGTTTATTTGTCACCTGGAACACGATGAGGTCCTTGTCGGCCATAGCCTCCGCGATGGCGGGTGGGCGATGTTTCTTTTCGGCCAATTGCCGCAGTTTTCCGCGAAGCGGGCTGAGCACTTTTTGCGGGGCATGTTGAAATTGTCCGCCTTCATGCATCTCGATTGGTCCGGCGTCGCCGATCTGGGCATCGGGGTGCATGTAGATTTCGTCGCAGCCCAAGGCGATGATTGCCGCTCCGCTGTACGCTCCCTTGTAAGTTTTCACGGGGACATAGGCGACGGTGCGGACCCGTTTGGGATCGAGACTGGCAATCTTCAACGCAAGACTCTCGCTGGGCAGCAGGTAACCGCCGGGTGAATCGATCTCGAAGATCAGCAAGTTCGCCCCGCTGGACATCGCCCGGTCGATTTGCCGGTTAACGAATGCTTCCAGCGTCGGGTCGATCATGCCTTCAATGCGAATCACCCGCGCCTTCGGCACGTCGCCGAGTGCTGGATCTTCCCGCATCGCGTCTCCGGTCAAACTGTAGGTTTCGGCGACATCGAGCCGTGTTTCGCACGTTTTTGTAATCAACACGTCCAGTCGGCGTGCGCGGCTTCCGGTGAGTTTGCCGGTGATGCCTGCGTCCCAGATCACCTCGTCCTTCAGGATTGGTTCTTTGTTCTGCCGCAGACGTTGTGCTTCCTGCTGGCTGACGACGCGCGTTTCAGTAATTTTGTCGGCCGCCGGGCCGAGCGACAATTTCAAGACGGCCAGTTGCGGGTCCATCATGCCTTGCGCCAATGCCGGGCTGACCTTCAGGTTATCGACCTTGCGGACAATGCTCAGCACGGATCGCTGATCGTCGTCTTCGAGTGACTTGCCGCGGCCGACATCGCCCAACTCGGCATCGGGATGCATGACGATTTCATTGCACGCCAGCGCAACGATGACGTTATGGCCGGTGACGGTTTTGGGAATCCAGGCAACAATAGTCACTTTCGACAGTTCGCCCGAAGACAGAAACTTCGCCATACCGAGTACCTGATGGTATTCGGTGGACCCTTGTGTGATCTCCAGCACCAGTACGGCTTTGCGTTTCTGCTTGATCGCCGCGCTTTGCAAGGAAAGGGCGGCGTTCTTCACTCGCCCCAATTGCGCGGCGTCAATTGGACTGAGCACGGTAACAAACTTGCCCAGCGGCATTTCCTGCTGTGCGACCACTGGTTGGTCGGCTTGCGCATCCTGGGCCGCCGAGAAGTTACGCCACTCGGTAATCAGCAGCGCCGTCAAACAGGCAACTGCCAACAGTTTGATATGATTGTTTGGAGACCGTGCCATGAAAGTCCTAACGCGCAACACTCGGAAAGGTCGGCAATTCAGCCGGTGGAATTATACGCTGCGCCGGAAACTCGATCAAATCGTAAACGAGATTTTGCAAATACCAGCCCGTAGCGCAAGCAGGGATATCTCGTTACGATTCCTACATAAACCCTTGTTTGCGCGGCGGGCTGGTTTGCTGTTGTTGTCAACGCATGGCGATGCCGGTCGGTTCACCGCATATTATACGGATCGACGTCGATCACGAATTCCACGTCCTTTACGCGCGAAAATCGGCCGATTGCTTCGTTCCATAGCCGTTGGATTTCCTCGAATTCGACGTGGGCCAGTTGCAGATGATACCGAAACAGGCTTTTTAGTCGCGTCAGCGGTGCTGGGGCAGGGCCGAGAACGCGGACGGTTGATCCCAGCTCTTCGGCCGTTTGTTGAAGCGTTTTTGCCATGTCGCGTGCGGACTGCTGTACCACCGGCTCATCCGCGCCCCGCAGGATGACCCGCGCGAGGTGTTCAAACGGCGGCACGTTGCGGCCTTTTCGGTGTCCCAGTTCCTGTTCGGCGAAACTGATAAAATCGTGTTCGGCCGCCTGCAGAATTGCCGGCTCGGCGGGCGACGACGTTTGCACCAGCACCCGACCTCCGCGTTCGCCGCGGCCCGTGCGGCCAGCCACTTGCGCAATGAGTTGAAACGTGCGCTCGGAGGCCCGCAAATCGGGTTGGTGCAGAATGGTGTCGGCATCGATCACACCAACCAAAGTCACGTTGGGAAAATCCAGCCCCTTGGCGATCATCTGCGTTCCCAGCAGAATCTGAACATCGCCTGCTCCGAACTGCTGCAGCGCTACGTCGTGACTGCCGGGCTTGCGCATCGAATCGCTGTCCATTCGCAGCACGCGATAATTCGGAAAGCGCGTGCGCACTTCGTGTTCGAGCCGCTGCGTTCCTACGCCCAGACTGCGAACGCCGGCAGCGTTGCATGTCGGGCAATGCGTTGGCGGAATTGTGTTGAACTCGCAACTATGACACAGCGCGACATTTCGCGACTTGTGCCACGTCAACGAAATGTCGCAGTGGGGGCATTTGACCGCCTGTCCGCACGCTCGGCACCACAAGACGGGACAGTAGCCCCGCACATTGAGAAAGAGAATGACCTGCCCGCCGTCGTTCAACGCCACTCGCATCGTTGAAGCGAGCGCCCGTCCGATGGCGGCCCCTTTAGTAATGTGCGGATCGTTGCGGACATCGACGATAACGACCGGGGGCATGGGCCTGTTGCCAATGCGCCGCGACAGCGAAATCAGAGTATCCTTTTTCTGCCGCGCTCGCTGCCAACTTTCGAGTGTTGGCGTGGCCGTGCCGAGTACCAGCGGAATGTTCGCAGCGCGGGCGCGCTCGCGGGCAACCTCACGGGTGTGATAACGCGGAGCCGTCTCCTGCTTGAACGTCGATTCGTGTTCTTCGTCGATCACAATCAACCCCAGTTGCGGTGTCGGGGCGAAGACGGCGCTGCGGGCACCGACAATCACTTGCACCGCCCCGCTGGCAATCTGCTGCCATTGCCAATGTCGTTCCGCGTCGGAGAGATGACTGTGCAACACGGCGACGGAATCGAACCGGCAGCGAAAGCGGCGAATGGTTTGCGGCGTCAGACTGATTTCGGGAACCAGCACAATCGCCTGCCGGCCGTAGCTTACGACTTCGCGAATCGCCTGAATGTAGACCTCGGTCTTGCCGCTGCCTGTGACACCGTGCAGCAGAAATGTTTGATGCTGCTGCGACCGCAAACAATCGACGATTGTCCGCAGCGCTTGGTCCTGTTCCTCGTTCAACTTCAGATCCGATTGCGGGGTAATTGTTCCCAATTCCGTTGCTGCCGGCTCAGAGCGACGCCTGACGGCTTGAATGAACCCCTTCTTCTTCAGGGAATTGAGTGGGCCGGTTCCGCAGTTGGCGGCTGCCGTCAATTCATCCACCGCCAACGGTTGGCCTGCATCAAGCAGCACATCGACCACCGCCTGCTGTTTTTTCGGCAACTTCACGTTTTTCAAACGCTCACTGAGGTTCCCGGCTGCTGCATAGCAGGTGATCATTCGCGTTCCGGCCTGCTTCTTAACGCCGGCAGGCACGACCGACTCCAGCACGATCCCCCACGGGCAAAGATACCGCTCGGCGATCCAATGCGTCAATTCGAGCATACGGGATGACAACAGCGGTTCGCGATCCAGCACCGAATCGATCGACTTCAATTTCCGTCCGGTATCGGGGACCGGACCGACTCCTACGCAGAATCCAACGATCGGCCGACCCCCGCGACCAAACGGGGCCTTGACCCGCTGCCCCGGATTGAGCATCCCGCGGAGATCGTCCGGAATCAGATAGTGAAACGCCGTGTCCAGCGGGCGATTGAAGACGACCTGTGCAGCCAACTGATCGCCGGCAGCCGCCCTTTCCCACGAAGTCGGTGCTTCCGGCAGGTCGTCCGGTTGAAACAGATTTTTCTGCGTCGGTTTGTTCACAGCCACTCGGTGGGTTGTCGCGTGAGATCCGTCACAAGATGGATAATTTGAGTTCGTCTGAGCTGCATCATATCAGTCAACCGTTCCAGATGAGAGGGACTTGCGAAGCTGTGGAAGTGGCGTGCCTTACCCCGACGCAAAACGGGGCGATCACCTGTCGCACCGTCAACAAAACCGGCAAACATTGCCGAAAGTCGGACGTCGAAGGACGCCGCCCATCTACCAATTAAGGGGGGGGTGTGTTCAGCGACAACAGGGCAGTTGAACCGCGCTGAGCCCGGGAGGTATAGGCCGCAATGACACGGATAATCGGTCGGTGATCCTCAAGCGACTTTGCTCAGCTTGACGATAGCAAGGGTGGTGGAAGGTCTCCCCATTCTTTCGGTGGTTACCTTTCTACAAAACGCACGCCTATGACGGGATTGTGTGTCATTCCTGTACGACGTCTGCAGGGCTTATTCCGCCAGCGTCTAAAACTCGTCCGCTCCGCCGGAACGAACGGAAAGAGATTTCGATGGACGACGAAATTCTTCAGGATTTACTGGCGGAGAGTTGGGAAAACCTCTCACAGCTCGACACGGAGATTGTCGCGATTGAGAAAGACCCCAAGAACGACGATCTGCTGGCGAGCATCTTCCGCACAATCCACACCATCAAGGGGACGTGCGGATTCATCGGCCTGACACATCTCGGGGCGGTCGCACATTCGGGCGAAAACGTGCTCGGACGCATGCGCGAGGGGCAACTTGACGTCACACCCGATGCCATTTCGTTGGTGTTGCAGGTTGTCGATGTCATCAAGGAGCTGCTCGAAGGTCTGGAAGCAACCGGAAGCGAGCCGGTCCGAGATGATTCAGAACTGATCGCTCAACTCGACAAGTTGGCTGAGTCAGGCACGGTCGAATCGTCGGCAGATGCCACTGCCGACGGATTGGCAATGATCGAAGCTATCGGGACCGAGCAGGCCGCACCGCTGAACGAGACCGAAGAGGATGCAGGCACCACCTGGGAGACGGAAGTTGAACCGCAACCGACCGTGCCAGAGCCGTTGGAAACCGACATGGGAGCCACGACAATCACCGAACCAATCAATGACGCCGATACGGCGCAGACGACTGAAACCGGGAAAACATCGGTCGCCGATCTGTCGATCCGCGTCAATGTCAATGTTCTCGACAGCCTGATGAATATGGTTGGAGAACTGGTTCTAACACGAAACCAGCTTTTGCAGCTTGCTCGCGACGATGACGAGTCGAAATACGCTGCTCCCATCGGCCATCTGAATCGGGTCACCACCGACCTGCAGGAAGGTGTGATGAAGACGCGTATGCAGCCAATCGGCAACGCCTGGAAGAAGCTGCCCCGACTCGTCCGCGACTTGTCTCAGGTGACGGGGCATCACATCGAACTGGAAATGACCGGTGCAGAAACAGAACTCGACCGGACAGTTCTCGATGCGATCAAGGACCCGCTGACGCACATGGTCCGCAACTCGGCCGATCACGGCATCGAGTCGCCCGAAGACCGTCGCGCGGCTGGAAAAGCCGAAACGGGCCGCGTGCGACTGAATGCCTGCCACGAGGGTGGCCACGTCATCATCAGCATTACCGACGACGGTCGCGGAATTGACACCAAGCGAGTGCTGGCCAAAGCGATTAAGAACGGCATCCTCTCCGCGGCGGATGGAGCCAAACTTTCACACAACGAAATTCTCTCGCTCGTCTTTCATCCGGGACTCTCGACAGCTGAAAAAGTCAGTTCCGTCTCCGGTCGGGGCGTCGGCATGGACGTCGTCAAGACTCAGGTCGAACGGATCGGCGGGACAGTCGATTTGACGTCGGTCGATGGAGTTGGATCGACCGTGCGAATCAAGATTCCGCTCACGTTGGCATCATCTCGGCATTGGTCGTGGAGAGCGGCGGAGAGTCGTTCGCAATTCCACAGCTGGGCGTCGTCGAACTGGTCCGCCTGGCGGCCGATGATCGCGGTCGCGTCGAGAAGATTCACAACAAAGAAGTGTTCCGACTTCGCGACCGGCTGCTGCCGCTGGTGCATCTCGACCAGGTGATGGGCTTGGACGAGGAAAACCTCGAAGAGAATTGCGACATCAACATTGTCGTGGTGCAAGTGGGCGAAGAGCAATTCGGATTGGTCGTGTCAGAGGTGTTCGACACCGAGGAAATCGTCGTCAAACCGGTCGGCATGTTGCTCAAGGAAATCAGCCTCTATCAAGGGACGACCATTCTCGGTGACGGCCGTGTGATCATGATTCTTGACGTCGCCGGCATTGCAAAGCAATTCGGTGGATTGTCTACGGCGGCCGATTTGAGGGATGCTGCCGCAGATACTGCGACAGATTCCGACGGAGACTCGGCCGGCGAATACACCACCCAGTTGTTGTTCGAAGTGGCGGGCCGCACGATGGCCGTTCCGTTGTCGTTGGTCGCCCGGCTGGAAGAGTTCTCGCAGGAGCAAATCGAGCGCAGCGGAGATCGGCTTGTCGTTCAGTATCGGGATGACTTGCTGCCTTTGTTGCCGGTTGAAGGGTGCTCCGGCGTCAACGATGAATCCACAATGCAGCCGGTCATCGTGTTCTCGGAAGGCGACAACTCGATGGGCCTGATGGTCGATGAGATTCGCGACATTCGCGAAGAACGGCTCATCATTCGGATGAACTCGAAACGGTAACCGTTCACAGCGTAGCGATCACGTGCTTGGCAGCAGGGTTGGTGTGGGGCGGTTTTGCTGTTTGTGGGTGACGGCATCGG
>CAUZOL010000266.1:0-9703 GCA_963581435.1 Planctomycetota bacterium
CTCGCTGGCTCTCTCCCCAAGCCAGCGGCGTTCACGCACCATCCGGGACCGGCGATTTCTCGATCCCGTTCGGTTAGTATGATTCGCAGCAGGACTTCCCTGATTCTCGATGCGTGTAGCGAACAGAATCCAGGGTAATCAACGTGTCTTGCCTTGGCTGAAATTGGGGGTGAGATCGGCAGGCAGACTCTTGAAATCACGGGAAAATAGTTGGGCTGAATAAATTGACCCCACGGGGCCGGTGTGTTTCAATACCCAAAGTGGCGAGTACTCGCGCATGGATCTTCAGAATGTCTTGGTACACAGCACGGCGAATTGCCCACTCGTTGTTGGGAATTGACTCAACTCTTGCCATTGATGACTACTTCCGCATGACCCAGCCAATCGGCCGCAAATCGACGCGAAAACTGGCGGTTGCCCGTTCGCAGCAGTAGGCTGAATTAGGACGAGACGCGAAGCAAACAATAGGCTATCCTGTTAACTCGGTAACCCACTCCGTCTGCTCAAATCACATGGCACAAGTAGGATGGAAGACAAAAAACTCTGGTACCCGATGTTCGTCGTACCCGTTGTGATAAGCATCGTCACCATTGGCGTGGTTGTTGGTTACGTGAACTGGAGCAAGAACGAAGCCTCTGTCCAGGCGAATCGCACGAGTCAAGATGGCGGTGGCACAACGGCAAATTCGTCAGAGTTTGAATTGGCGAAAGACAAGCAGAAACAGATTTGGGACTCCGAGCACATCGCGTTTGAAATCGAGAAGCGATTCGGAAAGCGGTGTCTTGCGACGATTCAGCAGAGGAGCACACCCGGCTTCACCGAACTGTGTCGCCCGGGTTTTTCCGGAAGCGTTCCCAGTTTGAAACAGGGAGTCGAGCGGTCGCATGCGGACATGGCGGAAGTGCACTTCACTCAGTCGAACGTCGATTCGATAGATGCCACACAGATTGCCCAATTTCTTGCAAGCGAACTTTCTGAATTTGAGACAGTCACTGCCACAAAGCTAAGGGCATTGAACGTCGAGCGGTTGGAAAATGACAATTGGACGACCCGGTTGTTGCTGAGCTTTGCAGGAATGGATTCTGAGGGAAGTGGTATTGAGTGGACCTCAACTCAAACGGTGGAATTCTCATTTGCGAAGGACGTCGATCTGGAAACGAAGCCTGTATTGAGACATTGGCGCATAGAGTCGATGACTCGTCGAAAATCGCCACGACCGTTCTTTGTTGAAGCGACAACAAGCGTCGGACTGGATCAAACAGAAATCAAAGACAATTGGCTTCTCGACAAAAACCAAGTCCGCCAATATCGATTTCAATTCGCCGTCGTTGATTTCGATGGCGATGGTTGGCTCGACATCGCCGTTGCCGAGCGCGACAGATCATCCCTTCTTCGATTCTCTCCGACGGATGGTAAATTTATCGACGTCGCCCGCGAAATGGGAATTCACGTCAACCACTTACCGTACGGCAAACCGACGAAGCTTGCGGCGTGGTTCGATTTTGACAACGACGGCTTCCCAGACCTGTTGCTGGGAAATCGCTTGTATCGCAACGAAAAGGGACTCAGGTTTACGGACGTGACAGCGCAATCCGGTCTTCGGCTGAAACCGCAGGCAATGGGGGCTCACGTTGTTGACTACGATTGCGATGGGCTGTTGGATCTTTACATTTTGTACCAGGCCTCTGAAGAAAGCCCGCCGCCCAAGCGCAAATTGAGTTGGGTGAATGATGAATATGGGGAGCGAAATCGATTATGGCGCAACCTTGGCGACGGTCGGTTTAGCGACGTGACTCTCAAGAGCCAAACAGGTGGCGGCTACCGCAGTACACTCGCCGCCACCTGGTTCTTTGCCGATGACGATCGGTATCCGGACCTCTACATCGCAAACGATTTTTCAGAAAACGTGCTGTTGCGAAACAATGGCGACGGCAGCTTTACCGACATTTCCAAGGGGAGCCGGGCAGCCGACTTTGCGACAACGATGGGAGTCGCGGCGGGCGACACAAACAATGACGGAAAGTCGGATCTTTATGTGGCCAATATGTATTCCAAGATGGGTCGGCGGATCATGCGCCATGTCTCAAAGGCCGACTATCCGGCAGACATTTTTGAGCAGATTCAGGGCTCGTGTGCCGGAAATCGTCTCTACTTGAAGAATACAGACGCGGAAGATTATCGGGATGTTGGAGATGAATACGGAGTACAGGGAGTCGGCTGGGCCTATGCGCCGGCAATGGTCGATTTCGACAATGATGGATGGCTCGACCTCTATGCAACCACTGGTTTTCTGAGCTTCCGCCGTGACAAAGCCGACGGCTGAACGTGCCTTTGGCGGGCCGTCGTGTCACGGCCTCTCGACCGCATGTGCACTTTGCCCCAATTGGGAGAGGTTGACGAAGATGCCGGTGAGTTCTGGGTGTCGAACCCCTTCATGCTTCCGCAGGCGGGCCACAATCTGAGCGCGTTTGAGCGCAACCGGCTGTTTCTGAACGATGTCGGTCGAGGTTTCATCGACGCGTCGCGATTTTCCAATGTCGATATCGACTCCGACTCGCGGTCCGCAGTGATTGCGGATTTCGACAGAGATGGGCAGTCCGATCTACTCGTTGGGTCGGTGGGGGGTGGGCCGCTGCGGTTGTTTCTGAATCGGTTTTCGATGGCAGAGAACCGTCGTATACGAATCGACCTTGTCGGTACGAAAAGCAACCGTCAAGCGATCGGAACGCGAGTCACACTCGAATGTGGGACAACGCAAATCGTCAGAGATCTCTTCGCAACCAACGGGTGTATGGGGATGTCGCCCCCGGAATTGGTGATTGGAGTCGGAGAGGCCGCTCAGATTCAGAAACTGACCGTCCGCTGGCCCTCGGGCGGACGGCAAGTCTTCGACAACGTTCCCACGAACGTTCGAGTTCAAATCACGGAAGGGAACGACAAACCTGAAATCTCATCATTGCCAAATCTCAATCGCGGTCAGGAAGCCGGAATGACTGTTGGAATAGAGTGAGACGATGGTGGGGGGGCGAATCAACGTGAAGCTCCTGGCGAGCGCTTCGCTTGGGTGTTGATAGGATTGTGCATGCACGCCAATAACAGCGACTACGCGGTCAAACGAATCGCGGTAAGGCGGTTTGTTATCGACACAGTTTGTGTTCGGCTGATGCGGAAGCGTCGGGGCATGTTCATCGCGACCATTCACGACTCGATTGTGGCCCGGAAATGCGATTGCGACGTGGTGGTGGATGTCTTCCGAGAGGAGTTTGCCAAGTTGGGCGTGAACCCGAAATTGAACTGGGTGGATGTCGCCGTTCATGCCCAGTAAACAGCCCGTCTGTCGAGCAACATAAAAAGCCGACATCTACTTCGCCTGAATTAAAAAATGCATCCTGAAGGCGAACTGACGGCTATTAGGCGACCGGCTGGGCCTGAAGAGTGCCTGGGAATCGCCTTGGATGAAACGAGTCGCTGCGGCACGACGCTCGATCCACACTCGCCACTGCGCTGCGACCGGCCGGTTGCGCCATTTCCGTGCCGCCCCAAAAGCCGGCGTTGCTGCCGGTCAGGTCGCACAACTTCGTCGTCCACCACATCACGAATGCCGGGCGCTGGAGTAATTAGTTCCCCCTTCGGCCCTGCTTTCCGCGCAAGTAGTCGCAGGCCAACAGCGACATCATGCCGACATGGATCGCGCTGTTGGCCCTGATTCTCTTTCTTGCCGGTGGCGATTCAAGAAATCTCCACTCTTCTGCGATTGTGCTGTTGCGCTGGGTTGCAACGAGCGCTACATTGAAACAACTGGAAAAGGAAATTCTCAATGAACACAGAAATCACATACTTGTATCGAGATGCTGACAATTACAAGCAAGGAAACACCGTTGTTGTGCAAGGCGAACTGACTTTTGAACAGATTGAGCCCTACCTCGAAGAGGGTTGTTATTTCATTGCTGGTCAAGTCGGTCTTGAAGACCTGCAATGGAGATGGCTTGAAAAGGGATTTGGCTTTCCTTCGGACGCCGACCATGTTTTCAGCGAGTTGGACGACTCCTGCATTGAACCGACTTCGGATGAGCCGACGCTCTCGCTCACTGCGGACCAGCTTCTTGATCGCTTTCGAGCAACGAATGGGCAGTGGGATGTTACGGCCTGCGCAGACCAGATGGGAATTTAAATGGCAACAATCACAAAACAAGCACTGCTCGATCTGACCGTTGAATCGCTGTGTGACCATCACGGCCTCAAATACGACGGCTACTACAATCTACGAATGCTCGTCTTGGAATTCTGCAAATTCGACATCGATCCCTATACGGACGGCGGTGAAGGCACAGTTGACGATGACGAGTACCGAGTGTTCGTTCCATACCGTTTCTTCGACTACTTCAAGAACATCTGCATGGCCGTGAAGGAACTGGCTGAAGACGAGCTTTCAGCTTCGGAAGTAGCCGCCGTCATCGAATCAGTTCCGTTTCAGGAATCCAACGACTGTTGGCCAGTTGATAATGCCGTCGTCGCGGGAATGCGGCGTCTGAAAGATCAGCTAAGAAGCAGTATGAATTCCTACGCGCCGCTGCCCGCACGTATCGCCGACTGATTGACTACTTTACGCCTCGCTTCTTGCTCGGTCTCACTGCGACCCCGGAACGCATGGATGGCGGAGACTTGCTCGCGCTTTGCCAAGAGAATCTGGTGTACCGCAAGGACCTTGTCGCTGGCATCGAAGCCGGGCTGTTATGTCCGTTTCTCTACTTCGGAGTGCCTGACGAAGTCGACTACTCGAACATTCCGTGGCGAAGCTCTCGATTCGACGAGGAAGAACTGACCAAAGCCGTCGCAACGACACGCCGAGCCGAGAACGCATTGGAGCAATTTCGCCGACGTGGCGGTGATCGGGCGTTGGGGTTCTGCTGCTCGCTACGCCATGCCAATTACATGGCTGACTTTTTTAGCGACAAGGGTGTGCGCGCTGTCGCGGTTCATTCCGGCGAACGATCTGCCCCACGGGCATCCGCTCTTGAAGCGCTGGCAGACGGACGGCTTGACATCATCTTTGCTGTCGACATGTTCAATGAAGGACTCGACATCCCCAACATCGACACAGTCTTGATGCTTCGACCAACCGAATCGAGCATCATTTGGCTGCAACAGTTCGGACGGGGGTTACGTTGCGCCGAGGGAAAAACCAATCTCAGGGTGATCGACTACATCGGCAATCACCGAGCATTCCTTCTCAAAGTGCGTTCGCTGCTGCAACCACTTCTGGGCAGCGGAGAATCCGATGAAGAGATCTCGGCCGCGATGCGATTGCTCCAGCAGGGGCGTGCCAACTTGCCTGATGGATGCGACATTACTTACGACTTGGAAACGATCGACATCATCAAGTCCCTGCTGAGAATCCGGCCCGCGGACGACGCAATTTTGGCCTATTACGACGACTTCAGGGAGCGGCACGGTACCCGACCGACAGCCGTAGAACTGTACCACTCTGGCTACAATCCGCGATCATTGCGAAAGACGCACGGCTCGTGGACGAAGTTCGTGCGAACGATGGGTGATCTCAACGATCGCGAGAATGAGGTCATCCAGTCAGTCGGCGATTTCCTTGATGTGCTTGAATCCACACCCATGACCAAGAGTTTCAAGATGTTGACGCTCATGGGCATGCTCAATCGCGACGCACTGCCCGGGAAGATCGACATCGCGGATCTGACGTCGGAGTTCCGACGAATTGCTCGTCGGAGCGAAACTCTGCGTGATGACGTTGGAGAGAACCTTGAAGATGATTCGCGACTGAAGTCATTGATTGAGAAGAATCCGATCGAAGCCTGGTGCGGTGGCAAAGGGACGGGAGGAAGATCATATTTCCAATACGACGACGCGGAGTTCTCGACGGACTTCTCCTTGGCTTCCGAATGCCGTGATGATTTCCAAAACCTCGTGCGTGAATTAGTCGACTGGCGTCTCGCCGAATACTTGGATCGTGGCGAAACGATGACGACCGCAGATCGTTTTGTTTGCCGGGTCATGCACACGAACGGTCGGCCCATCCTCAAATTGCCGGATCGCAAAAAGACTTCCGGCGTGCCGTCTGGCTGGGTCAAGGTTCTTGCCAACGGCCAACCGCACATCGCGAATTTTGTGAGGGAGTTCGTCAATGTCGTCCGAACGGACCGGGAAGCCGAGACGAACGTCCTCGCTGACATTGTTCGCGGCTGGTTTGGCCCCGACGCCGGACGTCCGGGTACGCGATTCGAGGTGGCCTTCGAGTCCGCTGGTGATCTTCTGCAAATGGAGCCGGTAGACGTTCAACGGCCGGCTTCAACGACAGAGAAGTGGAGTCACTACATGCGGGAGAACATTCCACCGCTGTTTGGATTTACCTTCAGTCCTGGTAGTTGGAACCAGGGGTTTGTCCTGATAGAAGGCCATGCGTTCTTGCTCGTGACACTTGAGAAAGGCAGCTTGAACAACGATCATCGTTACGACGATCGTTTTCTATCGGCGGATCGTTTCCAGTGGCAAAGCCAAAATAGGACGAAGCAAGAAAGCAAACACGGCCGGCTGATCCGCAATCATCTGTCCGAGGGAGTGGACATTCACCTTTTTATTCGCCGGCGCAAGCTGCTCGACGGAAAGGCGGCTCCGTTCGTGTATTGCGGACCTGTCGATTTCGAGAGTTGGGAAGGTGAAAATCCAATCACGGTGAAGTGGCGACTGCGAGAGGACGTGCCGTCGACAATGCGCGGGGCGCTTGATGTGCCACCGAAAGACGAGTGACGGAGGATGAGCGCATTGGCTGACGAGCGCCAAAGGCGTGGGACTACGCCGCCATCGCCTCACCGACTTAATTCCAAGGAGCGAATCATGCAGTTGTTTCGGACGTGGTTCAGCCTGTCGGTCGATGTGAACCGTGTGACGTATGCCGCAAGCGGTTTCGGACTAATGATTGTCAAGTATGCCGTTGAGGCGGGGTTGATCTGGTTCTACACCGGACGATTCTTCGCGCCGCACAATTTTTTGAATCCGTTGTTGAGCATGAGGCAGGAGTTCTTTCAGCCGCCGGCCCCGAACTGGCTGCAGTGGGTCTTGTTTGTGTTTACGTTGCCGTTTTTATGGATCGCTATTTCGATGAGCGTGCGGCGTGCGGCAAACGCTGGTGCGGGGGCTCTGGTAGGTCTGTTGGTGTTAGTGCCGCTGGTCAACTACATCACGATGGTTCTTCTGTGCTTGCTGCCAACTCGCTTGGAACTCGACTGGGTCGACAAACTGGTGGCGCCGCAAGTGGACCACCGAATGAAGAGCGCACTTTGGGGCATCGTTGCGGGCCTGGGAATTGCATTGGTGATGGTGGGAATTGGCGTGTATGCCCTGAAGGATTACGGCGCGACACTGTTTCTGGGAACGCCGATCCTGGTGGGAGCGACGAGCGCTTTTATCTACAACCGTCCTTATGTGCGGACGCTGGGGAGCAGTCTGGTCGTTTCGCAATTGGCGATTCTGATGTGCGGGTTGGCGATGCTGCTGTTCGCATTCGAAGGGGCGATTTGCTTGGCAATGCTATTTCCGATCGCGGCGGTCATGGGGCTGTTGGGAGGGATGATTGGCTATGTGGTGGGCGCCATGACGGCCTCGCGTGGAGTGCACCTTTCGCTACTGTTGGTGGTATTACCTGCATTGGCGGGGGCCGAATCACTGCATCGTCCAACGCCCGTGTATGAAGTGATCACGACGGTCGAAATTGACGCACCTCCGGAACGTGTGTGGCCGTACGTGATCGGATTCAGCGAGTTGCCGGAGCCCGATCCGTGGTACTTCAAGCTGGGCATCGCCTATCCCCGGCGGGCGACAATTGAAGGGACCGGCGTGGGAGCGGTGAGGCGATGCGAGTTCTCGACAGGGGCGTTCGTCGAGCCGGTGACCGTATGGGATCCACCCAGACGGTTGGCATTTGACGTAGAGTCACAACCGCCGCCAATGCACGAACTCAGCCCGTACCGGCACGTGCATCCCCCGCATCTGGACGGCTATTTACGTTGCCAGCGGGGCGAGTTCAGATTGATTGCTCTGCCGGGTGGGCGGACGCGTTTGGAAGGCAGCACGTGGTATGAATTCGAAATGTATCCGCAGGACTATTGGACTTTGTGGTCAGATGCGTGCATCCACCGAATTCATCAGCGCGTCCTGCGGCACATCAAGAACCTCTCGGAACGCGACCAGCCGGTCAGCACGCTTCAGAAAATGTGAGAAGTACGAGGCAGCGTTGGGCGGTACAATGCGACGGTTCGAGTAATCGGACCGAGGGCGTCATTCGTCGTGTGCGATGAACCGAACAATGAAGCCGGAAACGCTTCTTGCTGCCATGAAGTGCGCGAAGCCGGCGGCCTACAACTCGCGCTACGAAGACTTCATAGTCATCCGTAACAAAGTGCGGACGCGACTGCCCACCCGTCGCGTTTTCGGTCGCCAATCGTTTCAGAAATCGTTTCAGACGGGTTCGACACGAATCGTTTCAGAAAAGCCCCGTCACAACTCGTTGTTGTGACGGGGCTTAAGGAGTAGCGGAGGAGGGACTCGAACCCCCGACACGCGGATTATGATTCAGCGTGTGGAGGCCGTAAATCCCGAGGAAAACGCACATTCTCGGGAAGGCGCAGCGCCAGGCGCAGCAGTCGTTGCAGAGAACACCCCCATCGACCTCGATCTGCAGTCCATCGTCGAGCGTTGGACCAAGCTGCCCGACGCGATCAAAGCGGCCATGCTGGCGATGGTCCGCGCGGCCGATGATGCGAAGTGAAACTGTCTGGCCGCAGTGCTGCATTGCGTGGAGCGCGGGGTAGCCGGAAAGATTGGCCGGCCGACGATCGCAGCCGCCATCGAAATCGCGAGGTTTCTCATTCCCCATGCTGAAGTCGTGCTAAACATGATGCAGGCGCGGGACGAATCGAGAGACAGCGATTCCCGGTACGTGCTGCAATGGATGATGCGCCACGACCGGGCAGAGTTTAAGAAACGTGACGCCCAACAGCACGGCAAGCGAAGATTTCACAGGGCGGATGATATCGACCCAGCCTTGGCTGAACTCACACGGCGGGGATACATCCGATTGCGCCCGACAATTGCGACCGGCCCCGGCCGGCCAGCTTCGCCAATTTACGAAGTGAATCCGGCGGCTTTCACGAATGAAGATCACGAAATGTGTTCTCAATATTCTCACAATTCGACTGATCCATCCCAAAACGGCAATTCTGAGAATATTGAGAGCGCTTTCGGACAATCTGAAAACACGAATCGCGTGCAGGTGACGATATGACCGGTCTGGCGCAACTGCTGGCGGATTGCGAAGAACGCGGCATCCAGCTGCTGCCGGCCAGCGACGGCGGGTTGACCGTAGACGCCCCGAACGACGCTCTGACGCCCGACCTGATTGAACGGCTGGCAGCCCACAAGGGCAAGATACTGCCGATGCTGGTCGATCGACCCGTCACTCAAGATGACCGGCGGCAGGCTTATGAGTCGCTGATTGCACGAGTCAACGCAGGTTATCAGGGTGGCCCGATTGACTGGCCCCGGTTGGATGTCATCGAGCAGCGCATCTGGAAGGCGATAACGATGGCCGAATTAAGACAAGCAGCAGCCAATTATGAAAGTGTGGCATTGGCCTCAACTGACACTGGACAATTCGGCCAGCACTCGTAATCATGTA
>CAUZOL010000267.1:0-9698 GCA_963581435.1 Planctomycetota bacterium
ACGTCTCACTCTCAAGCGTCCGGTTTCCCGAAGGAACCGCGAAACGGATGTTGCTGCGAACCATCCAGCGGTCGAGTTGCGTCCTTCCCCTGAAGGTCGCCTTACGCGTCATCGGGTTGTCGCACTCTCGCTATCTTGCGTGGAGGCAGGAGGAAGAGTGCGATCTCGACGATATGCCGTCCTGTCCGCGACGCTCGTCGCAACAGCTCACACTGACGGAAGTCAGCACGATCAAGGAGATGGTGACTTCCGAGGAATACCGTCACGTTCCCACGGGAACGCTGGCAATACTTGCTCAACGGCTTCGCAAGGTCTTTGCCTCTTCATCGACGTGGTATCGGCTCGTGCGGATTTACAAATGGCGACGGCCTCGTGGACGCATTCATCCAGCTAAACCGAAAGTCGGGATTCGCGCTGCCTGTGCCAATGAGATCTGGCATGTCGACATCACCGTGATTCGACTCCTCAATGGAAGCCGCGTCTATCTGCAGGCGATCATCGACAATTTCTCACGCCGTATCCTGGCGTGGAAAGTGTCGGAATCGTTCGACCCGACTGCCACCGCCGGACTCCTGATCGAGGCCTCGAAAGGCCTCCTGGGCGAGAAGCCCACACTGCTCACCGACGGTGGATTCGAGAACTTCAACAGCGCTGTCGACGAACTGATTGATTCCGGACTCCTCACACGGCTTCTCGCCATGACAGATATCACGTATTCCAACTCGATGATCGAATCGTGGTGGCGTGCGTTGAAACATCAATGGCTGTACTTGAACACGCTCGACACCGTCACCACGCTTGAGACGTTGGTCACCTTCTACGTGGACGAGCACAATACCCAACTTCCACATTCGGCATTTCGTGGTCAGACGCCGGACGAGATGTACTTCGGGACGGGGAACGACATTCCCGCTGAACTTGAAGCCGCTCGGATCTCGGCACGGAAGTCACGGATAGAGGCCAACCGGAACATGTCCTGCAAGACATGCGAGCCCCTGACGTCGATCGCCGGCTGAGTTGAAACAGCAGATTGGGTCTCAGCGGCGGCGAGACCGAGATAGCGATTGGCGATTGATAATCCGTTGGAACCGGGTTGAAATCGTAGAGAAGCTCGGCACCTCGACACCGGAGTCACGCCTGGATTCTCGATGAAGACCGGCGACATCGACTGACACGCGCGGCCGGGGCACCAAGAAGTGCCGGATTCCGCCGCCGTAGACCTCAAGTGGCGAGAACTCGCGCAGAAAACTCCAGAATGTTGTGACAGACAGCACGCCAGATCTCGTTGGGATCCCCGGTGCACCAAGCGAAGTTACAGTTGTGTCACTTTGACTGCACGCTGGCGATGAACGCGTGAGGGGGATTGTTAAACGAGACACAATCTCGTTCGGACAGGGCTTTCCAACGTTGAAATTCGAAGCGACCTACTTTCCGCTTACAGAAAACTTCCGCACGATGCGTTCTGTGTTCCCATGCCGGTCTTTTATTGTGATGGTCAGCGTTGCGTCTTTCGTCGCCGTGAGCGGGTTCTGCAACTTCAATTCCCAGCGGCTGTCGGACAGAGGCTGAAACTTGCCAGTCAGGTTTTCACCGGCTGCGACGCCGTTGACTTTGAAGTCGGCAGTGACAGTGAAGCTGGCCGGATCGATGCCAGAGAAAGCATCCGTCATGCCCACAAGGATGCGCGAAACCGACTTGTTCGGTCCCGGCTCGGGATATGCGAGTGACAACGTCGGCCGCTGATCGTCTCCCAACCAACCGTAGCTGTGACTGGCGGCATTCTGTGGATCGTAATCGGGATCGATGTCGATCGGGCAGCCAAGGTCGATCCAGCGGACTATCATCCTCCGATCTTCGTCCGACAGCGGCTTCACCTTGCCGGCTTTTACTGCAGCTGGTGGCGGCATGATGCTGCCGGTGTAGTCTTGGTCGATGTTGTAACGGCGAATGAAATCCTTCAGCGCTTTCTCGTCGTTGTAGTCGACCTTCTCGACCGGTTTGCCGCCTGGGCCAATCAGCGACTTGACGTTGCCCAGTTCGGCCACAGTGGGGAAGTCATCGTTGGTCCAGCCATCGGTTCGCCGACCGTAGATCTTCCAGACCAGCAGACTACGCCGTGACTGGAACTTGGTGATGTAATGGCTGGCCGCCTGCGGCATCACCATTTCACCGGCACGGCGCTGTGTGTACCGCTTCCACGAGGCCAGTCGGAAGTAGGCATTCGGCACGCGCACGCTGGCTACGGCGTCTTGTCCGAAGGCATCCTGCGTGCCTGAGTCGTCGTCGTCCAGCACCAACCCACCAGCCGGCTTGTCGGATTTGTGCGTGTGGCAGGCCACACAACTGCGCTGGAGAATCGGCCGGATGTCTCGTTGGTACTCCACGTTCACCACGCTCGCGTCGACATACCGCAGGCCGGTTTCGTCTGCCGTGTCCCACTTGCGTTTCGACTGGTCGGCAGCCTTGCTGGTGATAAGCGGGGTCTTGGCGGTGATGTCGAACAACTTGTACGAGGTCTTGGCCGCTGCAGTTTCTTCAAACAACGTCGGCTTCTGGCTGTGGGCGTGGCAACCGCCGCAGTTCCATCGCTTCTCACCGGGACGCAGCTGGTGCCACGTTTGGGCGGTGGTGAGCGCCATACCGTCCTTGTCGAGCATCTGGAAGGTGAATGCTTGATCGGCCGGAATCTTGGCCAGGAAGCTTGTATCTGGGTTACCGTCGGGATCGGCCGTTTGCTCTCCCTTAGAGTTGAATTTGCGCAGCGGGATCTCTCCCAGGATGCGCAACCGTTCTCCAGCGTGGCTGCCGTACTTCGGACGGGCATTTTGGCCGCGGCCATGCACGTCGGTTTGCGGTTCCTGCGCCACGATGCGTACCGCGTGAATCTCGTCGTTCGAGTAAATGCCGGCGTCACTTCCTTGCAGAGACCAGTTGGTTCGCCAAGCACTCCAGAACCACGAATTCGGATTCTTGGGAATCGAAACGGCCGTGACGCTGCCGGGTGGAACGGCGCCGCCGGGAGCACTTTCTCGCTTATAAAAGCTGGACGTGCCGACCAACCCAAACGGAGTGCCTTCCGGCAGGGCTTCGTGCGCGTTGCCATCGTTCTTGTGGACCAGCGTTCGCGGTTCCTTGACTCCGTAGACTCGCTCGTAGGAAACCAGCGGGCGGGGCCATTGCTCGTTGTATTTGGGATCGTTCTTGATCAGCAGCATGGCGCCGGGTGCGCGGGTCTCGGCCCCTTTGCGAATCATGCATATTCCGGAGTCCATCTGCTTGGGGTACATGTAGTCTCGCACCGCGCCCGACGAACCGCCAATGGGTCCCATAGTCCAGGCCACCAGCAAATGGTTGTCCGGTGCGCCACATGGATGGGTCACTTTACCGATCCGCGCCGACTTCTCATCGGCCAACACGGTTGGAAGCGAAGGACGATCCTGCCAGCCGATCCAAGGTGTAATCATCTGCATGCCATACGGCGAAAAGGGTACGGTGTGGCTTCGCTCTCTCCCAGTCACATCGGTGAAACGGACCTGATTGCGTTCGTCTTTCAGGTCTGCGGGGCCGAAAGGAACTACGCCTTTGGGCAGCTTCTCTGGCAGGGTGAGCAGCGTGCCGAAGCCTTTCTGATTCTGGTTGTAGTATTTCTCGATAACGATCGTGCCGTCGGACAATTGCGTTTGAAAGTGATAGGCAGAAGGAGCCCCTTGGCGTTCGAACGCGCTGATCACCGGTGCCCAATTCGTGCCGTCGGGATGGATGCTCCAGACGCCCCACATGATGGCGTTATGCATGCCTTGCGACTCCAACGTGCTGAACAGCACGCGCCCATCGCGCAGAATGACCGGATGCAGAGCGCAGGCGATATTGACATATCCGGTCTGTTCGATGTTCGCGCCGTCTTCGTCCATCAGAAACAACTGCAGCGTATAGCGAGGATAGGCCCGCGGTGGCACGTACGCGTTGCGATTGCTGGTGAACATGAGCTTGCCCCCGGGAATGGGGCAAGGGCCGAGATTGTAGACGCCGTAGTTGAGTACGGTCTTGTGCTCTTCGCCTTTCGCTCGCTTGCGAATGTCTTTGGCCCAAGGTGCAGCGCCGGTGTTTGGAGTAAACGTCTGATCGGTGAGGCGGACAGTTTTTCGCGAAGCCACGTGAATCTTGTAGATGTCAGAACCGGTGTGCCGCTCGTCAATGAATTTCGCGTAATAGACCCACTTGCCGTCGAATGAGACGTACGGATCCATCACCGAACCTTTGGCCCCGTCGACCAGCACTTCCTCTTTGCCGTCCGGGTGCAGCAGCATCAGGTTGGCACCTGGTTCCATCATTGTTGGTCGGGAAAACTCGGCCCAACGGGCTTCCTTACCATCGGTCCTTCGCAAACCACGGACGTAGACGATGTCGTAGTCGTAGACGACTGTCTTGTCGGTCTTGATGTGAGGCGGGTTGATGCTGAGCACAATCGGCTCCTGCTTCTTGGCTTGCGCAAAGCCGTCCGTACCGCAACACGCCACCAGGAGCAACAACGCGACTCTCAATATGAGCCTGTTAGCTAGGATGAACTGCCAATTCATGTGTCGTCTCCGATTTCCAAGTACTTTGCATTAGCAATCAGGTCTTTTCAACAACACATCTCATTCGACTCGGCCCGGTCGCGCAATACGAAAACTTCTCTTAATTCTGGTTACGTTCCCCTGCCGGTCCTTTACGGAAACCGTTAGCCCGCCGCGTTCAAGCAAAGAAATGGGCGTCGCAAGCTTCAGTTTCCAGACTCCTTGCGTCGTGGGCTTGAAGCGCGACGCCAGATTCGTCCCAGGGGGCACTCCGTCCACCGCGAAATCGGCGGTTACTTTGAAGGTCTTCATGTCCAAGCCGGTGTAGTAGTCGTGCATACCGATCAGGATTTGCGAGAGCGGTTTGGTGTTGTCTCCCGGTTGCGGATCGGCCAATGTCAGCGTCGGGCGACCCTCGTCGAGGAACCATCCGGGACGTTCCCTTGCGTTCTTCGGATCGGGGAGATCGATGGGGGAACCCAAGTCGATCCAGCGAACGAAGGTGAGCTTGTCTTCATCACTGAGCGGCTGGACCTTGACCGGCTTGCCGTCGGGGCCTTGGTACGTTCCGGCGACGGCCTTCGGTGGCGGCATGATGCTGCCGGTGTAGTCGACGTCCATCCGCACGCGATGGCTGTGGTGACCCCAGTTTCTGATGTGCTGGTCGTTGTCGTAATCCAGGGGCGGACTTTCGATGTCTTCGTTGCGAAAACCATCGAGACGGCTGCCGTAGATCTTCCAAATGAGCGGGCTACGGCGCGACTGGAACGGCGGGGAGTACTGGGCGAGGCGGGCGTACGTGCGCGGCACATCTTGTGGCAGCGTCTGGAAACCAGACCAAGTGACCCATCCTTGTTTTTCGAGGGGCCGATCATCGTCCAGCACCAGCGCGCCCGCCGGCTTCTCGTGCTTCGTGCTGTGACAGGCCACACAACTGCGGGTCAGGATTGGCTTGATGTCCCGGTAATACTCGACGTCTTTGATCTCTTTGGCGAAGTGCAGTCCGGTGTGATTTTCCTTGTCCCACTTCTGACCTGACCGATCGTTCGCCTTGGTGGTGAACAGGGGCGTCTTGGCCGTCAAGTCCCAGATCTTGTAATCAGGCTTGGCGGCGGCGGTCAGCTCGAAGGAAGTTGGTTTCTGGCTGTGCGCATGGCAACCGCCACAGTCGTTGCGAATTTCGCCGGGCCGGACTTGGTGCCAAGTCTGAGCCATGTTCAGCACCATGCCGCGCTTGTCGAGCGTCTGAAACGTCCAGGCGACGTCGGCCGGAATCTTGGCCAGGAAGCTCGTGTCAGGATTGCCATCGGGATCGAGCGGCTGACCGTCTTGCGTCGCTTTGCTCTGTGCAAACTTCCGCACCGGGAATTCGCCCAGGATGCGGAGGCGTTCTTCGCCGTTGCTGCCGAGCGCGTAATGGCGCCGCTGCTTCGAGACCACTTCGCTCACCGGCTCCAGGATCACAATGCGAATGCCCCAGATATCGCTGTTTTCGTACAGGCCGGCGTCGGCGCCTTGTTGGCTCCAATTCCCCAGCCGCGGAGCCAATTCGCGCCACATGAACTTGCGATCGTCCGGTCTCGACGAACCCGCCGTGACCGAGCCGTCAGCTACGACTCCGCGCGGATAGCTTTCGCGTTTGTAGAGGCTCGATGTGCCAACCAGCCCGAACGGCGTACCGGCGGGCAAGTGCTTCGATTTCTGACCATCGTTGCGGTGGACCAAGCGCGGTGGCTCGTCAATCCCGTGGGTCCGTTTGTAGGGAACGAGGGCGCGTGGCCACAGTTCCTGATACTTGGGATCGTTCTTGATCAATCGCATTTTGGACGGGTGATTAATCGCCAAGCCCGACTTGAGCAAATAAATTCCGGCATCGTACGTTGGCAAGGACTGATCCTGTGCGTCCCACGGCAACGACCACGTGGTCAGCAGGTGATTGTCTGGTGCCCCGGACGGATGCGTGACGAGGCCCCACACCATTCGGTTGCTGTTGTCGCGCACTCCGAAGTTTGGACGTACGTCGCTGAACGACGCGAACAGCGTCAAGTCCACCATGCCGTACGGTGCGAATCGCTGCGCACCGGACAAGAACGGCGGCTGATCTTTCGGGCGATGCAGGGGGAATCTCCAGTATGTGCCGAACCCGTCCGTCGAACCAGTTTGGTAATATGATTCGACAACGATGCTCTCATCAGCAAGCTGAGCCTGAAAATGAACGGCTTGGCCTGGGGGCGAACCCAAGGCGCTGGTCAGCGGACTCCAATTCGTTCCATCCGGATGAATCGCCCAGATGCCCCACTTTTCGTTGCCGCGGATACCCTGCGTTTCGAGCGAGCTGAACATCACGCGCCCGTCTTTCAGCGGGACCGGATGAAGTGCAGTACCCAGGTTGAGCGAACCGATCAATTCGACATTCGTGCCGTCGTCATCCATGACAAACAGTTGTAGCGCCGGTTGTGTTTGTTCGCGGACGCCACGATAGCCGTTGCGATCGCTGCAGAAGACAACCTTGCCACCCGCAACCGGGCATGGAGCCAGATTGTGTACGCCGAGCGGATGCGAGTCGGTTCCAGGGGGAACGGCCCCGGTGTTGGGCGTGCGTTCCTGGTGGGTGAGCTGAACCAACTTGCGGGTGCGCACGTGAATCTTGTAGATGTCCGCACCTTTGCGGCTCCGCAGTTTTGTCATGTGGGCGTTTCCCACACCCATCTGATGGAACTTAGCGAAGTAAACCCACTCGCCGTCGAAGGACACCATGGGGTCAGTAATCGATTCGTCCTTCGCCACCGGGACCAGCGATTCGTCGCGGCCATTGGGATGCAGCAGACGCAATTCGGCACCGGGAGCATTTGTTTGATGCAGCCCCGCCTGGTTCAGATGGTTGATACCGTAATACTCTTTCGGGTACGGCCGAGGCACACGGACATAGACGATTGGGTAATCGAATACGACCGACTTATCTTTCGAAATGTGAAGTGGAAAGTCACGCCCCGGATCCCATTGCCGCTTGGGTGCTGGCTTGGTATCGCCAATGCTCTCGGCCGGAGAATCCGGTTCAGCCGCAGTGGCCTGAGATTTGAAACACTGTGAATCGATGACGTACTGAGTCAGGACACCGACAACAGCGACGCTGATCAACAGAGCAAGCCCGCAGCAGAGCATCTTCAAGCGTCGCATGGTTTTCTCCAGCAAGACAAGACACTGCCACACATCAACCATTGCCGGTACAATTTTAGCGCGGTACAGATTCGCATGCAACATGACGTCAGGTGTGCGTGGCTTGCTTTCCCGGTACGCTTGGGCTGTGCGAAGTGACGACCGCATCAACGGGTCGCCATTTTTCCTGTACTAGTGCTGTCGACTGGATTGCGATTGGAGCGCGACGGCAAGGCAAGAACTTCAACTCTCAATGTACAATCACCAGAATGTGTCTTGCGACGACCGAGGTACTTCAAGACCGGAGACGAAACATGAAACGGCAATTCGACATGTTCAGCTTCGTGATCGGTGTTGCGGTCGCAATTGTCTTTCCGACACACGCGGTGTTCGCAGCCGATTGGCCTCAATTCATGCGCTCGGCCGATCATGCAGGTGACGCGGAGAAGGAAGTGTTGCAACGACCGCTTGAGTTGGCCGTTGCCGTTCAATTGGATGACGCCGTCATGACCTCTCCTGCGGTCGTTGGCGGAAAAGTATTCGTTGCCGATCAGATGGGCACAGCGTATTGCATCGACCCGACGGCCAATCGAATCGTGTGGAAGTCGTCGCCTGATGGCGAACACGCAATGGGTGGGAACACTTCGTCGGTATCCGTAGCCAACGGTAGAGTCTACTACGGCACGACCGGAGGACGGTTGCATGTGCTCGACGCGAGAAGTGGTGAGGCGATCAAGAGTATTGATGTGGGCTCGCCGATCATGGGATCCGCCACGTGGGCCAACGAATCGCTCTACTTCCAATCGCTCGACGCTGTCGTTCATTGCCTGGACGCCGACGGAAACGAGCGGTGGCGATGGGATCATTATCGTTCCTACGTTGATCCGAAGACCAACAAGCGGGCAACCGGTTTTCCGGGCAGCTATCACGATCCGCACTATGCCGGCGGCGAAGTGGCTGTGTCGGGCAAGCGGTTGGTCGTCAACATGGGTTGAGACTTGTATTGCCTGGAGGATACCGGCGATCAACCGCGTCTCGCGTGGTGCAATCGCGCGCCGTTGGGCAAGGATCCCGGCATCCCCATGGGACCTGCCATCAGCGGCGATTGGGTTTACCTTGGTCATCCGGGGACCGACCAGTTCGGCGGCTTCCTGCGCGTTCGCTTGGACACCGGCAAGTTCGATCCGAAGAAGGACTTTCGCTACAGCGGTTATCCGGGTTCGGTCTGGGCTGTGTTTGCCACTCCGGCCGTGCGGGGCAATACGGCATATGTCCCAACGCATTATATGGGGGTGCATGCCTGGGATGCCGAGACACGCCGAGTCAAGTGGGCGGCCCGCACGGACAATACGCTTGATCAACGGCGTTTCACGGGTTGTATCGGCTCGCCCGTCCTTTCGCGCGACCACTGCATCTTTGGGACGGTCCTTGGAGAATTGCACGTGGTAGCCCTCGCATCGAAAGGTGGTTGGCCGAAATTCGAGCCAAAGCCATTTACGTTCAAGACGCCCTTCGGTCGACCCATCGCATCAACCCCGGCAATCGCCAACGGTGTCATTTACTTCGGCTGCGACGACGGCTATCTCTACGGCCTGGCCTCGTCGTCATTAGCCCAAGCTGCCCACAAGATCGAGTTGCCCAAACAGATGGCCAATCTGTCAGCGGTGCGCTCGCACGCGAAACCGGCCACGGGCAAACGCTACGGTGCCCCCGTCGCCAGCATGAACCAGGGCAACACAGGCAGCGTGGACGACCCCTTGCTGAAACCGCCGTTGCGTGTCCGCTGGGCGATGCGGCCGTTCGACTTGCGAGTGCAAATGAGCGCCGACGAGGACAGCCTGTATTTCATCTCCGAAGCCGGCACGTTGGGCGCAATCGAACAGGCGACCGGTCGCATACGCTGGCGGCAGCGGTTGACGGGACCGATGGATGGTTGGAAGCAAATCCTGCTTCATAACGGTCGCCTGTTCGTGACACGAAACGGGC
>CAUZOL010000268.1:0-9697 GCA_963581435.1 Planctomycetota bacterium
ACCGCAGCCGATTCTGCTCCTGGTCACTCAACGGCCGACGCCACGCCAGACGAGCGAAACGAATTGCGTCTTCAACGTGTGTCGGGCCGGCGGCTTTCAGGTCTCGTTTTGCCTTGACCCAGTCATCGCGCAGCCGTTGTACAAACTCGCGGGGTGCGGCCGGTAGCCGATCAACTCGGTCTTGTTCTAATGCGGCGACACCTTGTGACGGCAAATCCAGTTTGAACTTCTTGCCGACAAATTGCAGATACGCGTCATGGTATTCGAACGAGGTCAGCAGATCGGTCCACGCTTGGTCCAAACGTCGGCGCGTCGGGTCGTCCAGAATGTGGGTAACGAGGAAACGATCGTCCCTGTGGTACTTGATGACGTAATGAAACGTGTTCCGCTCGGCCGTGTTGTACGTGTTGTCGAACGGGGCCGGAATGGGGTCGCGGTCGGACGGCGCGGGTTCACGGTGGGACACCTCGGGGAGCTTCCGGGCGAACTCCATCACGCCGGCTTTCCACGATGCGAAGGCTTTGGCGTTCGGATCGGTCAGCAAGGCGGCCGTCGTCCCCGTCTCGGCCGCCGTTTCGCCTTCCACCTCGCCGTCGTCAATCGAACAGCGGACAAAGCCGGATTGCCCGTGTTCAAGATCGAGTTCAACATCGACAAACAACTGCGCAGCAACCGTTCGCTGCGGCACGCGGAATTCGATGACAATCGTATCGCCGGCCGAAAGGACGAATTCGGTGGAATCGATTTCCGCACCCAGCGGATGCCGGCCGAATGCCAACCGCCGGAGCGAATTCTCCGTCAACAATTCTTTCAACGGCTGCTTCTTGGTCCAGCGTTGGTCGTCGGTCCGAAATCGGACGAACGGTTTGCTCCAGATGACAAGCAAGCCCGAAGCCTTCTGCCGATTCGACGCGGTCCTCTTGCTTGCAGAATTGATCGAGAGTCTGGCGGCAGCCTTCATCGACTTTTCAGGCCACCTCAAGTCGGCCGTGAATGAGTGCTTTGGCGAAACGTGAATCTCACCTTCCGTAAGCACCGATGCTTCCTCTTCATCAACGGAAGTCGCCGCGAGCGTGCGCTGCCAATTGCGCAAGAGAGAGTACATTCTTTCGCATTGAGAACGAACCCTCTTTGCGAACGCCGCGTCGGGGCCGTTCGGTTCGGGCAGAGTCTCCCACGCTTCGACGATGGCAGATGTCGGAAACGAGGAAGACGTTTCGTTGAGAACAGTCCAGACATGTTCGACGAATCGCGCGTCAAGGCGTTCGCTGGCGGCCAGATTGGCGAGTGTCGCATTTCCCAAATTCAATTTGTCACGATGTCGAAAACTCCAAGCGGCGAAAAAAGCCTTCGGGTAGCGATCCAACCCAAACGGCTCGGCTCCTTCGCCGGCTCCAGTCCGAAAACCGTGGCGGCGATAGATTTGTTGAATTCGATGAATCGCAGAGAGTTCCCGGCCTGTCTTGCCGGCGTCGGGAAAGAACTGCAGCGGCCCGGAGCCAATCACCGCGTGCGCGGCGACAGTCTTGCCCGCCTCCAGATAACGCTCGAGGCTCGAATCCTGAATGAACTGCACGTCGCCGACGTTCGTAAACCCCTCGCCTCCAACCGCGTCGCTGACGAACGTGCGTTCCAGATCGAGATCCAGCCCGGTGAGATCCTGAATCGTGTAATCGTACTCGGCACTCGTCAGTCGCCGCATGACAACCCGCCCCGGATCTCCTGTACGCTGCTGGATCAGCGTGTCGAGTTCATGGCGAATGTGCTTGACCAGGTGCTGACGTTCGGAATCCGATGGCTGCGGCGAATCCTTGGGAGGCATCTGTCGCTGGCGAAGTGCTGCCGTCACTTTTTCCCACGTCTTGAATCGAGCCAGGAAATCCGGTTCCGCTGTCAGCCGTTGCAGGTTGACGCCCGATTCAGCCATCTGATTTCCATGGCAATCAACGCAGTACTTCTGGATCAGCGACTGGACCTTGGGGTCATCCTGTGGCTCGCGCGGAATCGTCTGCTCGGCATCAGCCTCGGAGCCCTGAAGCGGCCGATTCTCAGTCGCCAGAGTTGAAAACCAAACTCCCAATGCAACAGCGACCAAGGGAATCAGCCAAACGCCGTTCGCGCGTGATTCCAAATTCGATGGCTGTCGTTTCACGGCACAAATTCCCCGAGGACTCTTCAATGATTCTCGACCAGACGATCGCAGTCTCACAGGTATCATTTCTCGAATGCAAACAGATCAGTCGTTGATTATATCTTTTTCACTACGCACTTTACAGACAGATCCCTGCGCTCAAAGACTGCGAATTGCAACAGGTTGCAACGATCTCACGCAGGAAACGTTGAGTAGTTTATTCGGAGTTCGACACGGTTTTTCCCGTAGGGTCAAATTATTGTGCGCCGTGCAAAGGCGACGATTTCCACCTCCGGCACTCGACATGTTTCTTTCTAGATGAGGGCCTACGGGGCCACCAGAACCAATTGGGCGAGCGCATTGACGGGTAGACCTGCCCTGGTCGATTTCGCCCGCAGCTCTAATTCAACTTTCGGTGCAAGTTTTGCATTCGATGCGATGTCGATGAGGAACGTTGAGGTCGTCTTACCGGCTGGGATTGTTACCTGTTGAGCGTCAATGCCCTCGACCTTGGATGCTGGCGTCAGCATGACTGTTACGTCTCCCATCGCGACGCGGCGTTCGATGGTGACAGTCAACCGGATGCGTTGCCCCGCCTTCCATGTGGCGACTGCCGGAGTGACGGTCAATGTCAGCAGATTGGGTTGGCAGCCCATCATCATCGAGCCTTTCGCAACATGAAAGACGGAATAGAGCTTTCCATCGGGTCCGGTGATGTTCGCGACGCCCATGACCCGGCAGCGATGAGTCGTTCCTTCAATCGCCATCGATTGAATGACCAGCGGTAATGTGCCTGCCTCTTCGGTTTCCGCGACCAGGCCCGACATGGGCACCACCGTCCCACGTTTGTCGGGATCGACGCCGACCAGACGAATCGAACCGGAAAACGAATCGCTACGCATGATGCTGATCGGAAATGGAAAGGCTGACAAGCGGGGGGCTTCCTGGATGGTGGCGGGGACTGAAAGTTCAAACGGAACCTTGGGGCCAACCGCCAGCCACAGATCAGTGGTGGATGCCGTTGAGGCAGTGGAAAGCTTCACGTTGGCGGCGGCAGTCCGCTCGATGGAATTTCCTTCAGACGACGATTGCGCAACGATGCGAAACGCCGCAGATGCGAACTGCGCTTGCGCCGGCGATGAAAGCTCCAGTTTCACTTCGGCGGGGCTTTTCGCTGTGTGAGTTTGCGGCTCGACCGTCACGCCGGGCGGCAGTCCCTTCGCCGTGATTGTGAGTTCGCCGTCAAATCCATCTTTTCGAACCACGCGGACGGGAACGATGAGTTTTTCACCCGGCACAATCGCAAACTCCGACGCCTTGATTGTCAGGCTGAAATCGGGCTGAGGCGGAACGACATGAAGTTGATAAATGAACCGCGGCCCCCCTCGGCCGGCACGCTCGGAGAGGACGATGTGATAAATGCCGTCGGCCGGCACGGTCAACAGATAACGCGGGTCGCGCGTCGGCGCGACGTCATCGACTTCTCGAATGGTCACCCCTTTTTCGTTTACAAGCTTGAGTACGGGGTCTGCAGGAAAATCCAGGCTGGCTGACTTAACGTCGAGCAGCAACCGGTCACCTTTCTTCGCCTCGAATGTGTAGGCATCGGCATCGCCCGGCTTGTTGAATCGGCCGTGGATGATGTGTGGTGCGACGATCTTGTTCGCCGTTTCAATCGAATCATTTGGCTCGGTTTCGATGGTCGCAGGAGAAATGGCAACCGGAAGTTGGAACGGGTTGGCACAACCCGGCAATTGCACGTCGTGGAGCAATTTGCTGGTTGTTGTTGAGTACAGCGCCGTATCGCCATCGGCCAGATTCCATCCGTAAAGCGTGACATTCGACTTCTTGCCGGACTGCAATCCGGATGGGAAGGCGTAGTTGAGATACGGGCCATTGGTGACCGTCAATCGATAGACGTGATCAACACCGCCGCTTAAGTCGAAATTAAAAATCCGTAGCGAATAGTCGCCGTCCGACGGACACCGATAAACCAGCAGAGGATCTGGACCGCGATGGTCGTTTGCCGTGGCAACTGTTCGACCATTGGCATCAGAGAGCCTCAGCACGACGTCGCCCGGCGACCCAAGCGACGACGCGGCGACGGAACAGACGATCTGTTGGCCCGCGCGAAGCGAGAGCCGATACTCGTCGATATCGCCTTTCGGGTTGAGTCGTCCGTTGATTGTTGAGGGAAATGAGATGTTGCGGGCGGCGAGCGCTTCGTTCTCAACAGTTTCGGGCAACGCGCCAATCACAAACGGTCGTGGTGACGAGCCGCCCTGAACGCTGTAGATTCGCAGATTGCGAGTGCCGAGGGTGGCATCCACTGCGGCGTCGAGTGTGAGGCGACCTTCGGTTGTGGTGGTTTTCGATGTCAGCCCCTTGCCTCCAATCCAAACCCGACAAGGTCCGGGCATATACTTTCCGCCAACCAACACATTGACGCTTGTCCCTTGCTGAGCACCGGCCGGGAATAGGTACCCAATCTGCGGGGCGGTTTGTGCTTGCGCGGCGCCGTGGGAAAACAAGGCAGCGAATATCGCGACGAGCAGGGTATTCCGTTTCACAAGTTGCATGAGTTCTTTCTGAGAATTCGTTGGTAACTGCAATTACATGAGTTCACGAATTGCATCGCCACCTTGCACAAGTGGAATTGGCCGCCCCAGTGTGTCGTGGAGAATCTTGTGCGGATTAATGCCCATCTTCGCATAAAGCGTCGAGGCAAAGTCCTCAACTGTGAGCCGACGCTGAGACGGTGCCGCACCTTTTTTGTCGGTGGCACCGACAATCTGACCGCGCGGCACACCGGCGCCGGCCGCGATAACCGACATGGCGCCAGGCCAGTGGTCTCGCCCCACATTCTTGTTGATCTTGGGCGTTCGGCCGAACTCCCCCAACGCCAGGACAAGAGTGTCTTCCAGCAGTCCACGGTCATCCAAATCGCGAATCAAGGCAGAGAAGGCCATGTCGAAAATTGGCAGGTATCGATTCTTCAAATAGGTGAAGATATTGCCGTGGTGATCCCAGCCAGCGTGTTGCACAATGACAAAGGGGATATTCGCCTCGACAAGCCGACGCGCGAGCAGGCACTGCTGGCCGACCATTGTTCTTCCGTAAGCGTCACGAACCTTGGCTGGCTCGGAGTTGATATCGAATGCCCGCTTGGCGGCGGGCGACGTGATGAGCCCAACGGCCTGTTGGTAGAAATTGTCGAGTCCGTTGACAGGGTCCGCAGCGGCCGCATCGGTGATTCTTTCGAGGTTATCGATTTCGCGCCTCAGCGATTCACGACTGCGCGCACGGCGATCATTCACGCCGCGCGGAAGCGTGACGTCGGCCATTTTGAAGTCGGGATTGTTCGGGTTGTTGGAAACGTAAAACGGGGCACACTTCGATCCGAGGAAATTCGGGCCGCCGGAACGCAGAGGGCCCGGCAGGGCAAATTGGACGTATGTGGGTAGCCCATCTTTAACGCCAAGTTCTTTGGCAATGACCGATCCGAAGCTGGGGTGGAAACTCACCTTGGCTCCGCAGGCCACCGGGGTTGGAGTGGACGTGCCGGTGGTCAAATAATGGTTGCCGCCGCCATGGCCCGGATCGTGATGCGAAATTGAGCGTACGATGGTCATCCGGTCCATGATTTGAGCGATCTTTGGAACGTGCTCGCTGAATCGGACGCCGGAAACATTGGTCGGAATTGTGTCGAAGATTCCCCGGATTTCCGCCTGGGCATTCGGTTTTGGATCAAAGGTTTCGTGGTGGCTGGGGCCACCATCCATCCAGATGAAAATGCAGCGTTTTGCGGGCCGTTTTGTTTCCGCACTGAGTGCCTGAGCACGCAGCAATTGAGACAAGCCCAGGCCGCCCAGGCCGGCTTGAACGAAACTTCTTCGCGAAACTCCATCGCAGTAACGTTCCGTCATCTGGATCTCCTAGTGATTGAAGACAAATTCTGCGGTGTTGAGCAGAGCCCACAGCACATCTTCTGTCGCCGTGCGCCGATTGGAATCGGGCGAGGCGAACGTTGTGCGGGCTGAGTTCATTTCCCGATCGTTAGGGAAACGACCCAGTGCAGACAAATAGAACTCGGTAATGATTTCATCCGGAGTCGCCTTGCTGCGGGCCAACTGCGCGGCACGGCCAACCGGCGATTGGATCTTCTCGTTCACCAGAGGCGCGTTCATCAGGTGCAACACCTGCCCCAGGCTGCTTTCATCCGAGCGCTCGCATTCGCAAACGGTTTTTCGTTCTGGACGTCCAAACATATCGAGGAACGTTGAAGGCAGACGGTTGTTCCACAGTTGCACGGCCCGGGTGCCGGGCGGCATGCCTGCAAACTCTTCTGTGCTGCCCGTCACGTCGCTGACGGCATCGAGCAACACTTCGGCAGGGATCCGTTTTCGGTAAGCACGCGAATAATTGTAAGTGTCGCGGACGTTCCAACGGTTGGGAATGGAACTCAATCCATAAGCGTTGGAACTGGTGATCCTGCGAATGAGATGCTTGATGTCAAACCCGTTCTTCACGAAGTCGGCGGCCAGCGCTGAGAGTAACTCTTCACTTGTCGCGGGATTGGTCGCGCGCATGTCGTCGATTGGTTCGACCAAACCGCGTCCCATGAAATCGGCCCAGACGCGATTGACCAGCGCTCGGGCGACGAAGCGATTTTTGGGGTCGGTCATCCAGTCGGCCAGATACGTACGTCGATCTTCGCCCGGCAGCAATTCGATGGGCGCGCCTTCCAAGGTGCGCGGCGCAACAATCACACCTGTCCGGGGGTGCTTCACATCGGCCTTTCCTCCGACAAACAATAATTCGGCTCCGCCGGTCCCGCGCTTTCGCGTCAATCTCGGAAAAAACGCTGCCAGACCATAGAAGTCGTCCTGGCCCCATTTTTCGTACGGATGATGGTGACACTGAGCGCATTCAAGCCGAATTCCCAGGAATATCTGACTCGATGCGATGGTCAAATCTTTCGGTTTGGCAAATGCCTTGTAGAAATTCGTCGCTCCGTTTTCGAAGCTGTCGCCTTGGGCGGTTAGCAACTGTCGGACAAACTGGTCGTAGGGTAAATTCTTGCGGAAGACCTCACGCAGCCAGGCATCGAAGACATAGGCGTTCTTCGCACCCAGTTGTTCTGCATTCAACCGCAGCAGGTCAGCCCATTTGACAGTCCAATAATCAGCGTATTCATCTCGCGTCAGCAGAGCTTCGACCAACTGAGTTCTCTTTTGCGGCGACGGATTGGCAAGGAAGTCTTTTACTTCGCGCGCGGTCGGCAGCCTGCCGATACAATCCAGGGTGGCCCGCCGCAGGAATGTTGCGTCATCACACCTGGCCGACGGGGCGAGATTGAGTTTCGCCCACTTTTCCGCCAGCAGCCGGTCGATGTAATGACTCGTGTCCCAGGCCGATTGGCGCGCCTCTTTCGGCAATGGGGCGTTCATTGGGATGGTGACGCGGCAGGTCTCGACATGGCCCATGTAATTGGCCATCACCGCGAATTCACCGCCTAGATTCGTTGTTGCGAACAGCCCGTTGCCATCAACTTGCGCCAACGCCTCGTTGTTGGTTGTGTAGCTGGAAAGATGAGTGACGTCGGATGTCGAGCCGTCGGAGAACAAAGCCGTGACAATCACCTGCTGTCGGCTGTGAGTCGATAGCACACGCGCCGCTGGCACGACCTGAATCCCGGTCAGTGAGACGTCGTCACGTTCACTTTCAAAAGGCGAGCCAGCGTCGATCCAGCGCAGTAGCAATTGGTACCGTGGATCGCCTTTATCGAATCTGCGGCCTCCGCCATGTGGAAGTTGACCAGACGCCTTCGCCAGCAGCAAAGACCGATCGGGCGATGACCGAAACAGCCGGCGGCCGCGGGCTTCTCGAACGATCGCGTCGTAGTCGAAGGAATGATCGAAACCGAAAAGCGAAAGCTTGAAGCCGTTGCGTCCCGCCTGTTTTCCGTGGCAATTGCCGCTGTTGCATCCGGTTTTCGTCAGGAGCGGAATGATGTCGTGACGAAAGCTGATGGGGAGCGGTTGGTTTCCCTGTCGCACGACAACTTGTGTTGTTGCATTGGCCTGGCCATTTGTGGCCGTGATGGTCACAACACCGTCGGCCACCGGGCGAACGACACCATGCACGTCGATCGTGGCAATCCCAGAGTCAGACGAGACAAACTTCGCCGTCTGTGTGACATCGGTTTCGCGATTTTCACTGGACAGCGTGACGATCAATTGTTGCCGCGCGTCAGAGCCGGCGAGCGTAGCCTGTGCTGGTTCAATGCGCAGATCGGATGCATGACCTGCAGAATTCGGGGTGAAAGTCAGCCCCATCCCAACCAAGAGGATCCATCGAACACCTGACATTGATCGCCCTTCACGGCAAAACTGACATCCGTGGTCAACCGGTTTCCGCTCTCGCAGTCCCGTGGAAAACATCTCCAGACAACAGATGCATCCAATTCAATATGATACCACGGCAGCGCTGGCAGGTCGATTGCATCGTCAGGTTGTTCACTCGGGGAGATCACGAAGTGTGGGCCACTCAAATTGATGCGCTCAGCCGCAACTCGGTTGTATGGTCGTGTAGCGATTGTATCGAGAGCCCGTTGGAGGCTGCTTCGCGTCATCACGCAACCGTCTTCATTGGCGCACCACTGTGGCCAGATGGAGCGCGTTCGATCGGCTTCCAATTTGATTCAGGGCAGGCCGCACATTATTCCGCCCGTTTCTGTCCGCGAAACTCGTCGAATCGCGGACACCAAAACAAACCACCGTATAAGCGGACTCAAGCTCGGTTGGACAATTTTCGTCTGGACGGCCTTCAGTCTGCGCGTTTTAACCAACATTTTGGCTTGTGCGCCACTGCGGTCAGATGCGACGGGGTCGATCGACGTCAATCGTCATCCGTCGCGACCTGTAGCTTTCTCGAACCGCTGTGCGGAAGTGGCTGCAATCAAGGTGACAGTTCGGGTGACACCGCTGAATTGAAAGCGACCGTTCACGATGATTCGGATAAGATGATCTGACGCGGTTCTTGAGACCGGCGTCGTCGCTGATGGACGGAGTGGGATGATGGTTTTGGCCGGCCAGGATGGCGAGCCGCTCTGGGAGTATTTCTTCAGCATGCCAAATCACGCTCCCGAAAACCGCCGCCATCGGGTTGTTGGTCCTTGGCTGCGATGATGGGAACCTGTATCTTCCGTGAAGAGTCGGCGAAAAAATAGCTGTTGGCCGCGCCCCCCCCAATAGCATCGTCAACGACATTATCGTGGGCGACGCATTCGGTAATCCAAATTGAAGTACAGCTCCGATGTCCAGAGATTCTGAACAAATACGCGAGAATTTCCCGTGTGATCCTCAAGAGAATTACACGTTTGACCCGAGTGCATCGCGTCGTCCCTCCCAAGCCGAGGTCGAGGCGACAGCTCGACGGAGCGTCGACGTTGTTTTGCGGCACTATCCCGGGATGCCTCGACCTGCAGGAAGAAATCGTCGTTCTGCAGGAAGACATCGAGCAGGCTGAAGCGATCAACAGGTTCGACGATCTGCTGCCGACTGT
>CAUZOL010000269.1:0-9684 GCA_963581435.1 Planctomycetota bacterium
GAATAGTCTTCGCCACGGAACATTCAGGCGACATCAGATTTGCAATATTGGGGGCGGGCCACTTGACAACAACGAACAGCTTGCGCGCCGCCGCAACCCGATTGATTGGTGAATACCAACAGCATTTTGAAGGAGTCAAACCGTGATCTCGCATCGCCAACATCACCGATCCAGCCCGGCCCAACAGCCCTCGGCTCGCACCGCGTCCGGCGGCTTCACGTTAATCGAACTCATGGTGGTCATCGTCATTATTGGCGTACTCGTCGGGCTGATTGCCCCCGCCATCTTCGCAGCCGTCCGCAGGGCACGCGAAGCGGCAGTCCGTGTCGACATCACTGATCTCGAAAAAGGCATTTCATCCTTCAAACTTGAATTTGGCGGCATCGCACCGCCCAGTTACATCAAATTCCCCACTGACCCGGCAGACTGGAACACTTCCACTTACGCTCGCAGCCGGGCGATCATTCGTCGCATTTGGCCGCAGTTTAATTTCGCAGTTAACGGTGGCGATACGGGACTCACCGGCGAACTGAACGGGGCGGAATGTCTGGTGTTTTTCCTGGGCGGCGTCCCGGATAGCAGCGGTGGGTTGGATGGATTCTCGAAGAACCCGTCGCAGCCGTTCAAAAAGGGCGGCACACGAGTCGGCCCTTTCTTCAACTTCGAATCCGGGCGTCTGACCGCACCCGATGCCAGCGGCAACGATAAAGCCCCCGAGTATCTCGATCCATTGCCGGGCCAGATCACTCCGTATATCTACCTCAGCAGCTATGACGGTCGGGGTTACCGCAGTGAAGACGGAACGAAATTGAAAGATGACACGCTGACGACATCGGCCACGCCGTGGTACACACAGGTCGGCGGCACCAAGAAATACAAACCAAACTCCCACCAGATCATCTCGCCCGGTTCCGACAACAAGTACGGAACCTTCGGCGAATACGACGGCAAGAATTTCAAATCACCCTCGATCGACGACGAAGACAATATCACCAACTTCACCGGCGTACGACTGACCCCGTAATGCAGAACATACCAGGACAACGGAATTCCCCCGACGGAGTGCGATTCGTCATGAACGCGACACGAGTTGAGAGACGCGAGAAAAAGGCCGACAGCCGCCACGCGCGGCGCGGTTTCACATTGGTGGAACTGATGGTGGTCATTGGGATTATTGTGATCCTCATTTCCATCCTCGGCGTCACGCTCTCGCACATGGGCCAGCAGGCCAAAGAGGCGGCAACCAACACCACCATTACGAAAATCCATCGCATGCTCGAACAGCGGATGGAAGCCTTCGACCGGGCGATGAACCAGACTGAAAAAAACGCCAGCCGCGATCGGACCTATCAGCAGGCAAGAAGTAACGCAATCACCGAGTTGAACAATCTGAAAGTCTCCGTCAATAACGCTCAATTGAAGATTCTGGTCCGCAAGCGATTCAAACAGGCGAACTTTCCGCAATCGTTTGCCGAAGCTGGAGTCACCGCACCTACTGGCCATACGGCGGACACCGAAAGCTCAGAAGTGCTGTACTCGATGCTCACCGAGGGCGAAGTCGGCGGTGCGGCACCGGTTGATGCCGGTGAGTTTCTCGCCAGCGAAGTCGGCGACACCGATGGCGACGGATTGATCGAGTTCATCGATGCCTGGGGCAGCCCGCTGCGTTTCTATCGCTGGCCAACCCGGCTGTTTAAGGACGAGAACGGCAATCATCTCGAAGGCCCCGCGAAGCTGCTGGTGCAGGGGCTTCCCCAACACAACAGCGCCACCGAGGATTTGCTCGACAGCGATCCCGACGATCCGTTGGAGAAACTTGCGGGCGTCATCACGGCCTTGGCTGATACATCAACATCCTTCGAGTCCCTGTACCACACACCCTATACCTATCACGTGCCGCTGATCGTCTCGGCTGGTGTCGATTTAGAACTTGGCATGGGCGAACCGAACTCCGCGACTCTGGCGCACCGCCTCGGCCAGGTCACCGACTCCGACCTGATCCTCGATAACTTCACCAACCGCAATCAGCGCAGTGGAGACTGACTAATGAAAGTCGAAAGACGCGACACTCGACTCTCGACACTCGACTCGCCCGGCGGTTTCACGCTGACCGAGTTGATGGTTGTGATGGTCATTCTCATCATCCTTACTGCAATGACGGTCGCCGCCGTCAATTATTCGATGTCGGCCGAACGCAGCCGTGCTGCGGCTCGGCAGATTCAATCGTATCTCGCCGGTGCCCGCGACCGTGCCATTTATGAACAGAAATCGGTCGGCGTGCGATTTCTCCTCGATGAGAATATTCCCAATTCGATCAGCAGTATGATCTACGTGGAAGAAAGCGACTTCGAGCCTGATGCGGTCGAAGTGCACAAGCAAGCATCCGGCGCGACGTCTTACCTGTTGAACGTCATCAGTAACGACGGCACGACAGTTGGATTGGATTGGCGTCGGTTGGTGGAAAAAGGGTTGCTACGTAAGGGAGACCGAATCCAGATCCCCTATCCCGACGGTTTCGAGTACACCATCCAGACCGTGTATACCGATTGGGATTCAGACACAAATGACCCGAATAACCTCTTACGCGATCGGCTTGATATCTCACCCGAGTTTCGGGATGACGCGACGACCGTTAACCGGACTGAGTTGGCGAAACTGATACTGCCGCCCGTCATCCGGCCCAATCAGGAACCGATGCTGCTGCCGCGCGGAATTGTGATCGACGGCAATAGCGCCGTCAACCCCGTCAATTCCAATATTATCGACAGTCGCAGCCAACTTCCTCGCTCGTGGACCGTGTTGAGCGATGGTCGGCTCGATGTGATGTTTTCGCCGCGTGGCACCGTCACCGGTCGGGCTGCAACCAGCGGGTTGATTCACTTCTATGTCTCGGAAGCGGCCGACGTCGAGCGGCTCAATACTGCGGGTATCTACAGGATTCCAGCCGACGAACCGTTTGGCACGGCCGATGAGCCGATCGGCGATCGCATCCTCGTCACACTGTTTCCACAAACCGGCGCAATTTCTTCACACCCGGTCAGACCAGAGGACAGTTTCGACCCGTTCGACCTGGATGACGACAACGAAACGATTGAATCAGACGACCGGGCCGACGATCCCTATTACTATGCCGAAACCGGGGAGGTCGCAGGAGAATGAAAGCGTACAAAGAAAAAGGAAAAAGGAAAAAGGAAAAAGTGGAGAACGTGCGCGACTGCAGAACGGCTCAGACGATGGCCGCAAGGTTTTTGCCTTTTGCCTTTTGCCTTTTGCCTTGTCGTCCTGCCGCCGCAAGGCGGCAAGGGACGACGCTAGCCGAGGTGCTGGTGTCGATCATGATTCTCAGCATCGGGCTGGTTTCATTGGCAACACTGTTTCCCATTTCCATTCTGCGCAGCCTGCAGGCAACGCAACTGACCAACTCGGCCATCCTTTCCACCGGCGCGGAAACGTTCATCGACATCGCGCCCGAACTGGTACATAACCCCGATGGCGATGACCCAATGCTTTTGGCCAACCTGCTCGAACATTTCCAGGCCCCCAACACCCGTAACTATATTGTCGATCCGTTGGGCTGGAACCGGGCAATCTCCAATCAGGGTGATTTTGGCCTGCCTTTCGACACAACAAGCAATACCGACAAGTTGCCCCGGTTTTCCGGACATTCCAGTTTTGACTCGGCATTCCCTAACATCACAAAAAGTATCGCAGAGGCAAACGCCCTGCGGACCGTCACGCTGCCCGATAGTTGGGTCTTTCAAGTCGACGGAACCGGACTGCAACAAGACTCTGCGGAGAATATTTCCTCGACACAATTCACCTTCGACGAGTTGACGAATGATGAGTTAAAGGAAGTTTCAATTCCTGAAGTCGATGATGGCAACGGTCTCCCGGTAGACGACTGGAACGGCAACGGGACCTTAGATACCGCCGAATCTCGTATCGTCATCTTTGACATCACCGGCAAGAAAAGTCAGGTCCGCACGATCACAGGCATCAGCGGCCAAACAGTCTCCTGGGACGACGCCTTCAACGATTTCGCCAACGCCGGTATTGCCGTCGGTATGGCCCGCATTGAAACCAAGGAAACCCGCTACACCTGGCTGTTAACCGTTCGCCAATCGCCGTCCGGTTTGCGGGCGCAGGTCGATGTTGTCGTTCTCTTCCGCCGCCCCGACCCATCGACGATTGGCGAAAAGCATTACGAAGCCATATTTACGGGACCGACGACTACGGCCAACGGACTTCGCGATGCCACCATCGTATTCCTGACGGACGACGAGCCGGTGCTGAAGAAGGGGGGATATATTCTCGATGCCACAAACGCCCTTTGGTACCGCATTCAGGATATCAGCAAGGCAGCAGGCGTGCCGACTGCAACCGAAACAACGGCGACGCTGCGTCTCGATCGGCCGGCACTTAAGGACGGTGCAGCAGCCATGCTGGTGGAGGGAGTCATCGAGGTCTTCCCCCTGAAGCCGAAGGAAAACAAACCCCTGCAGCAACTGTTGGACAATTGATGCGGGTCAAACTTTTTGAGTTGAGAGCATGAAAAAGCGACACAAAAAACGAACCTCAAAATCCCGCCGCCGCAAAGCCCACGGGCCGCGCCCCGTGGGACGAAGCGCCGCGCGATCACGCAGCGCATTCACCCTCGTCGAGATGCTCGTCTCGGTCGCATTGGTCGTCCTCATGATGTCGTTGTTCGCCAGCGTATTTCAACTGGCGTCCGGCTCCATTTCCGTCCAGCGCGGCATCGCCGAAAACGACCAACGCAGTCGCTCGTTGTTCACAATTTTCCGCAACGACATCAAGCACCGCAGCATGAAGTCGGTTTTGCCCTTCACCGCGAACGAACCCATTGCCGAAGCGGATGACACATACTTCAGCGTGACCAATAATGACTTGCGCAAAGGGTACTTCTACATTTCGGAAAACGATATCAACAACGATGCCGACGACGTGCTGCAATTCACCGTGAAGTTGGACGGCAACAATCGCGATTATTTCGGCCAGGCGGCCCTGTTGGGTGGCTTGACGACGAACGCCCAATTCATGGACAGCAATCAACCCAGCCGCGACGACGGTGTGCCGGCGACAAACCCGAATCCAACTCCACCCGGCCTTCCGGTGATAGACGACAATGCCTCGAACTCGTTTGCTGCAGAAATCACGTATTTCCTGCGCGGCGGCCGGCTGTATCGCCGTGTGTTATTGATTCGCGATCCGTTGGAAGACGAAGACGATACCCAACCAACAACCAGTGCCACTCCGCCGGAAAACTACTTCGACACCGACCCCGATAATGACCCCATGACGGGGGCCCCCGGGTATGCCTACACGGGCGATTTCTGGAACGACTTCGATTTTTCGGCCCACATGAGCGAGGACACGAACGGTAACCTTCATGGCGCCGAGTTCCACGGCTTGAGTTGGCTGGATAATGGCTCGAATGCAACCACGGTGACCGGCGCGGAGGCCTTGGGGAATCCGTTCAACCGCTTCGGCCACAATCACGACGATGGCCAGCCCCGCGAATTTGTGCTCACGCGTGAAGACGACCCCGCGACTGGCCCAGACGAGACTCGGTTCGATTTCATCGGCCGATACACGCACGAGGAAACATCGCACCCGAACTTCGGTTATCCGCAGACCGATTCCACCATTGGCAATCCGATGACGACCGTGAAGTTGTTTATGAATAACGATGTCGTCACCGAATTTACCGGCGGACCGCGCCGTGCCGAAGACCTGCTGCTTTCCAACGTGCACGCCTTCGATATCAAAGTCTGGGATGCCGCGCTGGGGCGATTTGCGGATGTCGGCCATGATGTGGAAGACAGCGACGACAATCCAATTGGCGACTTCCATCAGAACGAACGAGACAACACCATTTACGGTCCTTCAGGTACGCCGGTCAAACGTGTCTTCGACACGTGGCATCCGAATGTTGAAGTCGATGACGGCGCGACCCCTCCCAACACCGACAGCGATCCGCCGTTTGATCTTCGCTTCGATGAGGACTCAGACCCCATAACTCCTCCCGTTCCAAAACCACTGCGGGCGATTCAGATTACGATTCGATATCTCGATGTCTCCAGCGACCAATTACGGCAAGTGACGCTGCAGATGTCGTTGTTGCCGGATGAATAGCGACACCACGGGACGCAACCCGTGGGCTTTGGCGGGCAAACGCGTGATGAATGACAGTCAACACAAACCTTTCCTTGTACCGCTTCGGGCCGCGGGCGCTACAAATGGGAGTTTAGTGAGATGAAGAGAAGACGACGCAGACAACGACAATTGGAACAACGCAACCGCGAAACCGCACTGCTGAAACGCGAAGCAGCACGGCGGGGCGGCTCGACGTTGATGATTGTGATCGCGTTGCTGGCGATGCTGTCGCTGGTGGGTGTGGTGTTCTACACCTTCGCGGCCCAGGAACGCTCGAATGCCGAGTACTTCGCTTACGCCCGCAAGGCCGAAGCCGCTGGCGAACAGCCGGGCGACGTCTTCTTCGACTGGGCGCTGCGGCAGTTGATTGTCGGCCCGGAAGATTACGAACAGCAAAGTGCGCTGTGGGGCAGGAACCATTCGATGGTCCCCAACATGTTCGGCCGCGACGCGCACCCCTACACCGGAGCCGGTATCAATCTCATCTCCGACGATCAGGGCAGAATCTTCGTCGATCAGAATTTCAACGGCGTTGCCGACGACGGCGGATTCACCAACGGGAACAGTGGCCCCAAGGAAGATGACCTCAGCAACCTGTTGGAATTCAACGTCTCCCCCGCCGCGCGGAATGGTGCAACGCTCGATCTGTCCTTGCGATTCCCTCGCGACATCGACGTGGATTACACCTACCCGGACATCAATAACCTGTTCGTTTCATACAACGGCCGAGGCGTCGACCCGGGCGGTAGTGGGCAGACGCGGATGCGGCGGGTGATCATTCCATCGTTTCACCGCCCGCAATATCTGCGAAACCCGAACACCGGCGCGGTGATTTCCGACTGGTACGAAAACACCGACACCGCAACCCGCGTGCTGCGGCCGCATCCCGATCACGAAAATGTCGTCGATGGGTCGGCCCGCTATTTCGGTATCGACGGTATACGCGACGCGTCCGACGGCAGCGGCGTTCAGGATGATTTCCCGTTTCGACCTTTGGGTCGAGTATCCCGTCTGCCAACCGACGGCCGAATGGGCGTCTGGACGGACTGGGGTACCAGTAGCCTGGACGAAGTTTACGAACTCGATGTCGATAACGATGGCGACGGCAGCATCAACGAAGGCATCTGGATGGACCTGGGTTATCCGGTGCAGACGTTGGCCGGCGGCACTGAATATGTCCCCATGATGTCATACACCGTTATGGATGCGGATTCGCTGTTGAGCTTAAATGTGCACGGCAACACGCGGCAGATTGCCAATATCGACGGCAACGAGTTCGGCGGTGGTCAGTTCATCTCAATCTCGAACCAGGGAATCAGCCCCAGCGAAGTCAATTTGCAGTACGCATTTCATGCGAATCCTTTCGCCGACCCCAGCGCAAATCCACCACCTTTCGACTTCGGCATCGGGACCCAGGCTGAGCTCGACGCTGCGCTGGAGCAATATCGCCGCTACTTTGGCCGCAAACCGGCCAATCGGTTGGAAATGATGAACATGGAATACTGGTTCCTCACCCGTGGTCGGCCGGAGTTCGGCAGTGCGGATGCAACACAAGCCGACGTCACCGATCTTTACCCCGGCCGGTACGGCGAGCATTTGACGACCATGTATAACGCCATTCGGCAGTCTGCCGGCGGCGTGATGACGGTCGCCTTATTCCCCCAACCGGGTCGCAGCCAAGTCAACGATCAGGGGGCAGCCGACCCGATTTTCGAGGTCCCCTCGTTCGTTCACCCGCTGGCCTACAACGGCCGCGGACGGTACTTCGATTTTGCCAATTACAAACGGCCCAACCTGCAGCAGCCACTCGGTGGTGGAAACCCAAGCGCCTGGTTGCGGTACGAAAATTACCAGGTTCGGGGCAACCGCTTGCCGCGTTGGGGTGACAACACCCTGTCGCCAGGGACTTCGCTGGTGAATAATGCCACGGGCAGCGCTCAGATCGACGATGCGGATGAGATCGTCGTCGAACGCGACTTCAAGCGAGCGACCGACGATATTTTCGGTGCTGCTGAAACCGCCTATGCTCAGTTGAGTACTGCCGATCGAGGCAAGATCAGCGCGATATCTCGGCTCGAACAGTTGATGCTGTTTGGCCAAAGTAAAGCGACAGATGCTTCAAAACGGGCCACCAGCAAACGGCTGACGGCGCAGAGTTGGGACCGCAAACACCCCGGGTTTCCTCGGAACTTTGTCGGCCGACGCGGCTGGGAATTCAACCGCGACGTAGACAACGACGGCTTTACCGATGCCTTCCCGCCCACCTTCAGGCCGGATAGCTGGGATGATGATCCCAACAATGGAAACGGCGCGTGGAACACTGTGAAAAACCGCGAACCGTTTCGCAACGCCCTGACATTGTTGATGAACATCGTTAACGAAAGCACGTCACGTGGGCGGCCGCAGTTCAAATTGAACTTGAATAAGCTGCTGTATTCGCCCGCCTCTGGACGTCTGGCCTACCGACAGTTGACCAACCCGGCCAACAACTGGGTCCAGGCACTGCGCGACCGGCAGACGATGTGCCGCGACATTTACGTGCTGCTGTACACATTGGGCGGCGGCCGCGATGGCGTGAACTACGCCAGCACCAACGACCATTCCAACACAATGACAACGACCGGTGCAGGCGCCGGGAACGATGTTGTCTACACACCGGCGAAGTTGCGTGAGATGGCGCAGTTTGCCGTCAATCTGGTCGATTCGATGGACCGCGACGACGTGATTACGGTGTTCGAATACGACAAGAACCTCGGCGCGACGGTCGATGACAGCGGAAACATCGAAAATGCCGGCTGGAACCTGGACGACGACCCGCGGTCAGACGAGGTCACCGAGTTTCCTCGGCTAGTTAACGGAGACAGAGGATACGATGCCGACTACCCACTGGACAGCATCGAACGCGGCGTGGTGTACGGCGTCGAAGCACAGCAGTTGACGTTTAGTGAGGCGCTTTGGGCACGCGTGCTGCAGAGAACAGGGGGGGCGGCCAAGAGCGATCTGTTTCTGTACGACGAGACGACAGCAACGCACGAGCATTTGTTTATCGAGCTGCGCAATGCCAGCCCGTTCAACGTTCCGTTGGCTGACGCCACCACCAGCACAACGGCTGCAAAGGGCCAATGGCAGATACGCGTCGAATTCGATGCGATTGGTGGTGTTGCCGGTCCCAGCCGCACGCTGACCTTTCTGACAAAAGCGGGAACGGTATCGCCAGGTGGCCAATTCACAATTGGTGCCAGCAACGCCAAAGACACATTCCCCGTCGATCCAATGGATCCCAATCCCCAGATCAGGTATCGGCCTGCCGACATATTTGTCGATTACGATCTCGACGGCCAGTTCGATCAGATCGCGCCGTATTCACTTAGTGACGTGCAACGAGATGTAACCACGACAGCGTCGGCGTTTGGGCGCGCATCGGATCTCGACCTGACCTATCAGGCGGATGAAACACTGGAGTTTGCAATCAACAATGACGCTTCACCCCCCAAGGGCGCACTGCTCTTT
>CAUZOL010000270.1:0-9657 GCA_963581435.1 Planctomycetota bacterium
GTGAGGGTAGCCCATCTTCCGAACCGGCCACAAAGAACAACGGTCAAGCCGAACAGCGACCGAAAAGATTGAAATTCTAGACCTCACCGACTCCGCCACACAACGGCTTTCCGGACAGGCTCCTAGCGTTCCGCAAGGCTGTCGAGGTGAAATCGAGAACCGATTCGCAACTGTCCCTGCAGTGCGTCGCTGCAATGTGACAGCAAATTTCAAAAAAAGAAGCCGAAATGTTTACGCGGCGAGATCAGGTCGCCTTCGGCGGATTGGACGTACTTCCAGCGGAAGGCGGATCGAGCGGCGTTTTGCTCGTTGGCGTCTCGCTTGGCGATATCTGATCGGCCGGTTGATCCGGCTTCACGGCGGGGTCCTGTTTCTCGACAATTTCAAACTCTTCCATCAATTCCCGCCGTCGCTCGGCGACGGCTCGGTCGAATTTCGATAGCACGTCCAGTGCTTTGTCGCGCGATGTCACCAGACCAATAAACAGGTATTGCGCGAACGCCATGCCGTAGCACAACCAGCCAATCCAACCAGTCTGAGTCGCTGCCAGAATGGCAAACACTGGCGACGAGCGGTTGAGGTGCTGGCAAATAATTCCTTTAACGATCAGCCATTTCTTCTGCCAAATCTCGCTGAAAACGTGGCGGTTCCATGTCAATGACGGCGGCCCGGGGTGAATCACCGCAAACAACTCCTGGTCGGGCATCATCTGAACCACACTGATCGCCAGCATGATCCGCAGCCCCATGCCGATCGCGCCCATTTTTGGGTCCACCAGGAACGGAAACAGCGTTTCTTCCATGTTCTCCGTGGCGACGAGCAGCACCAGCGATGCGCGAAACCACTGTTCGAGATCCTTCTCCAGTTCGGCGTCCATCTCCTGCAGTCGGACAACCTTCTTCAGGAACAAGCGAAACAACGGAATCGCGATCATACCGACAACGAACCGCGCCAACGGGCGCAGAATCGGCCTGAGCAGAGGTAATCCCATCAGAGCGCGAAACACGCTTCCCACCGTTTAACTCCCGTCTGAAAGACATGCATTTAGCCGTCCCGCTTGCGGGCCGTGTTACGTCGCTGCGAATCACACGGGGCAAGCCCCGCGGCTAAATGAGTATATCGAATCTCCATGTTACCGATTCCAGTCGATCATACGGAACAGTTCCTGCAACTTCTTTCCGCGACCCCGATTTAATTGAATGGCATGTGCAACGCGTCCGCGCAGGTGTGCGGCGAAATCGGCGTGCTTGTCTCGGTTCTGCGATGCCGGTCCGTGCCGCACGCAGTTTGTCAATATGGCCTTCAGCCGATCAAATTCGCGGCGCGGCATGTTGGTGTGCGCGTTGACGACAACGCCGGCAACCACTTGCTGCTGGTTGTTGCGAACGACCTTGCGCTTGTTGCGGTTCACGCGAAAACGTTCGTCGCGAATGATCTGCGATGTCAACGGAACGAAAACGGGCAACGCACGAATGAAATTCTGTGAACCGGAAAATGTCAGGTCGTCGGCGTAGCGGGTGTACTCGACGGAATACGAGCGTGCCAGCCCCGACAGCCGCACGTCCAATCCAAACGCCGACAGATTCGCCAACGCGGGTGACGACGGTGCGCCTTGCGGCAAATGACGCTTCAGAAATGGGAAGAATTTCGAAGAAAGCGTTTCGGGGAAACTCATATTCGACGGCACCTGTGACGTCGTTAGCCGTCCCAGCCAAATTGCCGCCTCGCGCGAGTACCCCAGCCCACGGAAGATTCCCACCACTCGCGAGAAACCGACATTCGCATAGAAATCTTCCAGGTCCAGTTTTAGAATTGCCCGTTGTCCAACGTGGCGGCGTGCGTTCGTCACAATCGAACGCCGACGCACAAAACCGTGTGCGCAATCGTGCGGCGGCACGCGGTCGAGAATTTCTCGCAGTATCTGTGTCTGCACCTGCTTCAATTTCTGTTTGGGGGCTTCAATCAGCCTCCAGCCGCCCGACCGTTTCCTGACCCAGCGAAAGTGATAGTGGGCCTTGTGTTCGTTTTCGGGGCGGTAGCCGTCCGAAAAACGATGGGTCAGCCAGGCCACTTGACCCAACGGCATGTGAAGCCATTCCGCCAGTTGTTCCGGGGTGTGAAACACAGGCAAGTCGAACGAATGCAGCAGACCTTCATCACCGTCGCGGCTGAGGTCGAGGAACTGCCCGTCTCCAATGCCGTATTGAGCGAACCGGTAGGGAAGCGTCCCTTCCTCGATCGGCTCAGACCAGGGCCGCTGGCCGTGACGCCGACGCATCGGAGTAAGCTTCACCCGTCTTCGTGGACTGCGTTCTCGCCGCTGGGGGGACGGGGAAGCAACGTCGCGTGAGGACGAAAAAAACAGTTGCCGCAGGAAGTCGAACAAACCCATAGTGTCGGCGTCGGTCACTCGTTGAAAAGGAAGGGCGATTGATCCCGGCATCAAGAAAGACCATGCCCGGCGGGTCGCACAACCGATCCTGTGGCGAATGTCCGTAGGTAAAACCCTCTTTGCCTATGGACATTGTCAGCGGCGAATGTCGAACAACGCTTCTTCCGCGGGGTAACCCCGCAGCGTCCGGAATCACCAATCAAGGCGACTGCGAACATTCTTGTGCGACCCACCGGTCATAGTGCGTGTATCGTAGTCACCCAGCGCAGCCGGTCATAGGGGAAACGCCGTGACGTGTTTTGTTAGCGTCTCGATCTGACGCAAAGATGCAAAGCACCGTAAAGAGAAAACAATAAGAAACAGAAGGCATGCACATCAACGGAATGAACCGAACCAAGCTTTGCGTGATTCCACACCCTTTTCCTTTGTCTTTTCTCTGCGAATCTTGGCCACTCTGCGCCTTTGCGTCAAAAACACGTAAGGTGATTCGCACGAACGCCGTGGCGGCTGCCTAAGTTGAACTCACAAAAATGCGGTCCATGCGTTGTGAGATGTCGGCAAGCCGCTCCGCATCTCCGCCGCCCACTTCGGCTGTTGCCCAGCCTTTGAAGCCGATGTCGGCCAGCGATTGCATGACGGCCGGCCAATCGCAGTCGCCGTCGCCCAACTTCACGCGGAAACCGGCTCCTGGACCTTTGGAGTGCTGCAGCTTGCGGCTGTATTCTTTGATGTCGAGTTTGCCAATACGACTGCCGAGCGCCTGAATCCAATGTTCGGGCCAACCAAATCGAACGACGTTGCCGACGTCGAAATAGGCGCCGACCAGCTTGCTGTCGAATTCGTCAATGTAACGGGCCATTTCGACCGGACTGAGCAGGAAGTTGTTCCAGACGTTCTCGAACAGAATGCGAATGCCCAATTCTTCGGCCAACGGCAGTGCTTTGCGAATTTCCGCCTGCGACCGCTTGTAGGCGTCGGCGTAGGAGATGTCCTTGTTGACAACGGCCGGGACCAGCAACACCGTTGTACCGCCGTACGCTTTCGCGTCGCGAATCGCGCCCTGCAAACTTTCGAGGCTCGTCTGTCGGATTGCGGCATCGGGATGCGAAAGCGGCTTGCTCCAATGATCGTACGCCACGACTCCGTGGACTTTCAGTTTTGTGAGATCCTGCGCTTTGTTGACTTCGTCATGGTCGAGTCGAACGTTGATATCGACTCCTTCAAAGCCGGCCGCCTTGGCCAGTTTGAACTTGTCCAGAACCGACCCTTTGCCGGCAATCATGCTGTACTTCAATGCTTTGCGAAGTCCATGCGCGGGCGGTTTCTCATCGGCCGCACGGCTGCTGTCGGCATTGAGGCCGGTCACCGTCGCTGCGGCGGCGAGAGTTCCTGTCGTTCCCAGAAACCGACGGCGTGTGAGTTCATCAGACATGCTTTGCTCCGGTAACCTACAGGCTGGATGAGAATAATCGACGGACAAACCGTTTCGCACGTCGCCGCACTCAAATTGTCGTTCGGAAGGATATGGGCAACAGGCTGCGCATTCATCCTAACCGCCGAACAAACCAACGGCAATGAGTCGCATTCGCGTTCGATATCGCAAATCGCCGCAGGTTTCTGTTATGATATTCATCCGGCAGGCTGAAGGCAGCCAGTCCCAAACTCTAAGTCAACTGATTTATCTGCACGCCTCATTCGTACAGCATGGAGAGTGATGTCATGACCGAGCGTTCCACAGACGTAACCCCCGTGAAATCCTCTCGCCGCGAATTTCTCAAGGCCAGCACCGCTTCGGTCGCAGCTGGAGCGGTTGCCGCCAATCTCGGTTTGACTTCGGCCGTGCATGCCGCTGGCAGTGATATTTTACGAGTCGGTTTGATTGGCTGTGGCGGACGCGGAACCGGGGCGGCTTCGCAAGCCCTCAGCGCCGACAAAAACACCCAGCTCGTCGCAGTGGCCGACGCCTTCGGCGACCGCCTGGAAACCAGCTTGAAGAGTCTGCGCGGATCGCACGGTGATCGCGTGCAGGTTGATGACGAACACAAGTTCGTTGGCTTTGACGCCTACAAAGATGTCATCGCCGCTTCGGATGTCGTGCTGCTGACGACGCCCCCGCACTTCCGGCCGATTCATTTGAAGGCGGCCGTCGAAGCGGGCAAGCACGTCTTCTGCGAAAAGCCGGTTGCCGTCGATCCTGCTGGAATTCGCTCGGTTCTCGAAACGGCCGAGCTGGCGAAAAAGAAAAACCTGTCGCTCGTTTCCGGCCTCTGTTGGCGTTACCACCCCGCCATCAAAGAGACGATCGCCCGAGTCCACGACGGTCAAATCGGCGACATCACCGCACTGCAGTGCAGCTATAACTCGGGCGGTGTGTGGGATCCCCGCCGCACGCGCGAGCAGTGTTCCAACGAGATGGAGTACCAGGTGCGCAACTGGTACTACTACACTTGGCTGTCGGGCGACTTCAACGTCGAGCAACACATTCACAGCCTCGACAAAATTGCATGGGTAATGAACGATGAGACGCCCGTCAAAATCAGCGGCTCGGGCGGGCGGATTCAGCGGTCCGATCCAAAGTACGGCAACGTTTACGACCATTTCTCAATCGTCTACGAATACGCCAACGGCGTGAAGGCGTTTGCCCGCTGCCGCCATTTCCGCGGCTGCAACGTCGATGTGACCGATCACTACTTCGGCACCAAGGGCACCTGCAACATCGCCAGCGCTCGAACGTCGATTGAAGGCGAAAACAAATGGCGGTACCGAGGACCGAGCAGCAACATGTATCAGTTGGAACACGACGAGTTGTTTGCCAGCATCCGCTCGGGCAATCCGATCAACAACGGTCATTACATGTCGATGAGCAGCATGCTGGCCATCGCCGGCCGCATGACAGCCTACACGGGCAAGACGTTGACCTGGGAAGATTGCATGAATTCCAAGCTCGATCTGACCCCGCCCGCCTACGAATGGGGCGCGCTGGAAACGCCACAGGTGGCCATTCCCGGTGTGACGAAATTCGTTTGAATCCGAGATAAGAATCGTTCGGCGGGTTCGCCCGCCGTGACCCCTCGGACCGTATGACAGACACCGACATCACTCCCGCAGAAATCGTTGATCGCTGCCAGACAATCATGGCGCATGCGTGGATGGTGCGGACATTCGTCAAGCACAGTGATGAGGCCGAAGACTTTCCCGAGTTGATGAATCTCGCCCGTGCAGTCTTCGACACGGCCCGCGCACTGGAAACCCGCGTGGACGATCCGGCGGCCTATCTGAAAATGCTGACCAAGAAAATCGGTAAACTCAGGGCTGCCGCCGAGCAGTTTCGGCAAGACGCGCCGAACGCGTCCGCTCACACCAACTTTCAGCAGGCGGTCATTTCGATGGACGCCTGTGTCTCTGCGCTGGCGGATCTGCTAGAAGTCGCAAAGAAAACCGCCGACGACGGCCCCGTTTAGCCGCGGGGCATCGCCCCGCGCGATGCCGCATTCCCGTTGCCCGACCGGACGTTCCGCCGTCGAATAACTCGCCTTTCGCCGTTTCGTGGCTGCCGATATACTCCGCTCCCGCGCGATCCCGCGCAGAGTTGGTGTCCTTAATACAGTGTCCACGGGGAAGGATTCCCGATGCGTCGAATTGCCGTGATGAATCAGAAGGGTGGCGTGGGCAAGACCACCACCAGCGTCAATCTGGCCGCCGGGTTGGCCCGACAGGGGCGCAGCGTCTGCCTCATCGATCTTGATCCGCAGGGGCATGCTTCACTACATCTGGGAGTGGAAGCGCTCGGCGGCACGCCGACGATGTATCAGGTCTTCTCCGGCACGAAGACATTGGACGACGTCAGACAGATGGCGGGTCCCAATTTGTGGGTCGCTCCGTCGGATCTCGATTTGGCGGCGACCGAGTTGGAACTGGTCGATGCCTCCAACCGTGAGGTCGTGCTGCGTGATGCGATTGACGCGTCGGTCGCCAACTTCCCGTTTGATTACATCCTTTTCGATTGCCCGCCGTCACTCGGCGTGCTGACGATTAACGCGCTGACGGCGGCCCGTGAAGTGCTGATCCCGCTGCAGCCACACTTCTTCGCGTTGCAAGGACTGTCGAAACTGCTTGAAACGACGGCGTTGGTTACGCGGCGGTTGAACCGCGATCTCCGCGTCACCGGCATTGCTCTGTGCCTGTTCGAGACCGGCACCCGATTGGCGGCCGACGTCACCGACGATTTGCGGTCCTTTCTGGATCAAAGCGACGCCGACACTCCGTGGGGAAATGCGCAAGTATTCGACAGCCGCATTCGCCGTAATATCAAACTGGCCGAAGCGCCAAGTTTTGCGCAGTCGATTTTCGATTACGCGCCCAACTGCGCCGGGTCGGTCGATTACACCGCGCTGGTTGAAGAAGTGATCGCGTGCGAAGAGCAAGACTCGCAGCCGTTGCGGCAGGCGGCGTGAGTCTATTTGTTCGGCGCGCTGCAAGCGTGGCGTGCATCGCGGAACGCCACGGAGGGCGTTCCCTACCGCCAATCAAATGGCTTCACTGAGTTTTCCACTGGCGGAATACGCGCCGGATGTTACGATGAATTCGTAACTCTGTGCGAGGAGCAGTTCCATGAGTGATTCGACTTCGGTCATCGAGCCGGACGTCGCCAAGCCGGCGACGGATAAGAAACAGAAAACCGATTCGAAGACCAAGCCGAAGCGGCAACCGCCGTACACCGTCATCGTTCACAACGACGACCGGCACACGTTTGAGTACGTCATCGACGTGCTGCAGCGGGTCTGCGGGCATTCGCGTTCACAGGCCTATCTTTTGACCGAGCAGGTACACTTCACGGGGAAAGCCCACGTGTGGACCGGGGCATTGGAAGTTGCGGAACTCAAACGCGATCAGATCCACGGATTCGGCACCGACTTCTACGCCGAGCAGTCGGTCACGTTCCCATTGGGCGTGACGATTGAACAGCTACCGGGCGACTGACGGCTTCTTTCTCATCCAAGCATTCTCCGCCACCACCTCGACGCGGATGACACGGGTTCAGCGATCTAACGGACACAGGACGTCTCGAACGATCAGATGGACCGAACCCAGTTGACAATCCAGTCTTTGATCGCGGGGCCGAAGATGTATAAGCAGTAAAGCACGCCGCCAAGGACTGCCAGCAGTAATAAGAAACTGACCAGACCCATCACGCCCTCGAATTTTCGCCGAATCCATCGCCAGATTTTCTGTCGTTTCATCTGCTTTTCGACGTCGGCGTACACTTCCTTCATGTTGTGCTGGCGGGCATTGGCTTTGGCTTTGACGAGCCGGTTTTTCATCGCCGTTTCAAATTCCGGAAACTGCGAGAGCGGCAGAAACTCGCCCTTGTCCGACTTGCGGGCCTTGGCCTTCATGTCGAACATTTCCGCCTGAATCGCTTTGATGACTTTCGAGGTCGTTAGACTGGTGAGCACGATTCGCCCGCTGGTGTTCGTATGGCGAACGTACCAGGTGGTCTCTGCCGACGGCGACGTTTTCTGTTTGGCGGATTTTGAATCGCGAGCCGGTTTCGGTGCTTCGGCCGGCGCTGATCGAGCCGGCGCTGTTCGGGGCGACGCCGACGGTGCTCCCGTTGCAACCACGACCTTATCGGCAGCGGTAATGAAACTCAGTGACGGGTTCTCGAGTTCGAGCGCCGACAGATCCTTCATCACCTCGTTGCAACTCGAATATCGTTGCTCGGGTTTTCTGGCGAGCATTTTGTCGAGGATCAGATCGAGCCGTTCGGGAATATTGCGATTCAATTTCCGAGCCGGCTCAAATCGGCCCTCTTCTTTGGACATCAACAATTCGATGGTGGTTCCGCCACTGAAGGGCAGGGCGCCGGTGAGGAAATGGTACAACGTCACTCCGAGTGCGTAGACGTCGCTGCGCTGATCGACATGCTTGGCGTCGCGCGCCTGCTCGGGTGCCATATACAACGGCGTCCCCATACCGGTTCCACTTTGCGTCATCGACTGGTCTTCGTCGATCGCCTTGGCCAGTCCAAAGTCGGCAAGTTTCACCGCGCCCTTGCTGGTGAGCAGAATGTTATCCGGTTTGATATCACGGTGGATGATTCGCAAATTGTGCGCGTGCTGCAGTGCTTCGCCGCATCGCAGAATGACGTGCACGGCATCGCCGACTTCGAGCCGCTTCAATTTGTCGAGCCAATCCTGCATGCTCTTGCCGTCGATATACTCGATTGCGACATAGTGCAGTCCGTGGCTGGAATCGACGGCATACACGCGGACGGCGTTCGGATGGTCGATACGGGCCATCGCACGGGCTTCGCGCAGAAACCGCTTCACCGAGATTTGTCGTTTCGAGAGTTCTTTGGAAAGCGTCTTGACTGCCACCGTGCGGTCGAGGCTGATCTGCTTGGCGAGAAAGACTTCGCCCATTCCGCCCTGGCCGAGCTTCTTGAGAATCTGAAAGTCGCCGATGCGGCTGACTTTCTTCTTACCGGCCGCAGATTTGTTTGGCCGCTTTTTCGATTGGCCGCTAGCGTCGTCACCCGTCTCTGCATGGTTGGCGATAAGCGTCTTGTCTTGCCTGTCTTCGCCGGATCTGATCGCAGGTTCTGACGAATCGGGGATCGTCTCTGCGGACGAATCGGGCGACACGCCGGCCTTTTCGGCCGCTTCGCGTTTTTTTTCCGAGTCGGACACCACAACGCTCCTCTAACAGCGCCTGAGTCCCGCACCAATTTGAATCCGCAGAAAACGGCAGTCAACGATGCGAAATGAAAAATTAACTTCAGCGTGTAATTATGCGATGTCTGTATCCAACACGCAACAAGGAGTTGCTGCCGCTCGCCGGGTTTTGCTGTCAGCCGTCATCATGGAAAAACTCCCCCATAGAAGCCTGAATCGCAAACTTTGAAGTTGCGTATTTCAGTGTTCAGGTTGGAGAGACGGCTGAAACCCCCCGTTTATCGAAGCCTGAAGCGCAAGCGAAGGATGATTCCAAGGCGATGTCAGCAAGCTCCTTCGCTTGCGCTTCAGGCCTAAATACTTGGAGTGGTTGTCTCCCGTCAAGCCAAGTGCGCAACTTCAAAAAGCGCAAGCGAACGAAACCATGCGCGGGAAGCATCGACTACCAGGGGAAATCGGTGCCGACCAGTTCCTTGTATGCCTCGACGTATTTTTCTCGTGTCTTGACGACGATTTCTTCGGGCAGTTCCGGCGGCGGGCTGTTCTTGTCCCAGGATGTCGTCTCCAGCCAATCGCGGACAAATTGTT
>CAUZOL010000271.1:0-9644 GCA_963581435.1 Planctomycetota bacterium
GCAATAGCCGGGCGGTTCCGCGTGGGACAGAATCTTCTGAATCGTCCGAAAATTCAAATTGTACTTCTTGCAGGCTTCACGCCTGCTCATCCCGCCGGTGAGAACGTCTCGCCGGATGTTCGTCCAGGTGTCCATGTCGGTAATCACTCATTTCCCTCGCGATTCTGAGCATTGTGTGACTTGCATCGATCAATCGATAAACGCAAGTCTTGCTCAGAATCAGCGAGCAAGGGTTATGAGCGTTGCACATTTCGACCGGCGAAAGGCGCTGCACTTTCCGACCGGTGTTTACAGTCTTCAGTTCGACCTGCGCGACTTACGGTGTCCCGAAAAACCTGCCAATTAGCGAAGAAACGCCTCAACAGCCAATCAATCCCTACGGGTGGTCGAAGTTGTTCGTCGAGCGGATTCTCCTCGACAAGGCGGCGGCAGATCCCAAGTTTGCCTTCACGGCTTTGCGTTACTTCAACGTGGGCGGTTGTGCCGAAGACGGAAGTCTGGGCGAGGATCACAATCCCGAAACTCACCTGATTCCGCTCGTGCGGCAAGTTGCGGCTGGCCGCCGCGACGCGATTACCGTCTTCGGTACCGATTACGATACTCCGGACGGAACGTGCATAAGAGACTATGTCCATGTCGATGATCTCGGCCGCGCCCATCTGCTGGCAATCGAAAGACTGGACGCCGAGCAGCCTCAACACTACAACGTGGGGATCGGTCACGGTTACTCGGTCCGGGAAGTGATCGAGTCGGCAGAGCGCGTGACAGGTCGGAAAATTCGTGTCAAATATGGAGACCGGCGGCCTGGCGATCCGCCGAAACTCTGGGCCAACGCCGACCGAATTCGCTCGAAACTGGGCTGGAGTCCTAAATTTACCGACCTGGACGCCGTGATCAGTACCGCGTGGGAATGGATGCAGACGCATGCGAACGGTTACAAAACATCTGGCATTGAAGAGACGTCCGCAGACTGAAACCTGACTTGAACCGGGTGTCATCACATTTTTCGCATCATCACATCTTACATAGTTCCAATGCAGCAAGTCCTCCAAAACATCCGAAACGGCGAACTCGCGGTACAGCAGGTGCCGGCGCCGATGGTGCGCGACGGTGAGGTGCTGATTGCAAATCGCGCCTCGGTGGTGTCGGCCGGGACCGAGAAGATGGTGCTGGAACTGTCGAAGAAATCGTTGCTTGGCAAGGCCAGGGAACGGCCCGATCATGTGCGGCGAGTCCTGGAGAAAGTTCGTAATGAGGGCCTTCTGCAGACGATCCAACAGGTTCGCGAAAAACTCGATTCACCGATGACGATGGGGTACAGTTCGGCCGGTGTGGTTCTCGCATGTGGAAATGGAGTTCAGGAATATAAGCCGGGCGACCACATCGCTTCGAATGGCCCGCATGCCGAGATTGTCTGCGTGCCGAAGCATTTGTGTGCTCGCATTCCCGAGGGCGTTGCCTTCGAACAGGGGGCATTCGCCGTGCTTGGGGCGATTGCCATGCAGGGCGTGCGTCTGTCGGAAGCCAACTTGGGCGAAACGGTATTCGTGATTGGTCTCGGTCTCGTCGGTCAGTTGGCTGTCGGGTTGCTTTCGGCGGCCGGATGTCACGTGATCGGAATAGACCTCGACGCATCCAAGTGCGAACTGGCGTTGAAGATGGGGGCGGCGATTGCTCGTCCTGGAATCTCGGCCGCCGACGTTTCCGGGCAAAGCGGTGGGCGCGGTGCCGATTCAGTTTTGATTACTGCATCGACAAAATCGAATGGTCCCATCGAGTTGGCTGCCGCATCGGTCCGGCAGAAGGGACGCGTTGTTCTGGTTGGCGTCGTTAGCTTGGAGATCGACCGCCGGCCGTTCTACTTTAAGGAGGCCGAGTTCGTCGTCTCGTGCTCGTATGGCCCTGGCCGGTACGACACCGATTACGAAGATCGGGGACACGACTATCCGGCGGCCTGGGTCCGCTGGACGGAGCAGCGAAATATTCAGGCAGTGCTCGATTTGATAGGACGTGGGCGGCTGGATGTTTCCCCGCTCATTTCGCATCGGTTCTCAATCGATTCCGCCCGCGAAGCGTACAATTTAATTGAGAAAGGCGACGAGCCTTACCTTGGTGTCGTTCTGCAGTATTCAGGCGCCGAACCGACCGGAATCAATCGAAGTATCGTTCTCCGGTCCCCAACTGAAACTAAAGGTCAAATCGGTTTGGGCGTATTGGGTGCGGGAAACTTTGCCCGCATGGTGCTGCTTCCCGCGATCAAGCGTTGCGAATCACTTTCTCCGCGCGTGCTTTGTTCTGCGGGCGGAGTCTCAGCTGCCCACAGTGGGCAGAAGCTCGGCTTCGAGAGAGCGACGACCGATGAGGGCGAGGTCTTTGCAGATGATGCTGTTGGGGCGGTCGTTTCGATCACACAGCACGATCAGCATTGCCGTCACGTCTTGCGAGCCATTGAATCTCGTAAACCGATCTTCGTCGAAAAGCCGCTTTGCCTTTCCGTCGATGAACTCAACCAGATCGAAGAAGCGATTCGTGATGCCGGCGATCAGGCCCCATTGATCATGGTTGGTTTCAATCGACGATTCTCGCCGGCTGCCGGTATGGTGAGAGATTTCTTTCAGAACGTCACGGAACCTCTGACGGTTTCGTTTCGCTTCAACGCCGGAGCAATTCCCGCCGAGCACTGGACTCAAAACGAGGAAGTCGGCGGCGGCCGAATTATTGGCGAAGCCTGCCACGGCATCGATCTGGCGACATACCTCTGCGATTCGCCACCTGTGCGTGTGTTTGCCGAATCGATCGGAGGGCCGAACGCGCCCGAAATCGTTGACGACCAATGTTTCATCACGCTGCGGCATGCCAACGGATCGATCTCGAACATCGCCTACCTGGCCGGCGGCGACAAAGCGTTCCCCAAGGAACGTATTGAAGTCATCGGCGGCGGACGCGTGGCGGTCATCGACGACTTCCGTTCCGTCACCACCTGTGCATCCGGTAAGATCCGCACGCAGAAACTAAGAGGCCAAGACAAAGGTCATGCCGCGGAAATCGCAGCATTTGCAAAGGCCGTGACTGACGGTACGGTCGCTCCAATCCCCTGGCCGGACCTGCGCGCCGTGAGTCTTACATCGCTGTTGGCCGTGCAGAGCTTGCGGGAAGGCATGCCATTTGACGTCACCTGAGATGAAAGTGCATGCGCTGGCCGATCAATTTTCGCACGTTCCTTTCCGTGCTGCGTTTTCGTAATTCTATTTGTGGTGGACGACGCACCTTTGAAAATTCTGTTCCTCACACACTACTACCCACCGGAAGTCAATGCTCCGGCGTCGCGGACTTTTGAGCATTGTGTGCGCTGGGCGCGGGCGGGGCATGATGTCACTGTTGTGACTTGCGCGCCGAATTGTCCGGATGGGGTTGTGTTCGAGGGATACCGGAACCGGTTGCGGCGGCAGGTCGAGATGGTTGACGGTGTGCGGGTTGTGCGGGTCTGGACTTACCTCGCCAAGAATGCGGGAACTGTCAGGCGGATTACGAACTATCTGTCGTACATGTTCAGTGCGATTCTCGCCTGCTTGAGGCTGCCACGGCCGGATGTGGTGATCGCAACGTCGCCGCAGTTTTTTTGCGGTTGGGCGGGTGTGTGGGTGTCGCGACTGAAACGCTGCCGTTTTGTATTAGAGATCCGCGATATCTGGCCGGAGTCGATCCGAGCAGTCGGTGCCTTAAAAAACGGGTTGCTGCTGAGGAGCCTCGAATTTCTGGAACGCCGGCTCTACCGGGCGGCGGATCACATCGTGACCGTTGGCAATGGGTACCGCGAGCGGGTGCTGGAGAAGTTCGACCGTCCGGAACGGATTTCAGTGATCACCAACGGCGTCGATCTTCAGCAGTTCGAGCAGACGGACCCGGACGACGAATTTCGCCGACGGTGGGGACTGGACGGGAAATTCGTTTGTTCCTACATTGGCACGATCGGCATGGCGCATGGCCTGGAAGTCGTGCTGAAAGCTGCGCGAAGTTTCCAGGAGTCAGGACGAACCGACGTTAAGTTCCTATTTGTCGGCGATGGGGCTCAGCGGGAGTGGCTGCAGGTCGAAGCAAAAGAATCGGGCCTTGATGATCTGGTGGTCTTCACCGGACGCCTTTCCAAAAATGAGATGCCGAAGGTGCTCGCGAATTCCGATGCCTGTTTGATTCATCTGCGGGGCTGCGAGTTGTTTGGATCCGTTATCCCGTCAAAAATCTTTGAGATCATGGCGATGCAGCGGCCGATCATTATGGGAGTGCGGGGCGAGGCCTGCGATATCGTGATGGAGTCGGGGGCCGGTCTCGAGATGGAGCCCGATTCCCCGGAGTCGCTGGTCGCGTGCATTGAAAATCTGATTGACACGCCCGGTCTGGCACAACAGCTTGACAGCAAAGCCCGCGAGTACGTGGCCCAGAAGTTTTCACGCGACGTTTTGGCCAGCCGATTCCTGACTATGCTGGAATCGTTGACAGGCCAGAATGTGACGCAGCCCACCTCTTCGGCGGCGTCGGAAGAGCCGCTGACAGAAACCGCACGGCCGTGAGAACTAGCTATGTCATCCTCGCCTGGCTCCGGTGATTCTTCTTCTCCACCAGAAGCGACCCACGCAGCGGAGTGTTCAAACAAGCACGCTGCGATGCCGAATGGTGGCTGGCGATCACCGGTCACGTCGCCTGGCCTGATGGGAAGACTTAACCGCATACTGTCAACGCTGCGGTATCATCACCTACAACAACTGCTCAGACGAAGTTTCGAGCTTGCACGAAAAAAATTGCCGGCGAGACACGGCGACCGTTATGTGATTCGACCGACTGATCTGCCGAATCTGCGAGATGAACCGGGGCTTGTGGAGATGGCTGGCCGTAAGCTGGCCACGCGCCGTTCGCGAAACGCGGGCAGCGATGTCTCCCGGTTTCAGGATGGTTGTTTTCGGTTTCTCAATCGAGAAGTACAGCTATCGCCGGGGGACTGGCGGCTCTCCGAACAGGGCGATTTGCCTCATCTTTGGCGATTCCACTTCCACTACCACGATTTTTTGCTTGATGCCGCAATGCCGGGATTGGACGGCGTCGAGTTACCATCGATTGAAGAGGCCTGGCGGTTTGCGCTGTCATGGATCGATGGCAATCCGCTGACCTATCTGTACATGCATCGGGACGCGTGGCATCCCTTCTGCATTTCCCGGCGGCTGCCGGTGTGGGTCTCGCTGTGGACGATCGCTCCGCCTACACCCGGCGCACGTGAGCGAGTCCTGGGCAGTTTGCTCCAACAGGCTCGCTTTCTGAACCGGCACCTGGAGTGGGATCCGGGTGGCAACCATTTGGTTGAGAATTTGCGAGCATTGGCCATTTCAGCCGCTTTCATGGACGGGGCAGAATCGGAAGGATGGATTCGGACCATCCGTCAAGTTTTGCCGGACCAACTTCGCGAGCAGGTTCTTGAACATGGCGAGCACTTCGAGCGGTCTCCCATGTATCACTCTCACATGTTGGATGCCGTGTTGGACATACGGGACGCGTTTCAGCAAATTGCACCGGAAATTTCTGAGTTGTGTTCCAGCGTGGCAGTCCGAATGTCAGAATTTTTAAAGGAGATCCTGCATCCTGACGGCGAGATTCCATTGTTGGGCGATTCCGTCCTGAAGGAAGCGCCGTCTGCCACGATTCTGATCGGTGCGACAAACCAGAATGTGCCGCCGACGCAGATCAGTGAGGCAAGTGCCAATCTGGTTGGCCCCTATTGGATCTGGAAAGAACAGGAATGTCGTCAACTCCTCTTCGATGCCGGACCGGTTGGTGCCGATCATCTTCCCGCCCACGCGCACTGCGATCTCTTGAATCTGGAGATCTCGATCGCCAAGCAGCGGGTCGTCGTTGACACGGGAGTGTATAACTACGCTGGCGATGCAGCACGGCAACACTGTCGATCAACGGCCGCACACAACACGTTGCAAATTGACGGCCAGGATCAGTGTGATGTTTGGTCCAGTTTCCGAATGGGATACCGCGGGCATCCGACACAGATTCAAACTGGGGAGCAGCATGGTTTTTCCTGGGCGAAGGCGTCGCATGACGGTTATCGTCGAATTGGCGTTCCGAGTACGAAACGCTTGATCGCCTGTCGCCGGGGCGGACCGTGGATCATCGTCGATTGGGCGGTCGGCACAGGAACGCACCGTTTGACAAATCGGTTGCATTTGCATCCGGACGTTCAAATTATCGACAAACGGGACTCAACCATCACGTTGGCCGTCGGTGATAGTCGGCTATTCGTGACCGGTCTCGGGGATGGCGAACTGACGGTCGAAGAAGACTGGTACTGTCCAGAGTTCGGGCAGCGGTTGGCAGCCCCGGTTCTGGTGTGGGAGGCAACGCTCCAACTTCCAGCCGTCTGTGGTTGGTGTTTCACCTGGAACAACGACGATGACGTCCCCAGTGTGACGATCGATCAGGGAACGGACATCATGATTCGTGTGGACGACGGGAAGCAGCCGTGGCACTGGAAGATTCCAATTTAGATAATTCAGAATTCAGAATCTGCCGCCGTGAGCGACAGAGTGTTTAAGAAGGCGCATACCCATGCACGAGATCAACTTGGCTTGCATCGTTGGCGCGCGGCCAAACTTCATGAAAATGGCGCCTCTGTTACGGGCGTTTGAATCTTATCCCAACGTTAATCCCGTGTTGATTCACACCGGACAACATTACGATGCCAATCTCTCTGACGTCTTCTTTACTGAGTTGGGAATGAAACGCCCCGACATTTCTTTAGAAGTCGGCTCGGGAAAACATGGGGTTCAAACAGCACGCATCCTCGAACGCATGGAGCAGACGCTGGAAGAAGGGACTGCAGACGGGCAACCCTACGACCGCGTCGTGGTGGTTGGCGATGTGAATTCGACGATGGCGGCAACGCTGGCTGCCGTAAAACTGGGCATTCCCGTCGCCCACGTCGAGGCCGGGTTGCGGAGTTTCGACCGCACAATGCCGGAAGAAATCAACCGTATTGTGACCGACTCTCTTTCCGACATGCTGCTTGTCTCCGAGTCTGCAGGGATCGAGAATCTCCGGCGGGAAGGGCATCCCGACGATCATCTTCATCTCGTTGGAAACGTGATGATCGACACTCTCCAACGATTGTTGCCGCAGGCTCGCGAACGCAACACGCTTCGCGAGCACAATCTGGAGCCCGGTCAATACGGCGTTGTGACACTGCACCGTCCCGCGAACGTGGACACGCCGGAGGTGCTGGCAAGACTGTTGGACGTCCTGGTCGAAACCAGCGATCGTCTCAAACTGGTTATCCCCCTGCATCCCCGAACGAAGCAGAGAATCGAGGACTTTGGATTGGCAGGGAAATTATCAGATGCGCCTGGAATTGTGGTCTTGCCCCCGCTCGGTTATCTCGATTTCCTGGCGCTCACGTCTCAGAGCCTGTTGGTGGTGACAGACTCCGGCGGGCTGCAGGAAGAATCGACCGTCTTGGGTATCCCCTGTTTGACGATGCGGCCCAACACCGAACGGCCGGCAACTGTCGACGAGGGGTCCAGTACGTTGATCGGCAGTGATGCGGAAAAACTCGCGCGGCATATCGAACAGATTCTCAGCGGGGACTATCCGCGCGGAGTTGTACCCGACTTGTGGGACGGCCACGCAGCCGACCGTATCGCCAAAATTCTGGTGAATCAGTCGTAGTAGGGAAACCCTTGGTGTCGCGCGCTATGAAACCAAAACGAGAACCGCGAACGGTCACGACTTATCGAAAATTACTCAGGGTGAATCCCACAACAGTTTGAACGGACCGGCGTTTTGAAATTGATGAAGTTTCCTTATCGAAAGACAATTGCCTGTCTGACACTGATTGTGATGGCGGTGATCTTCCATCAGCCGCTGCTGAGGGTGGTCGCGAATGTCTTGATCGTTGATGAGCCGACTGAGGGATTTGACCATCTCGCCATCACCGGTGGCGACCATCGTCACGCCATCGCCGGAGAGTTGTTTCGTGGTGGAAAAATCCAGCGCGTGCTGATGTTTGAGGGCCAAAAGAAACGGCTCATCGAGTATGGGATCCTGCCGCCACCCAATGAGATCGCGCGCCGACAATTAGAAAAGGAAGGGATTCCTGCGGACGCAATTTCTCTGATCGGGGGAGAAACGCAATCGACCTGGCAGTTCGCAGAACGTTTGGACTCCTGGCTTCGTACCCAGAAGACGGTTCAGGTGACCGTTTTTGCGGATCGTTTCCGGAGTCGCGATGTTCGCCGCGTGCTGGATGCGACGCTGAGTGCAGGGTCGGCGGCAAGGGTCCGCGTGCGGGCCTTGCCGGATCGACGATATGACGAGACCAATTGGTGGCGGAGTCGGCGCGGCATGAAGTCGTTCGGGAATGCATCGATGGTGCTCCTCTATCGCTGGATCAACGGTCGTCCGGAGTCCACCTTCACGGACACATGGGATCCGGACGTGTACCAAGCCCAGCTGGCAGCGCAACGCGCGACTGAACCATGAGACACAAAACGCGATATGCCATCACAGTGATTGCTGCCGCGACTCTGATGGGCAGTGCGCTGTACGCCGGGCATCCTCAACTTCTCCCCTGTTTGGCGGGATGGCTCGACATAGGAACTGCTCCGCAGCCGGTCGATTATGTGCTGGCGCTACCCGGTGACGCAGAACGCCGTCCTTTCATGGCTGCGGCACTCGTCAATGCCGGTTTCGCGAAACGGGCGATCATCGTACGGAACGAGATTTCGCCGGATGAAGAGGACGGGATCGTTCCTCCCTCATGGGCGATTGCCAAGCGCGTCTACTTGGCACGCGGTGTACCCGAAGAAAAAATCGTGGTACTGGGCGGCCAGAGCAACAGCACGTTGGCCGACATGGAGGTTCTCACCGATTTTCTGAGCAAGCATCCGCATGCGCGAGTGGCCATTGTGACCAGCGCGTTCCATACACGCCGTGCCCGTTGGACACTCAGCCGTCGATTGGGGAACGAGATGAAACGCATCTCGTTCGTCTCCTCACCGAATCCGGGATTCAGGGCCGAGGAGTGGTAAAAAACAGAACAGGGCGTGTTCTGTATCATGGCCGAGAACGCAAAGCTGTTGGCCTATTGGGTTCTCTACGGCACGGGCCTGTACTGGCTTGCCGGCGGAATTCTCACTGCAGCCGCGATTGCAATTCGCACGCGACGTCGTCGCCAGCGACGGCAGGCTGAGGTGTCCGCCACCTGACGCGGAACTCGGAACTCAGGTCGGAGAGCTGCACTCGGCAGAAAGTCGCAGTATCAGATTTGGCCCAGTCAAGCGCCGGTGACCTCTCCCCGATTCTCTCACTGAAGGTGGTACAACAATCGGGGGTAGGTCATTTTGCGTGGATTTTTATTGTGGCGCCATGCGCTCGCACATCGAGCACAACCGCTTCTCTCTCAGGAACGGTGGCGCTTCATCTTTGCGCTCTCGTCAACAATCGACCAAGACTCTGCGAGGTAGTGGCAGGGCAATCGCACGTTAAACTGCTGCAAAACCAGCGTAGATGTCATCGAGGACGCTCTCGTCCCAGCCTGCGCGGAGCCGTTTGCCGCGAATGTTCTCTTTGATCGTCGTGTCGCGTTGGAGAAT
>CAUZOL010000272.1:0-9627 GCA_963581435.1 Planctomycetota bacterium
CACACGAAAATCTCTTTCTCGTGAATCCGCCCACGTGGTGCCATTCCATTCTGCATCGCCTCTTCCACCATTCGCTCGCCCGCACCACGATGCGCAAACACCGCTTCGCCGGGGCTGACGTACGAATTCCAGTAGCGCTGATAAACCGCCACCAGTTTCTTGTTCTTCGCCATGTCCGACGGGACGGCGTGTAGCATCACCATCTCGCGACGGCGGCGGCGAAAGTAACGACCGACGATTGCCGGCAACAAACTCGACCAGAACGTCTCCGAGTATCGATCAACCTTTCGCGGGATGACATAACGCGGCCGCCGTAGCGGCGCGAACGCTTCACGCAATGCGCGGCTGAATAACACGCTGTCCTCTTCCGAGGCCCGTTCGAGAAACACCCGCACATAGCCCCCCGCCCGATCACCGACGTGAATGTCCCAATAGGTCGCGATCTGGCCGGTCTCGTGCAGCGAACCCAACACGGCTTGGCCAATCGCCAACGCCAACGAATGATCGTTCCACGCGTCCTGCTTTCCGTCGAACGGCGGAAAGCCACCGCCACCACCGCCGGGACGAAATTCGAGACTGCGAACCGGTTCGGGATGGTACGGCTCGCCAATCTTCCACTGACTGCGAACAAGGGCGCGGTCGTCGATCCGCGCCAACATGTCGGCATTCAACGCCGCCACCGAACCTTCCAGCCCCTCCGGCTTCAGTTCCGTAAACGCCGCATGCACATGGCCCACGCCTTTCTCAATCGCCCCGTCGTCGGTGATGCCAAACAGCGTTTTGTGCTTCTTCAAGAACCGTTCGTAGTCATCCAGTCCCTTGACGAACTCCGGGGCAATGCAGACGACATCCCAGTTGTTCGCCAGTTTTCCCGGCGCTTCCGGGTCGAGGCGAATCGAGCGTCCGCGCAGTTGATTGACCGACATCGACGTTGTCACCGTCGTCAAATCGATCAACACATTAATCTTGTTGGCGTCCCAACCTTCGCCCAATAGACCCCGCGTTCCCACCAGCGTCCGGGTGACGCCGCGCTGAAACAGTTCGGTAATCATCGCGACATAAACTCGCGGGCACCAATCGGCCCCGCGACCGTTGACCACGTGAAAACCGTCTTCCTCGGCGAACGTCAATTCGACCGTGAAACCGGCTTCGCGTAGCCATTGTGTTGCCGCGTCTGCGAACCGTTCCTGCAAATCGTCATCGACCAACACGCTCGACCCGGTCACCAGAATCGGATCGAGCGCATCGGTCTCGGGATCGCTCAACAGTTTCTTAAACGCTGCGATTGCACCGCCGGCCTCTGCATCCAACAGATGCTCGACACCGGCCCGCACGGCTGACGTCTTTTCGTAGTCGGCCACAACCACTGCGCGAATCGTATCGCCCAACGCTTGCATCTCGGCTTTCAAGACTGGAAGCAGCGCGTCGGCCTTGCTCTGCGAAAACGCCATCACCCGACCCATCGGCGAGGCGCACCGCTGGTAGCCGGTTTCGGTAATTTGCACCCCTAACATCCGCATGCGGTCGATAGCCGTCTCGGCTAACTTCCGGTCAGCGGGGTCGGCCGAACGCCGCAGGTAATGTCGAACATAGCGGTCCAACAACGGAATCAGTGCGGGCAACTCCAGGGCGACATCCGCTTCATCATCGTCGTCGTCTTCCTCTTCAAGTTCGGGAATGTCCTCGGGAAGTTCGACGCCGCGCTTTCGCAGAAAACGACAGGCGGCCGCCGCAAGTTCGGGATCGCGCCGCTCGAAACTTGCCCAGTCGGCACACTGCCCGCTTGGTAAACGTCGAGTCGTCAACAACTGCAGCAGCCATTCGGAAAGTGAAAGCGGACCCGGAGCCGACACGTTGTCCCCTTCTGGTTCGGGAGTTGATGATTCATCGGCCGTGATGGTCTCGACGGCCGGGACCTCCTCACTTGATTCGCCGGTTGCGCGCGGTCGGCAGAGTTCTTCGACCAGCGCGTGAAACTGCTCGTCGGCATTCGCGATGTACGACAACTCGGCTGGCTGCGGACGCACGAAGTACGCCAAGTCCTGGTACGGCGCCAGAAATCCATCTTTGATGACAGCCGGCACGGGAACTTCGTAATCGATCGGGCCGAAGAAATCGTCGTACCGCGCGATATCGGTCGCCGCTTTTCCCGCCAGATCGGGCGGCGTGGCGGTCAGCCCGATGACGATCGGCTCCTCCAGGAAATCGTGAGCGTCGGCCAGCACGCGACCCCAGTGGCCCAACAGGTGATGGCATTCGTCGAGAATGATCAGGCCGACATCGCGGTCCTTCAATCGTTGCAGCGTGGCCATTGAGGAAGCGTGCAACATGTCGAGGCCGCCACCCGCTCCCGCTGCGGCGTCGCGAAACTCTTTGCGATACGCGGCCAAGCGTTCGTCGAAATAGTCGGCGTTGTGCCGCCGGAGATCGTCGATCCAGATTTGCGCCTCATCGGGATCGTCGGCTTGTCCTTTTTCAATCAGCCGATCGATCCACAATTCGATCGCACGGTCATCCAAGTGATCGTCGCCACGCCGGGGCAGCGTCACCGCCTGGTAGGTTAATGACGTCAACAACTCGGGCGACTTCGAGGACGTGCTCACCAACCCGTGCCGTCCGCCGGTGACGTTGAACATGTCCACGCGGGCCGCCCATTGCGATTGAATCGCCGAGTTGGGCGAGAGCACCAGCGCCGGCCGACGGATACACTCGGCCCACAAATACAGCCCGAGAATCGTCTTGCCCGAACCGGGTGGCGCAACAATATGCAACCGCCGCCGCCCCTCTTGCAGTTTGCGCGTGGCAATTTCAACCACGTCTTTTTGCGACGGCCGCAACTGACCGCGAAATCGAATCTCCGGAAAAGTCGCGGTCATCCGCAAGTAGACTTTCGTTACGATTGAGTGCAGCAGGGAAGGTCAGTCAGTCTCGGTACAAGCACAGCATAACCGTGTCACTTGTCATCGTCGATTGTGGCAAGACTTTCGTAGATTGCCGATTGAATCGTTTCGTTCACAAAGCGAACGGAGCCGTCGGCCATCACGAAATGGGCGCCGCCGACATGGCTGCTGCTGAAAGCATCGGCGTTGGTGAAATCGTTTATCATTGCCGACCTATCACAAATCCCGGCGACAGCGGAACCGTCGTCTCCGGTGCCGGACATGTTGATTGAACGCATCCAGATTGCTCCGGCGTTGCCTGTCGGTGTCAGCGAACGTTCGCCCAGCAGGAAGGTGCTGCCGCGTCCCCCGGCGATGTCATCCAATGTGACGCTGCTGGCTTCAGAGAACACACCATTGCCCTGATGGTCAAGATCGTCACTGACGGCTTGAATACCGCCACCATGAACGGCGGGGTAATTCGATGTCGCATAGCCGGCATAGAACCGGTTCGTCTCGGCGCTGGAATCGGAAGGGCAGAGGGTCATAGGACGGTGATGATCGTGTTCGGTGCCACTCGCTGGGGGGAAGTCTCTGCGACCGCAGAGTTCTTGGTATAAGTGGCCTCAATCCAGGTAAGGCAACAGCACTACGCTCCAGGCCCAGGAGTCGGCAGCGATCGGATCAGCAGGGTGCCTCGGCATCCAGCCCGGCGGGAAGACTTCATGTGTGTCGTGATAATTATGCAGCCCCAAACCGAATTGCTTGAGATTGTTCTTACAGGTCGATCGCCTCGCCGCTTCTCGTGCCTGCTGGACCGCCGGCACGATCAAGGCAATGAGAATCGCAATCACCGAGACACACACCAGACATTCGACCGTCGTGAAACCACGCCGTTTGATCATGGAAGTTCGCATGGTGGACCTCACGTTATGGTGACGTCAGGGACGCTGAACAATGCGGCTTCGGACCACGGTGATCAGGCTGATCGTAACAAAGAGTCTTGAGAACGAATAACAACAACCATATCGAAGCGAGCGTCAAGACAATCGTGACGCCCAATGGTTTTGGGTGAAGTTTGATTTCGTCTTTCCGAGACTCGTATTGCTGTCGCCATCCAATCGGAAACACAGATGATTCCGTCGCATACCGAAAGGCGCCAAAATCGCGAATCGTGTAACCGCGCATACCGTGGAATGATGACCAACTCGGCGCCCAAGAGTCCTGTGGTGACCACAGGCAGCTGGCGAACAGAATCCAATAACCAATGCTCAAGCAGAAGACCCAACGGCGTTTTGGTGGCATCAGCCGTCCTTTTCCGGATTTGAATCGCGGTCTAGTCTGCCCAACAGGGTTTTAGGCGACATGGCCTCGCAAATAGAGAAGCGACATTTGCGCATTGTCGCACAAACCGCTTGGTTTTCCAGCGGAATTGTTGAACAAAACGCAGATACGGTTCTCACAATCTATTCCGCGAATCGCCATACCTGATTGTTGTAACCGCTACTTCTCGGAGATTTTTCTATGTCGCGGCGGCATTGACCGATAAGCCGATAGAGGGATCGGGGCCAGATCGCGTTGTTCGCCCCCCAGTGGGCGTCCGCAGCCGAGGAGACGTGGGGTATGTCGAGTACTGTGGACCTGCCGAAACGGGACAACGGAAATCGTGAATCGGTGGGCCGCAATCACTTCGCGCGACGGTTGCCGTTGACTGCGACGGTCTTGGCAATTGCGGGTGCGCTCTTCAGCGGATGTGCGGCGATGCAGCCGTATTCCGATTGTATGAACGTACGGGTGACCGAAACCTGTGCCGCCGATTACCCGGAAGATCCCTCGCCGCATAGCAGCGAGTTTGGTTGCTATCAGGGGAGGAATCTTACGCTGGTGGCTGGCTGCGATGGCAGACACTTCGACTTCATTTTCGAGTCGGACGATCCCCGCATTGCCCGCATTGTGTTTCGCGATATCGATGTGAGTTTGATGACGCCCGGCTTGCCGGAATATGTGCGCGGCGACAAAGGTCTCCAGCGAATCGCCGTCGTCGATCGGCAATGGAACCGTCAACAGGTGCAGTTCGACGTTCCCGGTCCGCATGCCGAAGTGACCGGCGGCGACGGATTTGAAGTTGAGAATCTTCGCGTCGCATCGCTCGCCAAAAACTGCCTGAACGCCGGCCTGTGGGAAGTGCTGCTGTTCACCAAAGAGAACGGCAAGAAGGCGATGTATTACCAGGGTTGGTTCACGTTTCCGATGGGCCATTACAAACGAATCTGGGAAGAGAATACGGGCCTGTCGTACTTCAGCGACTTGAACGGGTACCGCATGGAACACTGGCTCGATCCCTCGGGGACGCCGATTGCGCTCGAACGATTACGCACGGCCTGCAGTGAAACGCCGATCGACGCGCAATACGACCCGTGTGAGCCGATCGCCTACGATGGCGAACAGACGCGGAAAACTCTGTCGTCCAACATGACCGTTCAACAAACCTGGAGCGACGTTCAAGCGTCGGACCAGGGGAGTTTTGCCACGTTCCTGCCGCCGGGGCGGTATCACGTTGATGCGCCTTGGGGGAACGAATTCTGGCGGTTGGCCGCTTTTGAACAAGCGGTTGTTCGCTCGGTTCAATGTCCTTCCAGTCCCGATAAGAGCCTGCACGAAATCGAGTTGGTGTTTCAAGCTGACCCGAGTCGCATCGAAAAGAAGAAGCACGGCGAATTCACACCGTGCCGATTTCGCCGTGACGTCGGTCGCGACAAATGCTCGACAACGCGGATCATCGTCGGCGGGATCGACCTGGATTCGCTGCCGGTGTTGCCGAAGCAGAATTACTCGAAGGGATTGTACATGCCGATGGGGATCGGTGTGCCGCCGTTTTATCAAACGTACGAAGAACTTCAGGCCAATCCGCCGACGTGCAGCCCGTATTACAGTTTCATGTTGAACGAGAAGAGTCAGTGGATCGATCACCACAAGGCTGCCATCGATGGACCGGTGCTGCTTCGGGATGCCGACAATCCCGATTTGATTCACATGTATCTGCTCTCCTACGAACGGCACGTTCTTGTCGCGCATTTCGTCCTGCCGATCGCACGGACCGAATCCGCCACAGCCGGGCCACTTCGGCGACAACCAATGGACAACGCCGTCGATCGATCACCACGCATGCCGACACGCGTGGCCGAACGCTTACAATTCCCATGATCGATGACCACAGGGTGCAGGGGAAATCGCGCGTTCGTGCAATTTTCCAATCTTAAAACCGCGGGCTGCGATCCGACAACGCCGCTTCGACGCCAGACACCCGTTTCCCACTTTCAAAAAATGAGCACTCAGGCTGCCGTTCTCGATGCGAACCAGCGGGTTGCCCAATTCCGGTTAAGCCAGTTGCTGGTTGCCGCTGAGTCTGAAGAATTAGCCGCGGGTTCCGCGAATCTGCTCGCGACAGTCGGCGGTTCTGCGATCCATATCTACGTCCTCGGATCGGCCCGCGTCCCCACGTTGGTCATCATGAAGAATCGCGAATCTATCGTGGGAAAAGTCGCGTGCGCTTGATTCCCTCTCAGGTCGGATGCAAAGCGACAGCGCGACTTGACTTGTGAATCGAGCAGCATTATGCTAGTTTTTTAGCACGTTGGGCGTTCTGTCACCCCGTCACTTTAGACAAGGGGACATCAACGTCCCGAACCGTTTCCTGATTTCAGACATCTCGAGATTCACGATGAAAATGACAACCCTCACTTGCTGTGTTGCCACCCTCGTGTTGCAGGCATTTCTCATTGTCGGCGAGCCGGCATCGGCCAACGGCGGGACGAAGAGCTATACGTGGATGGCCGACGAAATGGACTGGCCGCATTGGCGCGGGCCGGAAATGAACGGCATTTCACGCGAGAAGGGAATCGTCGATAAGTGGCGTCCGCAGGTGAAGGACGAAAAAGGCGAAATCACCGATCCTGGCGAAAACGTACTCTGGCAACGCGAAGATCTTCGCGGTCGATCAACGCCGGTCGTCATGAACGGCAAGCTGTACCTCATGTTGAGAGATCAAGAGGGAACACTTCAAGAGGGAGAACGCGTCGTCTGCATTGACGCAAAATCCGGCAAGACACTTTGGGAAAACCGGTTCGAGGTCTTCCTCTCTGACGTGCCGGACACGCGAGTCGGTTGGTCGAGCGTTTACGGCGATCCGGTCACCGGCGACATTTACGCACTCGGTGTCTGCGACTATTTCATTTGCATCGACGGCAAAACCGGGAAAACCAAATGGTCGCATTCGCTCAGCGAAGAATACGGCATGTTGAACACGTACGGCGGGCGAACAAACTACCCGGTCGTTCACGGCAATCTGGTCGTCATCAGCGGCATCGTCATCGGTTGGGGCCAAATGGCCAAGCCGGCGCATCGCTTCATCGCTTTCGACAAGCGAAACGGGCAAGCGGTCTGGTTCACGCAGACGCGTCTGCTGCCCTACGACACCACCTACAGCGCTCCAATCACCACGGTCCTCAACGGCCAGCACGCATTGGTGTTTGGCTCGGGCGACGGCGGCGTGCATGCATTCCAACCGCAAACAGGCAAGAACATTTTCACCTACAACGTCTCCCGACGCGGAATCAACACCACTCCGCTGGTTGTCGGAAACACGGTCATCGCCGGCCATAGCGAAGAGAACATCGGCAGCACAAAAATGGGTTCGCTGTTTGCACTCGACGGCACCAAGACGGGTGACATTACCAAGACGGGCGAAGTTTGGCGGAACCTGGAATGGTTCGTCGGCAAAAGCACGCCGCTGCACGTTAATGGCCGAATTTATGCCTGTGAAGACGGCGGTGTGATGCACGTGGCCGATCTAAAAACGGGTAAGAAGATCACCGAAGTCAAACTTCGTGGACCGGTCCGCAGCAGCCCGTTGTACGTCGATGGCAAAATTTTCATCTGCACCGAAAACACAATTTGGTGGACGCTCAAACCAACCGAAGACGGCGTCGAGGTCGTTCATCGCGCTCGATTGAACGCCGGGGGATCGTACGGTTCGCCCATCGTTTCGCACGGTCGGATGTACGTGCCGACAACCGAGGCGCTCTACTGCATCGGCACGGTCGATCAAGAACCGGCGGCCGATCCGCGACCGGAATTTCCCGCCGTCACACCGAGAGCCGACAACACCGACGCCGCCCACCTGCAACTGGTGCCGGTCGAAACGCTGATGCGTCCCGGTCAACGGCAACAGTTTTCTGCACGGCTCTACAACAAGAATGGCCAATACCTGCGAACCGTCGATGCCAAGGAGATCAAGTTCTCGATCGACGGTAACGGCGAAATTGGCGAGAACGGAAAATACTCCGCTCCCAAAGTGGGCGGAAAACCGTCGGCCATTACTGTGACGGCAGCCGTCGGCGAACTGACCGGCCAGGCACGAATCCGCGTCGTCCCCGACTTCCCCTGGAGTTTTGATTTCTCCGATGGCGACATTCCCATCACTTGGGTCGGGGCACGGTACCGGCACATTTCCATCGACCACGATCTGTATCTCACGCTGAAAGCGGCCGACCCGCGTGCCAGCAAATTGTATGTCTATGTGATGACCAGTTTCATTAACGGCAACCCCAAAGCGGCAACGTTCGACGACGACAATCCTCGCCGAACGTGGACCAAGCTGCTGCGGTTCTTCGATCTGGAATCGGACGACGACGATGCCGGCATCAAGCGGCCGCGTAACGTCGAAGACGCCAAGGCCGCCTTCGATTCGCTGCTGGAATTGTTGGTCAAAGAAAAAGTCGTTGCGAATTTCGAGTGGAAGACGCTGGAAAGCGGCAACATTCAACTGACGGCGAATCGCGGACCGCGCAAAGTCGACGGCAACGGCGTGATGTGCAAAATCAGCACCATTCCGCTCGGTGCGCGGAGTCAGGGTTGGATGGGACATCCCGATGGGAAAAACTACACCATTCAGGCCGACGTTAACGGCACGCCCACCGCAGTGAAGACGGCTGGATTGCCCGCCAAAATGCCCGACATCGGCGTGCAGGCACAACGGTATCGGCTCGAACTTCGTGGGGCCGATCAGGAACTCAAGCTCTATTCGTGGGTTGCCCACGAAATCAAATTCAAGAAGGTTCCCTTCGCCTGGAAGGCGGACACCTGGTACACCATGAAGTTGCAAACCACCCTCGAAAAGCAGGACGGCAAAACGGTGGCCGTCCTCAAAGGCAAAGTCTGGCAGCGCGGCGAGGACGAACCGGCGGAGTGGACGGTCGAATGGACCGACGCCCCCGCCAACACCGAAGGCAGCCCCGGCCTCTTCGGCAACGCCAAAGACTCGGAACTGTTCATCGACAACGTCAAGGTGATCGCCAACTAATCGGGCTATGAACCCAATCACGTCGGCCGTTTAGCGGCGGGGCAACGCCCCGCGCGCTGTCGTGCGGGTGCCGACACTGTAGGGATTGGGCTCCGCCCCGATCTACAACCGTTGGCGCGATCCAGCGTTTCTCGCGGCGTTAACGGGTTCCCAAGCTGCGGAGCTTGGGGACAAGTAAATGGAATCCGCGCTACCGCTAACAGTTCTAGAGTTTAATTCTTGGGTTGTGGTGCTGGGCTGCGGCGGTATGCGAATCCAGGGGTGGATGTCCATTTTGACGATTCGTATGCGCAGCGTGAAGCGGCTCGACGGTTGTATTCGCGGGTTGGCGTGCGAGCGAATTGAGCGGACCGAAGGATTCGGTGGCCACGCGACTTCGTCGGAGTC
>CAUZOL010000273.1:0-9619 GCA_963581435.1 Planctomycetota bacterium
AACGCCGTTTGAATCTGTTCGCGTCGTACTTTGGCCCCACGCATTGGACGTTCTTGCACCGCGACATTCGCTTCACCGGATTCTACGCGGCCGTTGCCGGTTCGGGTTTATCGCATGAAGAGCGATTGTGGCGAATGCTCGAACTTCTGCCGAGCTTACCGCCGGCCAAACATCACGTCGCCATGATGCATTACTGGCCGTTCATCGAACAGCCCGACGAACCCGCTTGGGATTTGACGGTCGCCGAAGAGTACGACAACTGGTATTTCTCCATCGACGCGCCGCATCGCCAGCGGCTATGGCAGTTGCTGCAGAATGCCGGCGTTGAAATTCTGTTTTGCGGCCACGTTCACACCGGCCGTCCGATGCAGCTGATGGACGGAATCCGCCTGTATCGAACACCCGCCGCCGGCAACACCGCGCAGATGACCGATCGCTGGCCCGACATCGAAACCCGATTCGGTTTCCATCGCTGCGATGTCACCGATGTAGGAATCGATGTGAAATTCGTGCTCGGTGAGAATCAATGCGACGAATTCGACACCTACGGCCCCTGGGGGCATCCGACCATCGATGAACGCGACTACTCAATCGCCCGCGAGAAACCACCACTTGTGCCCGAGTGACGCGTCACCTCGTTCCCACGCTCTGCGTGGGAACGCACATCTTCGACGCTCTGCGTCGCGCTGCTGCTTCTGCGGTGCGTTGCAACGCAGCTATTGAGACTTTTGATTCAACAGGCCGCGCCCTTTCATCCAGTCGCCCAACCGCAGATGCCACGTTGAGATCGGATTCGATGACGGGCGAATTCCGTATCCGTGTCCTCCGGTTGAGTAAATATGCGCCTCGGCCGGTACGCCGGCTTGCTTGAACTTCGCCAACAGCATTCCCGCCTGGACACCGCGGAAGGTGTCGTCGAGCGTGACTGCCAAAAACGTTGGTGGCGTCTCTTTGGTGATTGTTACCAGCGAACCGATTTCCGCGCGGTCGTCTTTGTAGTCGTTGCCGAGGTAGGCGGCATAAATGGGACACATGAAATCAGGCCGAGCGCTGAGATCGTCGGCCTCATCGACACGGTCGTAGGTTGTCTCCTTAAAGTGCGTGCCGGCCATGACGGTCAAATGTCCGCCTGCGGAGAACCCGAGAATTCCGATGCGATTTGAATCGACGCCCCAGTCGGCTGCGTTCTTGCGCATGATGCGGATTGCACGCTGCGCATCTTGCAGCGGTTCCCAATGCGGCCGTTTTGGATCACGACGGGGAACTCGGTACTTCAAAACGACGGCGGTGACTCCAATGGAGTTGAACCACTCGGCAACTTCCAGGCCTTCCTTGGGCCAGGCGAGAATGTTGTAGCCGCCACCGGGACAAATCACGATGCCACAGCCGTTGGCTGTTTTAGCCGGCGCGCGATACAGCGTGAGCGTCGGTGAAGCGACGTACGTAATTCGATCGGCCGTTTGCCGGGCCAACAGACTCTTGGCACGTGCTGCATCAATCGGCCGCGCATCCTTGGGAAGTCCGTTTGGCCAAAGTGTGATGGTCGGTTTCTCGGCCGCGAAAGCCGAAGTGGAGATCGCGAAAATCAACGCGATGCAGGCGGTTTTCATCATTTCAATTCCTCGCGCATTGGAACGCGTAGTCGATGGATCGGTTAACAGACAATTTGTCGCTGTTGTTGTCGGCAGGCACGCGTATCACGCTCTGCAGTTCCCGACGTTTAACGTTTCGATGTTACCCTATTGTCCGTCCCGTTGCGATAATGTGCCAATACAGATCGGGCGGCTCAGTATTTCAAAATGGGAAATGGGGTCGAAGCGACGTCTTCGGAGCGCAGCCCCCAGTAAGGAGCGCTCGCTGTGGCATCGACGACTCTGCTGCTGGCACCCCATATCCCCTTAACCCAAGAAACGGTACAGCATTGCCATGCGGAGTACAGGCTGTTGGCTGGGAGTCGCAACGTGTTTAGTAGTCATGGGTTACAGGGAATTCATGGGCAGCCAGCGCGAGTTGAATATGCACATGTTGGCAAATTCGGATGGATTGCTATAATCTGTCGCGCGTTACTCACCTCTCACACTTCAATTCCCATTCCAATTCGATTCCTGCCAACTCCCGAGTTTTGGATGTTCGGGCGTTTGCGCAATGAATCGGCAAGGCACTCCGTTGATTGTTTTCTCGCGGCTCAATTTGCGACTGATACCCGTCCTGGGGCTGTTGTTGTTTCCGATGTTCTGCTGTGGTTGCGGCACGATGCTCAGCCAGTCGGCCACCGAACATCTGCTGCTATCCGACGCGGTCGATCGGTCGATTGAGGATATCGACTTCGGTACTCTGTCGGGAGAAAAAGTGTATTTCGACGCGCAGTATATTCGCGCGGTGAAAGGAATCGGGTTTGTGAACTCCGATTACTTTATCAGCTCACTACGGCAGCAGATGGTCGCCGCAAATTGTCTGTTACAAGACAAGAAGGAGGACGCCGACTTTGTTGTCGAAGCACGCGTCGGTGTGTTGGGGACGAATTCGCACGATGTCACCTACGGATTGCCGCAGAATAATTCTGTGACGAATGTGCTCAACACAGCGGCAGCTGTCATGCCGACGATGCCTGCGGTTCCGCCGCTTCCGGAACTGTCGTTGGCCAAGAAACATAGCCAGATGTCGGCCGCCAAAGTGGCGTTGTTCGCGTACAACGTCAAAACCAGGCAGCCGGTTTGGCAGTCGGGGAATTCGGCAGCATCGAGCAGAGCAAGCGACACCTGGGTTCTCGGTGCCGGCCCCTTTCAACGTGGAGACATCTACAAAGATCGCAAATTCAGGGCCTCAAAGGTCCGACTCTACTGGCCCTGGAGGAAGAAGCCGAAGCCATCGACAATTCCTGTCAAATACACCGATAAACACGTTTTCTTGCGCTCAGATAAAACGCCGAAACCTGTTCAGCCGGAAACGTTACCGGCGAAGAAGGACGAACCCAAAGCAGGGAAGTCGGTTGCAGCGAAGCCGATTGAAAAAGAGCAAAAGGACGACAAGCAGGGGAAGACTGCTTCCAAGCCAAAACTGCCATCCTCGGTTCCCAATGATCAGAAGCTGCTTTGGCAAGGGCCTGAACTACTGATCGAACGCAATGCGGCAGCAAAGAAAGACGCGCCAGTGGCGCCAAAGAAGTAAGCGATCAAGCAGGCTGAAAATGCTTTCGTTTGCAGAGAGTGTTGTGAAGTCGTACATTGGCAGATTGTCAAACCGGAGTTCGATCCGGTTTGAATGTGCGATTGTTTCACAACCTGAATCCGGCGGTCCCCGACTATGAATACCCGCTTCCCGCTCTTTCTCGTCTTTGCCGTTGGTTTCTCGTTCACAACTGCGGCGCAGTCCCAGACGATCAAACGCAACATTCCCTATGCCAAACCTGCACACGAACGGCAGGTGCTCGACATCTACACGCCTGAAAAGAAGGCAGAGAAAACCCTGCCTGTGGTCTTCTGGATTCATGGCGGCGGATGGCAGGCGGGAGACAAGTCGAGCGTGCAAATCAAGCCGCTCGTGTTCACCGATCGCGGCTTCGTATTTGTCTCAACGAACTATCGCCTGCTGCCTCACGTGGAAATGGGCGTGCTGACTCGAGACGTCGCCAAGTCGCTGGGGTGGGTCCACAAAAACGTCGCCGAATACGGAGGTGATCCGACACGTATTTTCGTCATGGGACATTCGGCCGGCGCCCAGCTTGCGGCCTTGCTCTGCACCGACGATCGCTATCTGAAAGCGGAAGGCGTCCCGTTCGACGTTCTCAGGGGATGTGTTCCCGTGGATGGAGACACTTACGATTTGCCGGCGATCATCATGACGGCGGAGTTTCGCCAGACTGTTCACGGCCTGCCGCTCTCCAAGTTCGGCCACCGCGTCAAGTTCGGCAACGATCCGAAAAAGCACATTGATTTTTCAGCCGTCACACATGTTGCCAAGGACAAGGGCATTCCGCCATTTCTCATTCTCCATGTGGCCGGCCATCCCAACACCGCCGCACAGGCACGACGCCTCGGCATGGTACTCAAGGATTTCGAGATTCCTACCACGGTATTCGGCGCGCGGGAAACAACCCACAACAAACTCAACGCCAACCTCGGCCTGCCCGACGACCCCGCCACCAAGCTGTTGTTCGATTTCGTCGATCAATGGCGGAAGAAGTGACCGTTATTGTTGTCGGCGGGAGAGTCTGGTCGAGGAACGCACTGCTCTTTACGATAGTTTGACAGTCGGGAATACCATTGGGCGAACAGATGCCGATTCGAGCCACATGTCTTCTACTACTTGCTTGCTCCGCTGGCTGCAGTGATTCTGCTCGCAGCCTGACTCCTCTATTTGGTAGCTCGCAGGCCATCGACACAGTCAAGAATGCGTCAACGGTGCGGGCATTCCGCCTGCCATCCCCAAGCTACTACAATGAATCACTGTCCGACTACGAGACAACGGCGGGACCGATCAACGTTGCCGAAGCCTCAGCATCTCAGCTTCGTAGTTTGCTGCTCGATCCAACCGTCTACGATTGGGAATCTGCCAAGGGCTGCGAACCGGACTACGGCGTCCGCATTCAGTTTCAGCACGGCACCGACGAAGTGGATGTCCTGCTGTGTTTTGCGTGCGATATCCTCACGGTGTACCACAACGGAAAAGCTGTCGGCGGCGAGGACTTCGATGAAATCAGTTCCCAACTCGTGGCGATTGCCAAAGACCTGTTTCCGGACGACGAAGCCATTCAGTCACTTGAGTGACGTTCAGCAGCGCACGGAGCCGTCGGGTTCGGTATCCCTGCCGAATCGTCTCGAAATCGTAGTTGCGCTTCTGAGGCTTGCTCGCGCGGCGTGATTTGGTAGACTTCACGCTCGCCACAGCCTTTCCGGTCAAACTGGGAGGTGGTGACGTGACAGAGGACGGGTTTCAGTGAAGCTCGAAACGACACAAAGACGGAGTAAAACACGATCCGGAGAGATGGCAGAGTGGCCGAATGCGCAGCATTGCTAATGCTGTGTTCGGGTCAAACCGGACCGCGGGTTCGAATCCCGCTCTCTCCGCTTAAAAAGCCTGCAAGCACCGTTTTAAACGGCGTTTGCAGGCTTTTTCGCTGCGCCCGGGCGATCAGGAATTTGTTCTGCCGCTCACCCAAAGGAGCAACGAACCTGCTTCCGGTAAGGGAGTATCGAGTTTCTTGAGAAGTAGCGATGGTACGACTCTGCTGTCGTTCCGATGTGGGAATGGGTAAGTTTTGACGGTCGTGCCGACCGCATAAGCGAAGGAATCGGCAAACAGCATAAAACCGGTATATTCGTTACAAGCCGATGATCCGGCATTACGATAACACCCGATGAAGCGGCGCTTCACGGGCGTTTGTCTCTTCTCACAGATCCACATTCGTTTTCGAATATCGGAGTAAGGCAATGTCGAAACGGAATTCGCCCAGTGTCGCTGGCTTGTTGGCTATCCTGTTGCTTTCTGGATCACTTACGAGTGAATCACACGCACAGGCAATTGGCGTCGAACTGCATAACACGGTGATGCCGGCATCTGGCGGCATGGGGGGCGTTAGCATTGCCAACCCGCAGGATTTGCCGTCGGCCCTGCATGGCAACCCGGCGACATTGTCACAATTCGGAGGAACTCATTTCACCTTCAGTGGTGCCTGGGTGGAACCAACAATCAAGATGCGGCATACCACTCCGCCCGGCGGTGTGTTTCAAGGCGTCGGTTCGTACCAGGGAAAGTCCAGTGCACAAGGTTCCGCCCTGGGTAATATCGCCGTCTCACAAGATTTGAGGCCGCTGGGAATTCCCGGGACGTTCGGTGTGGGATTGATTGCCGCCTCGGGTGCAGGCAACAGCTTCCGCCACATTCCGGCCAGCAACGGAACCTCGGCATTCTTCAATGTGCTTGAGATCACCCCAGCTGTTGGGCTGGAACTGACCGAACGTCTGTCGGTCGGTGCGAATTTGATGCTTGGCAATTCAACGCTCGACGGTCCGTTCGTGGGACTAACCGGCGCGGCCTACGACTACGCCCTGCGCGGAGCGATCGGCCTGAACTACGCCGTTGCGCCGGCGACGAAATTAGGCGTCTATTACCAGACGAAACAGAGTTTCACATTCGATCAAGCGGCCATTATACAATTGCCGTTGGGCGGAACCTCCATCAACGATATTCGACTCGACTTGCCCAGCAATGTCGGCATCGGCATCTCCGATGAAAGCCTGATGTGCGGCCGCCTGCTGTTGGCCGTTGATGTTCTTTACAAGAACTGGGACGACACCGATCTTTTTGGCGTCCTTTATGACGACCAGTGGGTGTTTCAATTTGGTGCACAATACAAAGTGACGGAATGCCTTCGCGTTCGCGCCGGATACGTGTATGCGGAAAACGCTACACAGGCAAATCCCGGCAACTCGTCGGGTGGCGTAACGCCTCCCGGTGCACAAGCAGCCATTCGCTATGTGCAGTCGCTATTCCCCAACTACAACAAGCACCGAATCTCGTTCGGCGTGGGTATGAAGAACATCCTGCCGAATGTCGATGTCGATCTGAATGCAGGTGGAATGTTCGACGAAACCCAACAATTCGGCCCATTGACGAGCACATCGCTCGCCAGCTATTGGATCGGCACCGGCTTGACCTGGCACTTCGGTGGCAGTTCCTGCGACTGCGGAGAAGGCATGCCGTGTGAGTGTACGGTGACGCAATAGCGGCGAATTTGTTTCGTAGCTGCCTCAGACCCCACAACCGCGAGCCGTTCTACGCCGACGCTTCCTTCAGGTCGAATGTTGAGGCGTGGAACAGTTCTTCGATTTTCAGCTTTCGTTTCGCCAGTCCTTGTTCGTATGAGAATTGCAGCAGCGCATTCAACGCCTTGCGGTTCGGCTCGATGGCGTACGGCCAATAGTTCTCGCCCATCAGTTGTCGGGTTTCTTCCGCCTCCTGTGCGATCCACGGCAAGGATGTCTTGAACCATGCCGTCAATTTGATGGCTTCGTATGTCAGTTGCTTGGCTTGCGAATACGCATCGAACACCGCTTTTGGCAGCCAGGGATGTGCTGCAATCACATCCTTGCGAACGGCCACCGCGTGCATGATGGGGAAGATGCCAGTCTTTTTGAAATAGTCGCGTTCCGTCTTTCGGGAGTCGGGAAACAGCCTCGCAACTTTCGGATGCCCTTCCTGAAAGGCTTTCGGTTCGATGGCATGAAACAGGGCATCCACTTCGCCATCGACCAGCAGTTCCGATTCATCTTTTCCTTTGGGACCGGTGCGAATGGTGATGCCATTCGGAATCACATTTTCCAATTTCGAGGGTTTGCCGGAGGCTTTGGCCGACGAGTCCTTTGACGAAACCACCCATTCGATTTCCTCGGGTTTGACGCCGTATTCGTGCTGCATGATCCCACGAATCCAAGTCAACGATGTCGATGAGTAACCGGGAGTCGCGATCCGTTTTCCGCGTAAATCTTCGGGCTTGGTGATGTCGCGATCGGTGCGAATGAAGATGCTCTTATGACGGAAAACCCGCAGCGGGAAAACCGGGAGCAATGTGTAATCTTTGAAGTCTTCATTGGCGACGGCCAGAATGAATGGCAACAATCCAATTTCGGTCACCTCGCGCGTCTTCGGTCCGCTGAAGATGTGCGCGTTCATCTCGCCAATCTTCGCCGGCTCAAATTCCGAGTCGCAGCCCGCAATTTGCACACGCTCGTCCTTCAACGCGGCAACCCGATCGTATTCGTATCCGGCCAGCTTGATCTTGAGCTTGCCGGATGCAGCGTTGCCGGTCGAATGTCCTCGTCCAAATGCTGGACCGCCAGCGAGAGCCGCGGCGGCCATCGTGGTCGCTGTGAGAAATCCACGTCGCGACGGATCAGATGTGTTCCCATTGTCTTGGTGCGGTAACATGGAAAGTGTGCTCCTGTAGTCGATTCTTGACGACCGGTCGAGCGGAACGGTTTGGCCGTTCCACTCGACACGGGCAATCGCCAATTTCATAAGTTTTCGATATCACTCACCAAAGTCGGGGTCGAGTTTGGTCCCCGGAATATCGAATTCGAGATATTCCCGTGGATCGAACGGCAGGCTTCTGATGCTCTTGAGCATCCGTGGGCCGATGGACCTCGTTTCCGGACGCGCGTTGGCGAGGCCGGTGAGGGGGATGCCTTTGGCGTTCGGTTTGTCGGGGTATTTTCGTTTCATCAATTCGTGCCGGGCGCGCATGCGGTTGAATTGGCCCTGCGTGTGAATCAACGGAACCAACATCGGGTTTTCTTCCCGCGGATCGGTGTAGAGATCGTAAAACGCCGCTCCGAGGCCGGTTGCTGCTCCCGGATCGTTCGAGATCCAGTGCCGCTTGTAACGGCCTTTGACGGTCGCCCCCAATTGATGGCCGGCGTAAATGTGAACGTAGTCGCGACGGCCATGCGTGTCGCCTCTCAATAGCAGGGCCGTTTGATCGAGGCCGTCGATAATCCGGACGGTTGGAATGTATTTCTTCGCCCCGCCCAGATGGGCAAATGTGGTGAAGAGATCGGAGACGTGAATGATGTCGCCGACGAGTTGTCCTTCATCAATCATGCCGGGCCACCAGGCGAATGCGGGCGTGCGGACGCCGCCTTCGGTGAAGTCGCCTTTGCCGCCGCGAAACATCATTTCCGTCATCCCCCAACCGGGTGGCGGGTTGTGGACCATCGGGCCGTTGTCGGCCATCGCGATGAAGAGCGTATTTTCTGCGATCCCCTGTGCCTTCAGTTCCTTCATCACTTGCCCAACAAAGGCATCGAGTTTGAGATAACCCTCGGCGACCTTCCCGCCAGATACCGTCCGTTTGGGCATGTAGGGTTTGAGGAAGTTCAGAAAGTTGGGCCAATATTGAACGTAGAATGGCTTGCCAGCCTTTGCATTCTTGCGAATGAAATCGATCGTTCGCTTTTCGGACTCCGTATCCAATTTGTCGTAAGACTCGTTCGATGTGTCGCCCCATTCGATTCCTTGCTTCCCTTTCCGCCCCTCAATAATTTGCACCCAGCCTTCCGGCAAGAGGCCGGGGCGGTCGAGCTGATAGGGATCGGGCGGTGAAATCTCCGGCGAGAAACCTAGCACCGCATTTACGGCTGATCCTTGAGGATTGTAGAGCGATGTGATCTGGTTCATCGGCGTGAAGAGTGCCTCATCGAATCCCTGATTGTGCAGGTAGCTCTCTTCGATGTCGCCCAGGTGTCCTTTGCCATAATGGGCAGTGGCATAGCCTGCTTTGGAAAGCACTTCGGCGATGGTGACTTCACTGCCGCTCATTCCCGCGAATTCATGCGGCATGCCGACTACGCCCATTCCGTTTCGTACGGGATGCCGACCGGTGAGGAACGCGGCCCGCGTCGGTGTGCATGCCGGCTCGGTATACATGCGAGTGAAATTGATTCCCTCGCGTCCCATGCGATTCAAGTGGGGCGTCTTGTAACCCATGTTCATTTGCGGTTCTTCACCGATTTTAATGGGTGTTTTCAGCACGGTTTGAGTTTCAGTTTTCCACAGAAGAACAGGATGCGGGTGCGGTAGTTCGCAAAGTTGCGGAAGCCGCGGGCGTTCGACTTGATGGATT
>CAUZOL010000274.1:0-9584 GCA_963581435.1 Planctomycetota bacterium
GCCGAATCCGCGGTTACGTCTCGACGCTCCGCAAAAACGACCTGAAAATCCTGGACGGCATCCAATCCGCCTTCCACCAGTCCCCCAACCTGCCAGCGCACATCTTCGTCACTGGGTAGTTACCAGTTTCTCACCGAAATTTCCCGGCATCGGTGACAGCGGCGATTTGCTGCGTTCCTCAATCTCTGCTTTGCCGATGCTGAACTCTTTGCCTTTGTCGTCGGCGAAGACAAGTGTCGCCCCTTGTTCGCGACGGAAGAGGCCGGTGCGGACTTTGCCGCTGTTGAGAATGATGGTCGTCGAGCGGAACGCGGCATCGACATTGCGATTGGGATCGAGTACGTCTTCCAGCAATCGATCGACGGGCCGCAGTCCGATGCCATCCAATTGCGGTGCGATGAGTGCGCCCTCTTTTTCAACGCGATGACATGCCGCACAATTCTGTTTGAAGAGTTCCAGGCCGCGCGCGGCCGATGCCGCCGTTGTGGAAAACGACTCGCGCCGCGATGCAATCAACTTGGCAATCGTCGCATTCTGGGACGGCAGCCGCGATGTCAACTCTGCGATGCGGGTGTCGGCATTGCGAATCTTCAGTACTTCCAGCTTCTGTCGCACCGTCGGCAGTGTTAGCAAGCGGGCCGATGCCTTGCCGTCGGTGACCAACTTCAGCAGCGCTTCTCCACCCTGCGCATCGCCAACCAGAGAATTGGCAAGTGCCGTCTGTTGCGCGGCCGAGACGCTCGCCATCGCCACAGCGAGGATCTCGCCAATCTGTTTGTCGTCACGTCGCCGAACTCCCTCGAAGAAGCCGTCCCGCAGCGAGTCGGTTGTTATCGGAACTCCCAACATGGGAAGCAACGCGGAAAGACGGGCATCGGAATTCAATCCAAGCAGGGCCTCGGCGGCGGCGATACGTTGCGCTGTCTGCAACTTATCGTCGGCGAGCAACTTGCTCAGATCCGGTTGCAATTCCTTGAGTTGGAATCTCTGCACCAGATCTGCAGCGGCTCGGAACCGGGAGAATTCCTGGGGGCTGAGTTTTGCAAGAGAAAAACGGCCCACCGCCAACCAGGCGTAGCCGCCGGCATTGTTGTCGCCGTCAACCAATTCGAGATAGACACTCTCGCCAATATGCTGCGGCAATTGCCAGTCGATTTTCCGGGCCGTATCGTTGCGGGGGGTAAATGTCTCAGCGAGAACTCGACCGGTCTTCGCGCTACGCAGTCGCACGACGTTCTTCTTGTGGAGTGGGTTTTTCGGATGTCCGCCATGACCGGCAATGTAAAATGAAAGAGTTTCGGGAAGCACGAACGCTTCCGACCGCAGCACACCGGTCGCAGCTTCGCCACTGGGCAATGTGCAAAAGAAGGCCGCCTGCTTTCCGTCATCACAGCGGCGTTGTTGAACGGTCCATGCGTTGTTTTTTCGCTCGGTACCCGGCAGCGGTGAATGATTCCAGGAGACCGCAGCGCCCGCGTCCACGGTGAACAACGTGCGCGCCAACTGTTCGGCCCAGTCGCGAATCGTTCGACTGCCCGCCACGCCGCGCTGTTCCAAACCGGTTTGAATGGCGAGCAATTGCAGGTGTTGCGATGCCGGATTGCCCTCGAATCGTTTGCGGGTATCGGTTGCCAGGCGTTCGAGCGACGCAGCCGAACCGTGTCGTGCGACGTGTTGCACGTAACTTTCGTAATCGGAGTCTTTCGCGGCAAGTTCTTTCAGTTGCTTGGCCAGCCAGTCGGCGGCATTTGCTGTCGGGACTGCAATCGCGACCGACGCCAATTGTCGTCGATCACTCTCGCTCAGTCGCAGATCGTCGAGCTTGGCAATGACGGTGTTTTCACGCAATTGGTTGCGGAGTGCGATTTTTGTCGTGTGCCGTAAATGTGTGTCTGCATCGGACACACCGGCTAACAACGATAACAAGAGTCGAACATTTTCAATGTGTGGATGCCGCCCCAATGCGTCGGCGGCCGCGCGGCGAACGAATGCGTCGCTGTCATTGAGCAATCGGTGAACGACCAAAAAGTCTTCCGGCTGCCACGCATCGCGTTCGGACAGCGACTTCGCCAGGTGCGTTCGCACCAACCGGCTTTCATCACGGGTCAGGCTGTTAGCAGTTGTAACGTCGAGCTGATTCAGACGAGACAGCACCCACAACCCGTGCGCCCGTTGTGTCGGCGACGACTCATCCGACATCAACTCGCGAACTGACGGAACTGCCCGGACGCCAAATCGATCGATGATCTCGTTTGTCGCCAATGTCCGCACGGTGAGATTCGCGTCGCCAAGTTTTTCCGTTAGCTGCGCCAGTGTAAGTTCACGAAGGTTGGGCGCAACAGGCAATTCAAGCTGTTGTTCGGTTCCACGATAGACAATCCGCCACACGCGGCCGCGTTCTCGGTCGCGGCGAGAATGTTTCAGAGGAACTTCGTAGTGTCCAATGATTGCATTGTATAAAGTCGGCGAGATAAAGCGCACCGTCGGGACCAACCTGCAAATCGACCGGACGGAACCAGGGATCGTCGCAGGTGATGAAATCGGGCAGCGTTTCAACCAATCGTGTTGAGCCGACGTCCTTCAATCGATCCCGATGCACCTGCCCGGTGACGGGATTGCAGAGGAAGATGTTGTCGCGATACTCAGCGGAAAAGTGAGCGGCGGCGTAATAGGCCGGACCGCAGATGCCGGTCGATCCATGACTGTGGTCGATCATGTCGGGGCCGAATCCCAGCCCGTCGTGCGGCTTGCTGAAGCTGGAATAGTATGCCCCGCGCAGCAGCAGCGTCAGTGGCATCGAATGACAGTCGGCCGAATAAACGTTGCCCAGCGGATCGAACGTCAACCCAAACGGGTTCACCTGCCCCCAGGTAAACTGTTCAATCCGCGAGCCATCTTCACGAAAGCGATACGTGTTGCCGGAGTTCATTTGAAACGAATGGCCGTCGCCTCCTTTCACATTCGACGTGTTGCGAAATCCGTGGCAGGAATAAATCCAGCCGTCGATCCAGCGCGTGAAGCCGTTGTTCATGCCGTGCGTGTCGGTGTTGCCGAACTTGCCGTACAACACCCGCCGCGAATCCGATTTTCCATCGCCGTCCGCATCGGGACAGAAATAGATGTTCGGAATGCTGTAGACAATCGTCCCACCCTTAACTTGGGTATGCCCCATCGGAATGTTGAGGCCGTCGATGAAATTCCACGTCTTCGCCGGCTTGCCGTCCGGTCCGATACTCGCAAACACCGTCAGCCGATCGCGCGGCTCGTGATCGCCCACATCGGGAAATCGCGGATCGCGGGGCTCAACATCGCCGCGTGCGGGATACGGATATTCAATCGAATGCGTCACCCACAACCGACCGGCCGCATCGAAGTTCAAATTCATCGGCTGACCAATCGCCGGTTCCGATGCGACCAGTTGAATCTCAAAACCGGGCGGCAAATGAAACTTCTTCTGCTGTTCGGCCGCAGACAGCGGTTCCGTCTCGGCTACGAGATATGATTTCGGATCCTCTGCCAGGAGACTGGTCACAGTCAGAATCCACACGCCAAGAGTGATTGCGGCGACTCTACCTCGCGACAAACGGTGGCCGAACGACATGGGGTTCTCTTTTCAGGTAGGCAATTTGGTGTGTAGTACTCTGTCATTGAAGCACGTTGGCGACAGCGATGCAAAGCCCGCTGGATTCCGAGCGAGTGTGGCCAGACTTTTACTCCTGAAGTACAGTAACGTGCAAAAGCTGCCCCACCCTGCCCACCACTCCGATTTGCTTTCCAGACGTCCGGGCGTAGGTTAACATCGTAGGTAGCGGCGAATCGAACGCATGACACTGCAACACACCCGCAGAAATCATACGGTTAAATTATGGGCAAGCTTCCGATTGCAACACTACTATTCGTTTTGCTGGCATGCGGTGCGCACGCGGCCGAGCCGGTTGATTTTTCGCGAGATGTGCTGCCGATTCTTTCGGATAATTGCTTTCAATGTCACGGGCCGGACCAGAACACCCGCGAGGCCGATTTGCGGCTCGATGAAAAGGACAGCACACTGCGGACCGAAGAGCCGATTGTCGTTCCGGGACAAAGCGGCAAAAGCGAACTGTTCCGCCGGCTTGTTTCGACCGACAGTGACGAAGTGATGCCGCCGGCCGACTCGCTACGCAAACTGACCGCAAAGCAGATTGACGTGCTGAAACGGTGGATCGATGAAGGCGCGACGTGGGGGAAACATTGGGCTTTCGTCGCCCCCAAGCGTCCCGAATTTCCGGCGGTGCAACAGGAAGATTGGGTTCGCAATCCCATCGACCGGTTTGTGCTGTCGCGACTGCAGCGTGAGAAGCTCTCGCCATCACCAACCGCGCGGCGGGAAACACTGATTCGCCGGGTCACGCTCGATTTGACCGGTTTGCCGCCAACTCCCGAAGAGGTCGCCGCCTTCCTGGCCGACAAGTCGCCGGGGGCTTACGAAAAAGTCGTTGATCGATTGCTGAAGTCACCCCGATTCGGCGAGCGGATGGTGTGGGATTGGCTCGATGCCGCCCGCTATGCCGACACGAACGGTTACCAGGGCGACCCGACGCGGACGATGTACTTCTGGCGCGACTGGGTGATTGCCGCCCTCAACGGCAACATGCCCTTCGATCAATTCACCATCGAGCAACTGGCGGGCGACCTGCTGCCGAACCCGTCACAGGATCAGTTGGTCGCAACCGGGTTTCATCGCAATCACATGATTAACGGCGAAGGTGGCCGAATTGCTGAGGAGTCGCGCGTCGATTACGTGCAGGACCGTGTGGAGACGACCGGCACCGTTTGGATGGGGCTGACGTTCAATTGCTGCCGTTGCCACGATCACAAATACGATCCGCTAATGCAGAAAGAGTATTACCAGTTTTCCGCGTACTTCAATTCTGTTGACGAGACCGGACGCAACGACGCTCGCGGATTGGCGAACCCCATCATCACGTTGTCGTCGCCCGAGCAGAAACAACAGTTGCAGAAATTGCGGAATGCTGAAACCGAGGCGAACAAGAAACGCGATGAGGCGTTAAAGCAGGCGCGTGCCCGTCTCGATGACGCGAAGAAAGTGGACGCCGACCCGCAGGTTGTCGCGGCGAAAAAAGAAGCTGAAGCGGCAAAGAAAAAACGTGAAGGATACGAACGCTCTTTCGCCCGCACGATGGTCATGCGCGACCGTGCCAAGCCGCGCGACACGTTTATGCTTATTCGCGGGGCGTACAATAAATATGGTGACAAGGTTTCGCACGGCGTGCCGGCGACACTGCCGCCGCTGTCTGAGGGGGCAACAGCGAATCGTCTGGCATTGGCCAACTGGCTGGTCGATCCCGCTCATCCACTCACAGCACGCGTTACCGTCAATCGCTATTGGCAGATGTTCTTTGGCGTTGGGCTGGTTAAGACGACCGAAAACTTTGGGCTGCAGGGCGATATGCCGTCGCATCCGCAGCTGCTCGATTGGCTGGCGACAGAGTTCATCTCCCCCACCGTCGCGCAGCCGTCGGTCAAGAATTCGCATGCGAACAACGCCTGGAACGTCAAACACATGCTGCGGTTAATTGTCACCAGTTCAACCTATCGACAATCGTCGAAAGTCAAACCGGCCTTGGTGGAACGCGACCCGGAGAACCGGCTGTTGGCACGTGGTTCACGATTTCGGTTGCCATCCTGGATGATTCGCGATCAGGCACTGGCAGCAAGCGGGCTGCTGATCGAACGAGTCGGTGGCCCGCCGGTGAAGGGGTATCAGCCGGCCGGCATCTGGGAAGAGGCGACCTTCGGCAAAATTCGCTACCAGCAGGACAAGGGTGAGGCGCTCTATCGTCGCAGCCTGTACCAGTTCTGGCGGCGAATTGTCGGCCCGACAATTTTCTTCGATGTCGCCCGTCGACAAACCTGCGAGGTCAAAGTCGCCCGAACCAACACGCCGCTGCACGCGCTGGTCACGTTGAATGATGTCACCTACGTCGAAGCAGCCCGCGTTTTGGCCCAGCGCGTGTTACTCGGCCCAAGCGCCGACGATGCGGCACGCATCACCGAAGCATTCCGGAGATTGACAGCGCGCGAACCGAAACCGCTCGAACTGGCGGTGTTCACACGGCGATTGAGTACATTACGCGAACATTACAAAAACGATCCCGCGGCCGCCAAGAAGCTTGTCGCCGTCGGCGAATCGAAAGCCGACGAGAAACTCGACGCAACCGAACTGGCCGCGTTCACAGGAATCACAACAATCATTCTGAACCTGGATGAAACAATCACAAAGGAATAACCCGCAAAGCCCACGGACCGCGTCCCGTGGGGTCGACCGGGCAACGTGTGAGACAAACCATGAATCCAATTAACGAACGAGCGGCGGACTTCACGCGGCGGCAGTTCTTTGCGCGGAATGCGATGGGGCTTGGCGTTCCGGCGTTGGCGTCGTTGTTGCCGAGTGGCCTTTCGGCCGGTGAGGGAATGACGCAGCTTGGCGGCTTGCGAGACCTGCCGCACTTTCCGCCGAAGGTCAAAAACGTCATCTATCTGCTGCAAAACGGCGCGCCACCGCACGTCGATATGTACGACTACAAACCGCAGATGCAGAAGTGGCGGGGCAAGGAACTGCCCGAATCAATTCACAAAAACCAGCGGCTCAGCACCATGACCGCCGGCAAGAAAAAGATCGTCCTCCCGGCAATCACCGGGTTCAAACAGTATGGCGAAAGCGGTGCGTGGCTTGGCGACTATCTGCCGCACATCGGCAGCGTCGCCGATGAAATCTGTTTCATCAAATCGATGCACACCACCCAGGTCAATCACGCCCCGGCCATTACCTTCTTTCTTACCGGGGCCGAGCTGCCGGGCCGTCCCAGCATGGGCGCATGGGCAACCTACGGGCTGGGCAGCGAAACGCAGGAACTGCCCGGTTTCGTCGTGATGACGTCGCGCGACAAGGAAGCGACGTGCGGGCAAATCTTCTACGACTTCTACTGGGGCAGCGGCTTTCTGCCGACCAAATACCAGGGCGTAAAATTCCGCGGCAACGGGAACCCGGTGCTGTATCTGTCGAACCCCGATGGCGTCAGCCGCGATGTTCGCCGCGGATTGCTCGATGACCTGAAGACGCTCAATCAATTGAAGTACGACGAATTCGGCGACCCGGAAATTGCGACCCGCATCGCACAGTACGAAATGGCGTACCGGATGCAGGCGAGCGTGCCGGACCTGACCGACTTCAGCACCGAACCGAAACACGTGCTGGAAAGTTACGGCCCCGATGTCACGCGGCAGGGATCGTTCGCGTACAACTGTCTGATGGCGCGGCGGCTCGTCGAGCGCGGAGTGCGGTTCGTGCAGTGTTTTCACGCCGGCTGGGACCACCACCGCAATCTCAACACGCAATTCAAAATCCAATGCAAGGACACCGACCAACCTTCGGCCGCCCTCATCAAAGACCTCAAGCAACGCGGCCTGCTGGATGACACGCTGGTGATTTGGGGCGGCGAGTTCGGCCGCACGCCGTTCAGCCAGGGCAACATCGACGATCTCAAATCACTCGGCCGCGATCATCACCCCTACGTGTTCACCGTCTGGATGGCCGGCGGCGGCATCAAACGTGGCACCAGCTACGGCGAGTCGGACGACTTCGCCTACAACCCCGCCAAAGACCCCGTCCATGTCCACGACTTCCAGGCCACCATCATGCACCTGCTGGGCATCGATCACGAACGCCTCACCTACAAATTCCAAGGCCGCCGCTTTCGCCTGACCGACGTGCACGGTGAAGTGATTAAGGGCGTGTTGGCGTAAGACGGCGAATTGGCGATGTCAATCGGCGGGATTGTGCGTGATGCCTGGAGTGGGCAGCCATCGAGTTGCCATGCTGCCGAAATCGCTCACGGAGGCCTCCGCAGATAACGTTAGAGCTAACTTGCCCGCCGCGTGAGAGGCGGGCAGAGGAAACAGTTTCTACCAAAAACCCCGCCCGGCAGAACCGGGTCAGGTTGAGCGTTTTGTTAGATGGCAACCCTACAGCTTACGCGTGGCCCATTCTGGCGCAGGTTTGGGGTCTGGTTCCAGGTCGGTGAAATCAGCAATCATGTTATCGCTATTTTTTGTACGCCGAAAGAGTTGCCCGCCTCGCGTGAATACGATGTGGCCCTTAAAATCCCGACCGCACCAATCCGAATCGGGTACATCCTCGGTTGACCGTTGACAATTCGTTGCTGCCTCGACAATCTGCAGACCGCCCAAGGGTAAGTCTGGATGTGGCGAGTCCAAAACGCCGCGCAATGCTATTGAGCGATTGTCCGTAAAGCGGCCGCCGCCGCCGTATGTCGTCCCCTGTGGCCACAGGGTAAGGGCCTCAAGCCACGGAGTGCGACTCACGGCCGTCCAGGCGTGAGTAAATGCAGTTCCACCACGACTGCCTTGATGGACGAAATAGAGGAAAAGCCGACCATCGGGTGAAAGGTCGCACTTGTCTTCGTAGATACGCCCTTTGATCCAAGCGCCATGGCGAAACGTGTCGCGGCGAGTTTGCCATTCGATTAGGTGATACCAGCGAGGAGGACCGCGACGCAGAATGATTGCAATCGGTTCCGAGCGAGCCTGGATCACAAAGAGCTTTGTCATGACATCTAAACTAATGTTTATCAGGACCAATTCCGAATAACGTGCGGGCGTTATTCGGAAACGAAATCGTCGAAATCCGCCGGGTGGCGGACGCCTCGTCCGTACCGATTGAGAACGTGAGTGTCGATCATCGTCGATCGAACGTCACTGTGGCCAAGCAGTTCCTGCACGGTGCGGATGTCGTAGCCCGCTTCGATCAGGTGCGTTGCAAATGAATGCCGGAACGTGTGTGCCGTCACGCGCTGCGTGATATCGCTCTTTCGCACCGCCGCGCGAATTGCCTTCGAGACCGAGCGGTTCGGCCGGTTGGTTTGCCGTCTGCATGGCTTCGGCGCTCTATCTACACAAATGGTCACACTGCGATAGTAGAATCGTTCGGCGGCCGGATTTCAAGTGTTCGCGGCTGTGCGAATCAACCGCGCGATCGAGACACGGCGGGCGAGCCAGCCGGCTAAATGGCGAGTCCCGGTCAGATTGTCAGCATGGCGGCGTTGTTTTCGATTCCTTGCCGTCGATCACTTGTCCTTCGATTGCCGTCCGAACCAACTTTTGGTCGGTGCTCGCCGCTGGGAATTGACTGGGGATTCTGCAGGGAACACAATGAAGTTGGTACCGGTTTCGGTTCCTTGCCGCCAGGGGACAGCAATACGGATTGCTGCCCGTGGGGCCCTGGACTTTTTTTGCACGAAGATCGTGGTCGCGAGCGAGAGTGAATCGAGCGCGGCACACACGTGAATTGATCGAGAGGATGTATCGTGTCTCTGTTTCTTGTCATGAGTCAATCGGACCAACCTTCGGTCGGTACCCGCCGCCGGTTATTCCCGAGTCGGTTACGCCCGCATTCCCCAGATGACTTCCTTAGCTTTGGCACAAGATTTGCGCAGTGCCCCTGCAAAACAAGGGTATTCTGCCAATTCATGCCATGCGAACCCGGGAACCCGATGGGTGATGCT
>CAUZOL010000275.1:0-9412 GCA_963581435.1 Planctomycetota bacterium
CAATGCTCCAATTATGCCAAGTTACCCAGTGTGGCGCAATCGCCCTGGGAATGACGGTGATCAGCAAAGCAACCGCGGCAACCGCCGAAACCGCCAGCCGCGGTCAGTCAATCCGACAATTGTCGGCCTTTTCCGGCCGCGAGAAGCTCTGGGACAAAATGTGGGACTCGCATGAGGAATCGCCGTGGATCGGGCAGGGATACTTCGTCACGTCAGCAGATGGGGAAGTCAAAATGTGGGGCTCGACCAGCAACATCACCGCACACAATTTTCTGCTGCAAATACTCGTAACGACCGGATTTGTCGGCATGGCTCTCTTCCTGTTTGGGGTGTTTCGACCGGTTGTCGGGATTTGGTTTGACCTGGTCCGAATGCGGGGCAACACTTCCTTCGCGGCGTTTTGTGCTCTGCTGGCGTGTTGGTACGTCGGTTGGGGTGCGATGAATTCATCGATTTCCGGCCCGTTGCAACCCGAGTCGGTCATCTTCTTTACGGTTTTCGGTCTTGCCGTTGGCCTGGCTGTCACGCATCGATTGTCTGCAACACATCAACAGGCGGAGGAAACGACATGAAGATCCTTCTCTGCCACAACTACTATCAGCAACGTGGCGGCGAAGATCAGTCGTTTAAAGACGAGGCGTGGCTGCTGGAATCGCACGGTCACGATGTGATTCGCTACACGCGGCACAACGACGACATCGCCGATATGAGCCGACGGCACGTCGCAGCAAAAACAATTTGGAACCGACGCACTTACAACGAACTGCGTTCGATCATCCAGCGTGAACGCCCTGACGTGATGCACTGCACGAACACGTTCCCGCTGATTTCTCCGGCGGCCTACACCGCTGCGAGGAAAGAACGGTTGCCGGTGGTGCAGGCGTTGCGAAATTATCGGTTGCTCTGTCCCAGTGCAACGTTTTTACGAGACGGCAGCGTTTGTGAAGCATGTCTCGGCAAGGCAATTCCCTGGCCGGGCGTCTTGCACGGGTGTTACCGCAAAAGCCGCTCGACGACTGCCGTCATCGCGACCATGCTTTCGACACATCGACTGCTGAAAACATGGAAGCGTTCGGTTTCACTGTATTATTCGCTCACGCAGTTCGCGCGAGAGAAGTTCATTGAAGGTGGATTTTCGGCGGAGCGTGTCGTCGTCAAACCGAACTTCATTCGCACCGATGCCGCACCGGGAGACGGCAGCGGCGGCTACGTTCTTTTTGTCGGCCGGCTTTCGCCCGAAAAAGGCATCGACACTCTGCTTGAAGCATGGTCGCGAATGGCGACGAATACAACGTTGAAGATCATCGGTGACGGCCCGCTCGCCGACCGCGTGCGTCAAGCCGCCGACACCGACAACCGCATCGAATGGCTGGGACAGAAACCACTCGACGACGTACTGACTTTGATCGGCGACGCCGCTTGCCTGGTCATGCCGTCGGTGTGGTACGAAACTTTCGGCCGCACAATTGCCGAAGCCTTTTCGCGGGGAACGCCAGCCATCGTTTCCAAAATGGGAGCGATGCAGGAACTCGTCAATCATGGCCGAAACGGTTACCACTTCGAGCCGGGCAACGCCGACGATCTGGCACAGAAGGTCCAACAGATACTCGCCGACCCGACACAGCTGGCAGACATGCGACGCGCCGCCCGCAAGGAATTTGAAGACAAATACACCGCTGAGGCAAATTATCAGAAGTTGATGGCAATCTACGATCGCGTGCTACCGCAAGACACAACTCGCTCCTTTGTCGCAAAAACATCAACCATCGCTCAAAGGGATTCAACCGCCGCCGCAGACGCGACCGTATCGATGAGTCATTGAGGAACGACAAATGATCCAAGCCACCAAACAAATCAACACTGCAAATTGGCCGCCGAAGTACGACCTGTTCGGCGTCGGTGTCAGTGCGACGAATTATGACGAAGCGGTTGACGTCACAATTGCGGCGGCACAACGCCGCGAGTCGGCCGTCGTCTCGCTGCATGCCGTTCATGCCGTTGTGACCGCCAGCGGCGATTCGGATCTGCGCGAACAAGTCAACACGTTTCAAATGGTCGCCCCCGATGGCCAGCCGGTCCGCTGGGCGCTCAACCGCCTCTACCGCACCGGCCTGCGCGACCGCGTCTACGGCCCGGAATTCATGTTACGACTCTGCGCCCAGGCAGCCGCCGATGGCGTGTCGATCTATCTGTATGGCGGATCGCCCGACGTTGTGGAGACGTTGAAAGACAATCTACTGCAGAAATTTCCCGGCCTCGAAATCGCGGGATACGAATCGCCGCCGTTTCGGCAACTGTCGGCCGACGAAGACGAAGAAGTCGTCAGGCGGATTAATGACAGCGCTGCCGGTGTTGTCTTCATTGGCCTCGGCTGCCCGAAGCAAGACCGATTTGCGTTTGAACACGCGGGCCGAATTGAAAGGGTGCAGGTCTGCGTGGGAGCGGCCTTCGACTTTCACGCCGGCGAAAAGAAAACCCCCCGACTGGATGCAACGAAACAGTTTGGAATGGCTGTTCCGCCTCTGTCAGGAACCAGGAAGACTCTGGAAACGGTATCTCGTCACCAACAGTATTTTCGTGGCGAAATTTGCCAAATAATTTGTCTCGCCGCCCAGCAAACGATTTAGCAAGACGAACGAATGACACACGGGAGGTTCGTAGTGACCCGATTTATCGCCCCTTTTAAATCGAATCAGGGTGGTCGCGAAGAGACCATTCGAACCGCATGAATGCGGTTCGATTGCTCTCCGACGCGCCGAAACGAAAAGATTTAACCACGGCAACTATGTCGTCGATTCCGTTTCCAGCCCCTTGCGGACCCACTCGTTGATGCCGCCCTTGAGGCTGCGGACGTTGCGGTAGCCCATTGACTTCAAGTACAGCGTGGTGTGCTTCGAGAAACGGCCGATGCCACAGACCATTACGATTTCGGCGTCGCGGTCGCTCGGCAATTCCTCGGTTCGCTTGGGCAACTCGCTTTGTGGGATGTTGACCGAACCGGAAACGCGCGACTCGGCGAACATGTCGGCCGGTCGCACATCGACTACCAGCGGTTGCCCCCCCTGCTCCATCTGCTCATGCAGTTTCTTCACACGTACCGAGTCGTGCGGGTTTTTCAGGTTCTCCATCATGTCGGCCAAAAACAGATCGTTCTCGCTGGGACCGCCACTTTCACCTTCGCTGTCGGCCGGGCAAATCTCCGGGAAGTGCCGTTGGAAGGATGAAGCGTACTTGAAGACGTTGTCGGGAAAGATGACGACGACAATGTTGCCCGGTTCATCCGGAACGGCTCGCAATGCGCCGGCCAATGCCATGCCCGAACTGGGGCCGGCGATGATGCTCTCCTCGCGGTTGAGCCGCAGGCAGAGTTCATACGATTCGCGATCGGTCGCTTCCAGCGTTTGGTCGTACTCATCGGGCCGAAACAGTTCGGTTTGCTGCAACTGAACGATACTGCGAACGCCGGGAATGTCGTGGCCCTCTTCCGGATGCACGCCGATAACTTTGACGTCGCTGCTCTGCTCTTTGAGAAAACGACCGGTTCCGGTGATGGTGCCGCAGGTTCCCAGCCCGGCGACAAAATGCGTCACCTTGCCTTCGGTCTGCCGCCAGATTTCCGGTCCGGTGGTGCGGTAATGGCTGTCGGGGTTGGCTTCGTTGGCGTATTGGTCGAGCAGGATGGTGTCGGCATCGTCTTCGGCTGCCTGCCGCGCGGTGGCAATCGCACCTTCCGGCGCACCGGGAGCGGGGCAAAGCATGTCGCTGAGTTCGACGACGTCGGTGCCGAAGAATCGCAGCACAGTTCGTTTCTCCAACGGGATGGCGACCGACAGCGGCGTCTGCAGCGAATAGCCCTTGGCGTTGCCAATCATCGCCAGACCCAAGCCAGTGTTGCCCGATGTCGCCTCGACCAGCCGCATGCCAGGCGAAAGCACGCCCCGTTCTTCGGCATCGCGAATCAAATTGGCGGCAATCCGGTCTTTGACCGCGCCGAACGGGTTGTACCATTCCAGCTTGGCAAACACCTGCGTATGCTCAAACGACACCACTTTGTTCAGTCGCACCAACGGCGTGGGGTTCTCTTCGCTGCTGAGCAAACCGAGAATCGAATCGTACACTCGCAGCGTATGGTCATTGTTCGTCATGCGCGGAAGTATATAATATGCGGCCCGAAACTGTAAACGATCCGGGCAGATGGATACAAACAGATCCCACACAACACCAGCCCGCCGCGCAAGCAAGGGTTTTCGTTTGCAATCGCCGTTCAGACCCTTGCTTGCGCGGCGGGCTGGTGAGCAGCAATTGCCCTGTTTGTGGCCATTTGATAAGCTTGCGGGCGCGGAGTCGAAGTCTCCGCGACTCCCGCTTTCGGCTTTCCCCATTCCGCTTTTGGTCCAAACAACCGACGACGACCGTCGCCACAATTCGCAATGGGATTGTGTGACGCGTCCATAATCTAAGAGAGTCCAGTACAATGAAGGCCAGCAATTCACTCTGGAAAAAACGTCTCGACGGCCAACTGACGGCTCAAATGGCCGACGAACTCAATACGTTCGAGATGGAAATCGACCTCCGCCGACAGGGTAAGGTCGATGAAAAGGTCTTCGCCGAAACCCGTTTGCGACGCGGAGCGTACGGCCAGCGATACGATAACGGCAAGCGAAACGACGGCTTTAAAACGCAGCAACTGGCATTTCCGGGCGATGCCGAAACCAAGGGGCCGAACACCATCTGGGATGCCCCGGGGATGCAGCGGATCAAAATCCCCTTCGGCGGCATGACCCCTGATCAGTTGGAAGTGATGGCCGAACTGGCCGAGGAGTATTCCGACGGCATCGCTCACATCACCACGCGACAGGATTTCCAACTGCACTTTGTCCACATTGAAGATTCCAGCGCTTTAATGCGGCGGCTGGCAGCCGTTGGGATTACCACCCGCGAAGCGTGCGGCAACTCGGTTCGCAATGTGACCGGCTGCCCGTTTGCTGGCGTGTGTGCCGACGAAGCGTTTGACGTCAGCCCGTATGCTGACGCGCTCACGCAGTTTCTGCTGGGTCATCCCGATGCTCAAAACTTCGGCCGCAAGTTCAAGCCGAGCTTCAGCGGTTGCCACCAACATTCCTGCGGACTGGCAGCAATGCACGACATGGGTATGACCGCCGTCACACGCGAAGTCGATGGCGAAACGAAGCGCGGCTTTCGTGTGGTTGTCGGCGGCGGTTTGGGAACCGTGCCGTATCAGGCGAAAGTGTTCGACGAATTCATGGCCCCGGAAGAGTTACTTCCCATCGCCCAAGCCATCTCGAAGGTCTTCGCCAAACACGGCGAGAAGAAGGTCCGCAGTCGCGCCCGCATCAAATTCCTGGTCGCCAACTGGGGGATTGAAAAGTTTCGCGAGGCTGTTCTCGAAGAGCGAGCCAAACTGAATGACGATCCCCGTTGGACCGAACTGCTCGAAGGAGCGGAAGGCGAACAGGAAACCCCGCTCAATCCGCCCGGCGACTTGCCCGAATCCAACGGCGACGTGGAATTCGGCCACTGGCTGAAGACAAACATCCGCCCGCAACGGCAGGACGGCTACTTCACCGCAACAGTGGCGTTACCCCTGGGTGACATGACGGCCGACCAATTGCGTTCGCTGGCCGACATCGCGCGGAAGTATACCAACGGCACGATTCGCACCACCGTGGAACAGAACTTCGTCATCCGCTGGGTGAGTGGCAACGACGTGTCCGCATTGCACAAGGAGTTGGCGGCGGCCGGCATCGGCGAAGCGGGAGCCGGTGCGATACTCGACATCGTTTCCTGCCCCGGCACCGACACCTGCAAACTGGGGATTTCGTCGTCGCGCGGGTTGGCTGCCGAGTTGCGAAAACGCCTCAGCGAAAAAATCTTCGAGCTCGACGAAGCCATCCAAAGTCTGCACATCAAAATCAGCGGTTGCTTCAACAGTTGCGGCCAACACCACGTCGCCGACATCGGATTTTACGGCGTTGCTCGCGGCGTGCGCGGATTCAAAGTACCGCACTTCCAGGTTGTTCTGGGCGGGCAATGGGAAGAAAATGCCGGTTCATACGGCCTGCCAATCGTCGCGATTCCGTCGAAGCGGATTCCCGATGCCGTCGAACGGATTACCGGTTTCTATTTGAAGTCACGCGAGAAGGACGAGCGGTTCGTGCATTTTGTGAAACGTGTTGGCAAGACGAAGATTCGCCAGGAACTGGACGACTTGACCAAGGACATGCCCGAGCACGATGCCGACCCCGGTTTCTATGCCGACTGGGCCGACCCACGGGAATACACTACCGGCGACATTGGCAAAGGCGAATGTGCCGGCGAAGTAATTTCTGCTTACGAGTTTGCGATGACCGATGCCGAGCGGATGGTCTTCAACGCACAGGTGCTGCTCGAAGAAGGCGGCGCCCAGAAGGCGGGCGAAGAAGCTTACCGGGCCATGATCAAATCGGCCAAGGCGCTCGTGCAAATCGATTACGACGACGTCAGCAATGACCCCGACGAAGTCGTCGAAGAGTTCGAAGAACGCTTCTGCGACACGGGCGTTTTTTACGATCCGTTTGCCGGACCAAAGTTTGCCAATTATCTGCTGGCAGCACACAAGAGTGCGGCGTCGCCGTTCACGGCCGAGTCGGCCCATTACCGAATTGAAGAAGCCCAACTGTTCATCGAAGCGGTCCACAGTTGCTACACCAAAGAGAAGACAACCGCTGGATAAGCGGAGAGCTAAAGGCGGCGAAACGGCTGCATGGCTCTCAACCACCAACTCCCGAGTCTGAAAAAAGAAGACGAACGACGAATGGAACTGCAACACGTCAACGTGAAGATAACGGTCGATGGTGACCTTGCCGTCGATCCCGGTCGATTCATCGATGTCTTTCATCGGTGGATTCGCGAGGGAGTCATCGAGGGGCTGCTGATCGACGTGGCCGATTACCGCCACGTTCCCCACGGCCCCGGCGTGATGCTGATCGGATTCGATTCTGATTACAGCATCGATAACGTCGGCGGAAACTGGGGCATGCTTTACAACCACAAGTCGCCGCTGGAAGGCAGCAACGATGATCGGCTTTCGGTCGCTCTAAAGTCGGCGGTAAAAGCCTGCACGCTGCTCGAGGCGGAATTCGCCGATGACGGCTTGAAGTTCAGCCGCCAGAGATTCGAGTTGTTCATCAACGACCGTGCGCTCGCGCCCAACACCGATGAAACCTGGGACGCCTGTCAGCCGATTCTGCAATCGTTCCTCTCGACAACACTCGGCCACGATGAATTCGAGCTGCAGCGGGAAAGCGAACCGCGTCGCCGCTTCGGTGTCACCGTTGAGTCGAAACAGCCGTTGGATTTCGACGCGCTGGCGTAGTGGTGTAATCTTCGGGCGTGCGGCAGGTTCGTAGTGACCGGATTTATCCGGTCTCGATGGCACGGTTGGCGACAATTCGGCCTTCAATGTCTACAGCGCGCTCGAACCGCATGAATGCGGTCACTACGAACCTCCCAACCCACTTCACGGCCGGGGTGGCGGCAACTGAAGGTGCTGAAATGTTGCGGCCGTCACCATGCGGCCGCGTGGTGTTCGCTGAATGAATCCACAGCGAAGCAGGAACGGTTCGACTTCGTCTTCCAGCGTATCGGGAGGAATGTCGATGCTGTGTGCGATCGACTTCAGCCCTGCCGGCCCGCCGCCGAAGATGGTAATCAACGATTCCAGATACTTGCGGTCCTGCATTTCCAGACCGACATCGTCGATCTCCAACATCCGAAACGATTCGACCACCACGTGATGCGAAATGCAGCCGTCGGCTTTAATTTCCGCGAAGTCGCGTGACCAGCGCAGCAAATTATTCGCCTTGCGCGGCGTGCCACGACTGCGGCGGGCAATTTCTTCGGCCGCGTCATCGCTAATCGTCGTTCGCAACTTTTTCGCATTGCGATTCACAATCGCGATCAGGTCGTCCAGCTCGTAAAACTCCAAATGCTGCCGATTGACGAAACGGTCGCGTAGCGGAGCAGTCAACATCCCGCTGCGAGTCGTCGCGCCGATCACCGTAAACGGCTGCAACTTCATGTTGATCGTGCGGGCATTCAGTCCGTCACCCAGCGTGATATCGACTCGGAAGTCTTCCATCGCCGGGTACAAAAACTCTTCCACCGTCGGGGGCAGTCGGTGGATTTCATCGATGAACAGCACCGACCCGTACGAGGCGTTCGTCAAATAGGGCAGCAAGTCCTTGGGTGCGGAAAGCGACGGTCCGGAAGTGATTTGCAGTTCCCGATCGAGTTCCTTCGGCACGACGGTTGCCAACGTCGTCTTGCCCAACCCGGGTGGTCCGTCGAGCAACAAATGCCCCAGCGGTTCGCCGCGCTTCTGCGTGGCATCGAGCATGATCTTCAGCCGCTCGATGACCTTCCGCTGGCCGACAACTTCCGAGAGACGTTGCGGACGCAGTTCGTCGTCGTAACGCGCATCGTCGGCATCGAACGAGCTATCGGCGGAATTGTTGGCGGAATTTTTTAATGGGATTTCCGACGGAGAGTCACCGCCGCCGTCTCCGCGTCGCCCGCCACCGTCCTGCTGAATAATTGGCTGCCGTGCCATCGGCTCTCCGCTTTTGCTATCTGTAAGAATATCAACTGCACCGGAATGGTAGGTGATCGACAACAGCAGGGCAATGTGGAGCGAGGGGGGAGGTTCGTAGTGACCGGATTCATCCGGTGACTACGAACCTGTTCCGTCGGCATTCAACTCCAGCAATTCGTCGTCGTATTCCTGTTCGAGTTCGCGGACTTTGGCCGCCAGATCGTCATCCTGATCGACGGCCGTCGATACCTGCATTTCCCATTCGGTACTTGCCGTTCGCAGCGAATCCACATCGAGCGGAAGTTGGAGGATTTTGGCCAATCGCCGCGTGACCGCTTCGATACTGAGCGGATTCGTCCCTTGCAGGTAGCCGGGAATTTCGGCGACCAACGAGACCATCTGCAGGCCGGCGGTTTCAGTTTGTGTCATCAAATAACTGGTGAAGGACCCGGGCCCCTCGTAGCCGGTGCGGCGAACGCCGTATTGTTCCATTTCTTCCAACAGTTTTTCGTCGGAGCAGGTGACGAACATCCGTGGCTCGCGCGTGTGCGGCACCGATCCGCCAAACGAGCCGACAAATAGAATGCGTTTCACCCCCGTCCGCTTTGCAAAATCGAAAATGCATTCGCCGAACGCCCGCCACCGCAAATTCGGCTCGCGGCCCACAAACAACACCAGTTCTGCCGCATCGTGGCAGTAAAATGTGTTGGCTGGCATATCGACAGTTTGCACCAAACCGCCTTCAATCTTGATATGCGGCCGGAACATCGCCGAGACTTCCATCGACCCGGGGAAGTTGTAGATGTAGAACGTTTCGGG
>CAUZOL010000276.1:0-9407 GCA_963581435.1 Planctomycetota bacterium
TGTTTATCGCCCGAGTTCTAGCGACCTGCTACGGACTCGCGAGTTTTAGTGTGTGTTGATCGCCCGAATTTCCTCCATTGTGATGCCGTTTAACTGTGGCGGTTGAAAAGTTCCGCTGCTGCCGCTTCCGGGGCTTTGCTGGATAATGAACACGATACTATCGGATGTTGCCGGCTGGATGCGGGCCATCCAATTTTGATTGAACATGTCCCATGCTGCGGGCCAGTTGTCGCGGTAAGGACGGGGAGTATAAATGGTGCCGTTCCAGACCCAACGCACCCACGAACCCCCTCGTTTGGTGAGTCGAGCGCGGGGGATGTAGAGGCTCGTCTGTGTAAATGCGACGGTGTCGGCCTGGCGTTGTCCGGATTCCTGTAGTGGATTTGTGAAGACTCCCGGTGCCATTTCTGTCAGATGAGTCCAATAGGCGACACCCACAAAGGAGTATTCCCGTTCAATTGTCTGACGACCGCCGTCGCCTTGCGGCTGGCTGCGAATCACGTGTGGGACGTTGGTAAATGGATACTCGTCGTTCAATAGCCCATCCAAATGCTGGCAGGTGGCAGCGCGCCATAAATTGAGCAGGTTGGACATTTTGGCCGTCGTCATTCCCTCCGCAAAATCGTCGCGTCCATGCAGCACAAAATCATCGTTGTCGTCGCCGAAGTCGAAGTACTCCTTCATCCAGTCGCTGATCCACAGTTTCAGATAGTGCCTGGCAATGTCGCGTCGTTGACGAAGTGCCAGCTCGAAATACGTCCGCCCGCCGGAATCGTACGGCGCGGGAATGAGCGCAACGGAATTGTCCGGACCGGCGGGCGATGGATCGATGACGGGCAGCGTGCGGGTGAAGGGATCAAACTCGTCAATTTGGCCCAGCCCCAACATTTGCACGTCGGTTCGCCATAGCCGGCTCTCGAGTGCGCGGTCGTCGTGCTGCCGCTCTGTTTGTCGGCCGTGCCGCTCGGCGATTTCCATCGCCGCGAAATGTGCAACCAACGGGGCGTTTCGCACGACGGCCCGCTGAAATCGCGGAATGAATCCACCCAGCGGATCGGGGGGTGGGGCATTGCCGCTTCCACCAGATGATCCATTCCAATCGGGGCCGCCAAGAATGTACTCAAACACCGGCAACGTCAGCCGTGAATGCTCGGTGGACATCAACACGAAGTCGTCAACAACCTGTTGCTCCAGCGGAACCTTCTGTTGCAAAGCGGCTCCGAGACGCTGGAATTTGGAATGACCGGACGATTGTCCTGCCTGCTCAAACACGCGTGCCGTCCGATCCCACTCGGCAAGAATCTCGGGAACGAGCGACGCCGTTCCTTGATCTCCCGCTTTGGCTTCGCGCATGTATGCGGTTAAAGCAAAAACCTCGCACAAGAGGTGATTGGTAAAGGCGATGCTGTTCATTCCCCGCGCGACGGCAACGGTTCCCGTTTGCGACGCCGCATCGGCAGCGTTCTGTAAACGGATCTTGTCGTCGGCATGTCGGGCGACATTCGTCACCATCACCAGCAGCATGGTAAACATCAGCATCGAAAAGACTGCCATGATGCTGATCGTTCCGCGCTCGTCGCCGTGCAGCCCTCTCAGGCGTGCAACGCGATCGCGCAGGTAAGCAAGTTGTCGCCGACGGATCGGCTTAGTACGGGTAATGGACATAGGGGCGTCTTGATTTGATGCCTTCGGCGGGCAGCGTTGCCGCTGCCGGAATCAGCACGGAGTAGATGTCACTTTCTGCCACATACGATGTTTGCCACTCGGCAGGAATCATTTGGCGAATTCGGGCAGGCACGCCGACCGGTCGAACTAACAGGCTAGCAAGCAAACGGCCCGGTCCCGGAAACAGGGCATAGCGATGAACGACGTAGACCGAAACTGGATCCTGCCAACCGATTTCGTACGGCTTGTAAACGTATTCTTCATCGTCGCTGAAACCCTGACTGGGGTGATTGACAGGGTTGTAGGTGGGACCATTCAGCGAATTCGGCCTCGGCAGCGCATCGCTCCATTCAATCAACACCAGCGTGTTTCGATCAGCATACTGAATCTTGTTTTCGAGTCGTCGGTTTGTACGCTGGTTTGTGACGGATTCCGGCACCATGCTGCGGTAAATCGACTTCGTGGCCTCCAGCGCTGTTCTACTCGCCTGGGTCATTTCCTGAGTCGTAAAGTTGACGTCGCGCGACGGTGCGATCGGAGCGCATCCCAAAACCGCCGCCGTGCGAATTCGGCTGTACTTGTAGCTGATTGACGAAGCGGCCACCTGCTCAGACATTGTGCCCTGCTCGGGAATAATGCGTGGTGACTCATACGCGGCCCCAAACGGTGCGGCGAAAAGGTTGGTGTTGAATTGGTTTTGTGGCTCCAAACCGTAACCGTTGGACGTGACCTCTGCAGGAATCCAGACACTGGCCGAACGGGCTGCGGCAAAGGCGGCGTAGTTCACCGTCACCATGCCAATCATCAACTGGCTAACCTGGACGATGAACATCACGAACATGAGAAACAACGGCAGCGTCAACACAAATGACAGACTCTGAACACCGCCGTCCTGACATCGATGCAATTCGCCAAGTCGTCGCCAATTGAGTTTTGCGCCGTTGAACTTGACGAGCAATACCAGCACCGCAAACGAGATCGCCAACACGATCAACGCCGGTAAGCATTGGATGAGGATTGCTCGATGCATTTGCGAAACTCCCGCGATGCGTAACACGCCAGCTGCGATGAAACTCATCGCAGACTGCGGCGTGTTTCGCCGCAGCTACTTGAACAGGCCAGTGGTGACAATGGCGATGGCCGCCAGAGCCGATGGTGCGAGAAACAACCACCGCTTGAGCGGCTGTCGCTCTTCATTCGTCAAAGGAACCCAACTTCTGGCCCGCAGTATTAGCAGAATGTGCTGAAACGATTTCGAGACGAGTCGCAGGGCACCGGTTTGCCATATGATGATGACAGCTCCAACAATGCTGCCAAGCACAAAGGTCCACAGCATTGCTTCAACGCCTTGTTGAACGCCGAGAAAGGCACCCATCATGGCAATCAGCTTGACGTCGCCACCCCCCATGTCAAAAAAAACGAAACAAACAAGCATGATCAGCCCACAGGCCAAAAATCCCTCCAGGCTGAATATCAGTCCTTCCCAGACAGAACCGCCTTTCGCTATCGTCGCCGTCCTCCAACCATTGGCGACAAATCCCAGTATGATTCCCGGGTACACGTTCCAGTTGTAAATCTTGTGACGCGCGACATCGGTAATGGTCGCGACAGTCACCAGCAGAAACAGCAGGATGTACAACATCGTCGAAGTCACGCAGCATCGGTCCTAGCTGTCAATTCACGGCGTTTTCGCTGCCTTCTTCCAGGTCGTCCATTCCCTGATTGAAGTAACTCTTAACCCGCGGCCAGCCAACTTTGATCAGGAAAATCAGGATCGGCAGCGCAATGGCACCGATGATCAAGATCGTTTCGAGGCTGACCGCCCCTTTTTCGTCTTGGTGCACGCGTTTCAGCAGTGTACGTAAGGAAGTCGATTGTTTCATGTGACTACTTTCTCTCATCCTCGTTCGCAATACCGTGTGCGTTTTGGTTCCGATTACATAAAAGGCCAGGAGATGAGTACTGTTGTCATCTCATAGACTAGCTGAATCATTCGTTTGCCGTTGGGGATAACGAACGCCGCCAACGGCAGGATGATCCCGAGTACCAACATATAATCGAGCGAAGACACACCGCTGCGCCGATGTTCGACCACTTGCCTGGATTGCCGAGTCAATGTTTTCATAGCGGGGGCCAACGAATTCCGACTGCCTCTGTTCATATCTCCATCGTAACTGACATCGGCGTTTTGTCCATAGATTTTCAGCAAAACGAGGGTGTCAGAAAGCTCGCACGCTGAACAGTTCACCGCCGCGAAACCGCAAGCGGTGCTTGTGTCTTTCTCCTCCTCTCCTTATCTCCCCGTCTCCCTCACTGTTTTTTCAGGCTTCCCAGAGATTGCTGCTGAGCGTGATACTGCCTTCCATTCCGTGTTCGTAAGGTTCGCTGCGAAATGTTGGTTTTTCGCCCGTCGCCTGCAGATTGGCAATCAACGTGCCGTCGGCCGTGCGTCCGCTTAATCGCGAGACAAACAGGTCCCGAAATTGATAATTGTTGTCGCTGTCGAGGCCGTAGGCTTCGGTGATTCGAGTGACCTTTCGCGAGCCATCTTCGATGAACCGCGTGAGTTGTATGATGAGGTGAATGGCCGAAGCGACTTGCGCTCTCGCCACGTAAACCGGCAGATCGACTTCCGACATCAGCGACAGCGTTTCCAGCCTTACCAAGGCATCGCGGGCCGAGTTGGCATGGACTGTTGTCAGGCTGCCCGAGTGTCCGCTGATCATCGATTGCACCATGTCGAGCGCTTCGCCGGAACGAACTTCGCCGACAATGATCCGGTCGGGACGCATTCGCAAACTCGCTTTGAACAGGTCGCGAATTGTGAGTTGCCCATGTCCGTAGGCGTCGGCCTGCTGCGCTTCGAGATACAGGCAATGTCGCTGCGCGAGCCGCAGTTCAGAACTGTCTTCGATGACGACGATGCGCTCTTCTTCCGGAATAGCCGTAGAAACGGCATTCAGCATTGTTGTCTTGCCCGTTCCGGTCCCGCCGGAGATGATGATGTTCTTTCGCAGTTTGACGCAAATTTCAAGAAACTCTTTCGCCTCATCGGAAATGCTGTCGAGACGAACGAAATCGCCCAACCCGAGAATGTCGCGTTTGAATTTGCGGATGGTGAGATAGGTACCCCTGCGCGCACTGGGTGGAATGACGACATGCACTCGTGAGCCATCGGGAAGCCGGGCATCGAGCACCGGTCGATCACGATCGATTTCTCGGCCGACGTATTGTGCCACGTTATGCACCGCCGAAAGCAGCGCGTCTTCGCTGGGGAAGGCGGCGTCGGTCTCGTACAGTCGTCCGCTCCGTTCGACGTAGATCTCGTCGTAGCCGTTCACCATGATTTCGGTGACGCTGTCGTCGTGCAGAAACTCGCCGATGGGGCTGAGAAAATACTCAATGCTGGCTTCGAAAATTGTTTCGCGAGACATGAACAATGACCGTTGGTTGTGACTGAGAACTCGTGGAGTATCGAAACGTAACCAATGAACAAACACCGCAAGCGACGTTTTCTGACCTGCCAGTCTTGATTTCAACACATTGTCTGTTGCGAAACGAGTCTACGCGAGCGCACTAAGATTATAAACGCAAAACGATGGCCCGTTTCAACAACAAATCGACGGACCAATCACTGTTGGTCGCCGGTAATCAGCGCTGTCACGGCCGCGCCAACCTCTTCGGTCGTCGCTTCGCCCCCCAAATCGGGAGTCCGTGGCCCATCGCTGGCCAGCAGATTCCCGACGGCTCGGTGGACTGCGGCCGCCGATTCGGGCAGTTCCAGGTGTTCGAGCATCATGGCTGCCGAGAGAATCGCGGCCAGCGGATTGGCAATTCCTTGTCCGGTAATGTCTGGCGCCGAACCGTGAACCGGCTCGAACATACTGAGGTTCTTGCGCGCCGGATCGATGTTTGCGCTGGGGGCCAATCCCATGCTGCCGATAATGATGGCTCCCAGATCGGTGAGGATGTCGCCGAACAAATTGCTGGCAACAACGACGTCGAACGATTCGGGCCGGCGGACGAATTCCATGACCGCCGCATCAATCAACAGCGAATCGGTTGCGATGTCGGGGAAGTCGGCCGCCACTGCTGTAAACACTTCATCCCACAACACCATGCCGTAACCTTGCGCGTTCGATTTGGTGATTGACGTGACATGTTGTTTCGGCCGCGTGCCGGCCTTCTCAAATGCTGCGCGAATGATTCTCTCGCATCCGCGGCGGGTAAAGACGGAAGTTTGAACGGCGACTTCGTCGCTTTGCTGTTGATACAACCTTCCGCCGATGTTGGCGTATTCTCCCTCGACGTTTTCGCGAAACACGAGAATGTCGATCGAGCCGGGTTGTTTGTCGCGCAGCGGACTTTCGACACCGGGATACAGATAGGCCGGCCGCAAACAGACGCACTGATCGAACCGCCGACGGATCGGCAGCAACAGTCCGTTCAGCGTAATATGATCCTGCACATCGGGATGCCCCACCGCACCGAGCAGAATGGCATCGTGGTCGGCAAGTTGATCGAGAAAATTATCCGCCGCCATCTTCCCGTGTTTGAGGTAATAGTCGGTACCCCAATCGAAGTGTTTCCATTCAAATCGCGAATCGGAAATCGCAGCGGCCGCCTCGGTTGCACGGATGGCTTCGCGAGTGACTTCGGGGCCGATTCCATCGCCTTCGATGACAGCAATCGAGAAGGTGCGGAGCATGCGGCATGAACCTGATATATTCGAGGAAAACGGAACAAGTTTTTGGTGGACGTGTGGAGATTGTAACACCTGAGATGTCGCAGCACGAGATACGCAGAACCAGCCCGCAGCGCAAGCAAGGGTTTAACTCCCCTTCGTTAGTGCCAACCTGCGGCTTACGCCACGCAAGAATCGCAAATCTTTGTGGTTTCGGTTTCGCATTGTGAGCCGTGTTGGGATATGCTGTGTGAATTACCTCAGCCGTTTCGTCGGCTGACTGGCCGGGTTGAAGGTCAGTTTTCAGAACGACCATTTGCATCAGCGGAATCACTGGCATGGCCTCTTTGCCGAAGCTCTTCGAAGTCTCGCAGAAGGACGACATTGCGATCGTTACCGCGATGAGAGACCTTTCCGAATTCGTGTACGAAGCACTCGAATCGGAAGCAGCCGACGTGTTAGCGCTTTTGAAGAATGAGCATTGCCGTTCGGTCGTTGTCGATCTCAGCCCGACTGAATACTGCGGCTCGACCGCGTTGGGACTTTTCCTGAAGATCTGGAAACAGACCCGCGCCAACAACGGCAAGATGTCTTTCTGTGGATTGTCGGAGAACGAGCAGGAAGTCTTCGCGACGATGAAGCTCGATTCCCTCTGGCCACTTTGCGATACACTGGATGAAGCGCTGGCCGCCGTCCGCGGCTGAAAAATCAGCCCGACGAGGGCGAATGGATCGATCGCCCTCGTTAATCCACCGTTGCCCGCGTGCAAGCGAACACATCAATGCGATCGCGGCATGCCCTATCCCTGCGCAGTCTGGTGCGCCTCTTCGTGCAGGGCAACGGGGACTTTTTCCAGCAGCATGTTGATCACGTCGTCGGTGGTGACGTGATCGCTGTCGGCGTGGAAAGTGGTGACGATGCGATGCCGCAGCACGGGGTGCGCCACCGATTTTACGTCGTCGGTGGTGACGTGGAAACGGCCCTCGAGGATCGATCGCGCCTTCGCCCCCAGAATGAGATATTGCCCCGCCCGTGGACCGGCTCCCCAGGAAAGGTACTCGCGGATGAAACCCGGCGCATCGTCTTCGTTGGGACGCGTCGCACGCACCAGATCGCGTGCGTAGACAAAAACGTGTTCTGCCACCGGCACGCGGCGGACGACCTCTTGTAACGCCAGAATCTGCTTGCCGGTTAATGCCGTCGTCAGTTCCGGTTCGTCGCCGCTGGTTGTCTGCTTCAGAATTCTCAACTCTTCGGCAGCCGTCGGATAATTGATCACAATATTGAACATAAACCGGTCGAGCTGCGCTTCGGGCAGAGGGTAGGTTCCTTCCTGCTCGATGGGGTTCTGGGTGGCAAGTACGAAAAACGGCTGCGGCAGACGGTACGTACTCGTGCCGACCGTCACGTGCCGTTCCTGCATCGCTTCCAATAGTGCAGCTTGCGTTTTGGGCGGGGTGCGGTTGATTTCGTCGGCCAGCAGTACGTTGGTGAATAACGGCCCCTGCATGAACTGGAAATTGCGGCGCCCCGTTTCGGGGTCATCCTGCAAAATGTCGGTGCCGGTAATATCCGACGGCATTAGGTCGGGCGTAAACTGAATACGGCGAAACGACAACTGCAGGATGCGGGCGACGGTACTTACCAGCAATGTCTTCGCAAGTCCCGGCACACCAACCAACAAACAATGGCCGCGGCTGAACATCGAAATCAGCAGTTCGTCCACAACCTCGTGCTGCCCGATGATGACCTTGCCGATTTCCTCCCGCATTCTGGAATAGGCAGTCGAAAGTCCACGAATCGCTTCGCGCTCACGCTGCTTGGAATCCATGTCGTCGTCGTTGGTGTCTTCAACTGTTTCGTTCATCAGCAATCGGTCCGGTCGTTGTTTGAGGGACAAATCGAGAAACGTTGATGATACCGTCTTAGAGATCGAATTGTCATCCGGCGGCGAAAATTTGTTGGCGATGGAAAGCGAGAAACCCGGCTTTTTGAAAAAGCCGGGTTTCTGGAGCGCGACAAGCGCATCCATTGATGTCTGCCGACCGAATGCGGAGAATTGGAATTCGATGAAGAATCGTATGAAGTAACTCGCCTTGAACTGGTACCCCAGCATGGCCGATCGTCCGCCCAAAGTGTCCCACCTCATCTTCGACGTCGAAACGGTTGCCGACGGCGATCTCATTCGCCGCGTCCGCTATTCCGACACCGAACTGTCGGCCGCCGAAGCGATTGCACGCTATCGCGCGGAGCTGATGGAGCAAAAGGGCAAGGATGTCATTCCGGTGACGTTCATGCTGCCCATTTCCGTTGCCGTTGCGAAAGTCAGATCCGACTTCCGGCTGGACGATCTCACGGTACTCGATGCACCGGAATATCGACCGGCGGAAATCGCTCGCCGCTTCTGGCAGGGATGGCGGCATTACGGCCAGCCGGCGTTCGTCACATTCAATGGCCGCGGGTATGATCTGCCGGTACTCGAATTGGCCGCGTATCGATACGGGCTGGCATTACCCGAATGGTTTAACGTCGAGGCCCGCAGCTTCGAGCAATCACGCAATCGCTACAACACAACCGCCCACATTGACCTGATGGATTTGATTTCCAACTTCAGCGCCGTTCGCGTTGTCGGCGGCCTCAATCTGCTGGCGAACTTAATTGGCAAACCGGGCAAAACCGGGATTGACGGCTCGATGATCCAGGACATGTACAACGCCGGAGAAGTTGAAGCGATCAACGACTATTGCCGCTGCGACGTTCTCGATACGTACTTCGTCTTCCTGCGCACGCGCGTGCTGCTGGGACAGTTGCCGCTCGACGAGGAGCAACGAATCGTCGATGAAACCAAAGCCTGGCTGGAAGAACAATGCGAAGACAGCCCCGCCTACACACATTACCTGGAACACTGGGGCGATTGGCAGGGCGATTGCACCAAAAGTCATGGTGCGCATAGGACTTTATTGAGATAAGTCTCGTCCCATCCGGCGGTGAGTCGTTTGTTCTTGATGCCTACCTTCAGTGTGGACTCGTTCTTCAACAAGCTGAGCGCGGTGCGGCG
>CAUZOL010000277.1:0-9333 GCA_963581435.1 Planctomycetota bacterium
TCCGCAAAAACGACCTGAAAATCCTGGACGGCATCCAATCCGCCTTCCACCAGTCCCCCAACCTGCCAGCGCACATCTTCGTCACTGGGTAGTTACCAATAAATGAACTGTCGAAATTGAAATGGTTGAATTTCAGCTCGAAGGAAACTCGGCAAGTCGGGCTGTTTTTACGTCTTACAGACTGGGAATTTCGCCAAAACGAACCACACCGGCCGCCATCGTCGCAACGAATTCCAATTTATTGCCAACTCCCGCATAATGAAACAATATCAAATCGGCACGGGAGTCACGGCGCAGCCGAATTTCCTCAAAACCCAGCAATCTCGCGGGGTTTCTGCCTGCCATATCGATCGCTTCACACAAACTTACGCCGCCCATTTGAATGGCGTTGGAAACACAGCTGTCGGTTTCCAGGCTGGAACCGGCGAGCAGTTGCTGTTGCCCCGCAATCACAATTCGGCCGTCTTCCAGAATTTCGACCTTCATCGTCCCTTCGTCGTAGACACCGGGCGGACAGCCAGCCAAACCGGCCGCGTCGCAGGTAATAATGGTTCGATACGTCGATTTCGTGCCAATTATGCTCCGCACAACACTGCCGGGAAGATGATGCCCGTCGGTGATAATGCTGGCCCACAACCGCCTGTCGCCCAATTGTTCCCAAATGTAATTCGGGTGACGGCGAATTGTGCCATGCGCACCGTTACCCAAATGCGTACTCAATCGCGCACCGGCATCGACTGCCGCCGTAATTTGATCGGGGGATGCCCCGGTGTGCCCAATGGCAACCACCACGCCCGAATCAACCGCTCTGCCGATAAACTCGCAGGCCCCTTCGCTCTCGGCCGCCAGCGTGACCAATCGAATCCGATTGCCCGCAATCTCCTGTAGCTTTGTGAACTCATCCCAATCGGCCGGGCGAACGTGTTCGAGCGGATGCGCGCCGCGCGGCCCGTCTTCACTCGAAATGTACGGCCCCTCCAAATGACATCCCGGCACCATCTTCTCGACCCACGCTTCGCGGCGGCACGCTTCGTCGATCGCGCGAAAACCGGCAGCCAGCGCGTCGAACGAATTCGTCACCAGCGTCGGACACAATCGCGTGATGCCGTAGGAAAAATGCGGCTCCAACGTCTTGATGACATCGTCGGCGGTCAACTTCGCGCTGCTGAACCACGTTCCGCCATAGCCGTTGATCTGCAGGTCGAACATTCCCGGCGCGATATAAGGCCAATCGTCCACGTCACCCGTCGGCCACGCCGGTTCAATCGACGCGATCCGCTCCCCCTCGATCACAATCGAGACCGGTTCCCCGTTGTCGTAACGTCGCCCTTTGATTTCCATCGATCTCAATCTTCTCCAGACATTTCAACCAACCGATCACCAACAACCACCGCTTGCGGTTTCGCAGCCCCTTAACACCCCGTCACTTCGCCCGTTCAAACAGGCTGACGCACTTCTCCAATCGCGTCCCCTTTTTGTCCGTAATCGCAAAGTCCGCCGGCCCCCACATCGAAACGCCCGCGTGTGATCCGTTCTTGGCCAGCAGATAGAATTTCAGGTTAAAATTCGGCCGTCCATCGGCATCGCGCAGACGTGGTTCGGCATGTGCCGCCACGCGGCGCAGAATCTCCAACCCGGCTTCCTCGGGCGAGGCCCCGTTTCTCATCAACTCGACGGCCGCAAAACTGCACAGGTTCTGTAGATTCGCTTCCCCGCGACCGGTGCTGCCGCAGGAACCGATCTCGTTATCGACGTATAACCCCGCACCGATAATCGGCGAATCACCGACGCGCCCGGGAATCTTGAACGCTAGCCCGCTGGTGGTTGTCGTGCAGGAAATGTCGCCCGACGCGTCCATTGCCGCGCAATGAATGGTACCCGTCGGCCGCTCGAACTTCGTGCCGGACTTCGACGATGTCTTGCGGCCCTTTGGTGGATTCTTCGTTTTCTTCTTGATCGACGGCTGGCCGGCATCCTGTGTTGCCTGCACGTCGAGCTTGAAGAACTTGACGACGTCCGAGTCAAGCTCATCGGTCGGTGGCGCCAACCAGTCGTCGCGCTTCGACAGCGTTTCTTTCCAGTACAACCAAATCTTGCGGGCCTTGTCGGTCAGCATTTCTTCGTCACGAAAACCGTGCGCCTTCGCGAAACGGTGTGCTCCTTCGCCCACCAGTAACACATGATCGCTCCGTTGCATGACGAGTTGCGCGACCTGTGCGGCATGTTTGATGTTTTGCAGCGAGGCGACCGCACCGGCGCGATGCGTCGGCCCATGCATCACCGCCGCATCCAATTCGACCACGCCATCCTCGTTCGGCAATCCCCCGTAGCCAACCGTTGTGTCGTCGGGGTCGTCTTCCACCAACGTCACGCCGGCAACGGCCGCGTCGAGGGTGTCGCTGCCCTTCCGCAACAATTCGTAGACCCGTTTGGTCGCCTGCAACCCATTATGCGATGAGATCGCTTTCAAAGGAAATTTGCCTTTCACTGGTGTCACTCCACGTTGCTCCGAAACTGCTGCTCCCGCACGATTCTCCAGAGCATAGGCCGACGCGGAAAACGCCGCCAGTGAACCGGCCGCAGTCGAAAGAAATCCCCGGCGAGGCAAACGGCTGTCAGTCATGAAATCATCTCCACTGGATACAGGAAACAAAACCCAAACCGACCGCTTGCGGTCGAAATGTGCGCTCATTCATCATACCCATCGCGAGCGCGCAGGTATAATCTCTGCAGGCGAACAGCAACAGCGGGCGTTGTCGGCCAACACCGCCAACGATGGCTGGGGTTGTCGATACGCTATGGAAGTTTGAGGATTTGTACGATGGGGTGTTTGTACGATCGGGTGATGGAGTGAGCGACTCATCCGTTCCCGCCGCTTTCTTCAAACTGATCGAAATGTCCGCTGGAAGCCTCGACACGTCTTTGACGATCCGGATGTTGTAAGTCGCGACTGGATGGTTGAAGATGGGGACTCGTCGTGAGAATCACGGCGGCAAGAAAGTTCGCGGCGGCGAGAAAAGGACAAACACAATGGCGAGAACATATGTTTCAGTGGAGATAGGCATCCCGGCGGCAATGTGTTACACGTACGTGAAGGGTTCGGTGAATCACCCGAAGTTCCTCGCCGCCTATAAAAGCCTGTTCTCGGGAAGGGAATGCTCGGCACGGATTGTTGAGGATAGCGGGAACCATCGGATAGTCATTGAGGAAACAGCCACCGACAGTTTGACAGGCGTCCGATTCAGTGGCTGGACGGTCACATACGATTTTGAGGATGCCGCTGACGGTAGGGCGCGTGTCGGGATATCGGTGGAATACGGCATTTTCATGGCCCTTTGCGGCTTGACCATGATGAAGATGCAGTCCATCAATGAGGTCCTCGGGCGCGTCAACAGTCTTCTTGCTCTTGAACAAGGCACAGAGACAGCCACCCCTCGCGAACGAGCGGCTGCACCTGAGGGCTGACCGCCGGTAAGCCGCATTGCCCCCACCGAAGAAGATTTATATCAAACTGTACCACGACCCGAAACTGAGCAGCCGTGTCAGTTGGTCGTCATCACCGAGGTCGCGTGATAGAATAAAACGTCATGCGAAACGAACCTTCCGCACCCAATCTGCCGAAATGTGACCGAGGTCATCCATGTATTTGAAAATGGCCAAACGCGTGCTGCTTGAAACCGACAAGCGGCTGGTGTGGAAGTTCATGCGGCTGATGGGCTGGAAGGGCATGCGGAGTGTCCAGAAGCACAAACGCCGCCTGAAGAAAGGCGAATACTTCCCTCCGTTCCTGTATGTGTCGGTCATCAACAGTTGCAACCTGCGCTGTCAGGGTTGCTGGGTCGATGTTTCCGCCAAGCAGCAAACCATCGACCTCGAAGCGATGAATCGGCTGATCGGCGAAGCCAAAGAGATGGGCAACGTCTTCTTTGGAATCGTGGGCGGCGAACCGTTCATGCATCCGGAGTTGCTCGATATCTTCGAAGCGAATCCCGATTGCTACTTCCAGGTTTTCACCAACGGCCAATTTATCACCGATGAAAAAGCCAAACGGCTTCGCAAAATGGGCAACGTGACGCCGTTGATCAGCGTCGAAGGCAACGAAACGGTCAGCAACGAGCGCCGCGGCCGGGACGATGTGCTCAACAAGACGATGGAAGGCATTCAGAACTGCTTAAACAACCGGCTGCTGACCGGTGTCTGCACCAGCGTCTGCCGCACCAACATCGACGATCTGGTGAACGAGGCGTGGCTCGACCGGCTGGTTGACATGGGCGTGATGTACACGTGGTTTCACATCTATCGGCCAATGGGTCCCGATTCCAACCCGGATCTCTGTCTCTCACCCGAACAGCAATTGCACGTCCGCAAATTCGTCGCCGAAATGCGGGCGAAGAAGCCGATTGCCATCGTCGATGCGTATTTCGATGGCGAAGGCAAAGCCCTTTGTCCGGCGGCGACCGGTCTCAGCCATCACATCAATCCGTGGGGCGGCATCGAGCCATGCCCCATCATCCAGTTTGTGACCGACGACATCCACGACCGCGAGAAAACGCTCCTGGAAAAATTCAACTCGCCGTTCATGCGCGACTTCCGACAGCTGGCGCAGGAAACCACGCGCGGCTGCATCGTACTGGAACGCCCCGATTTGTTGCGCAAACTGGTCGATGATCACGGCGCGAAGGATGGCACGGTTCGCGGGACCGCAGCGGCCGAACTCGACGCCATGCAGGTCCGCACCTCGCAGTACAATCCCGGCAACGAAATTCGCGAAGCCAGTTGGGTGTACCGTCTCGTCAAACGCTTCTTGTTCTACGACTTCGGCGTGTATAAAGGCCACGACGAGAGCCACAGCCAGTTATCCGCCCCAGCACTCGTCGAACTTCAAACCGACGGCAACACATCGGCCGACCAGAACGACGAACTACTGCCCGTCATTTCACAGTAGTTGGCTGTGAAAGGGGTGGCGGTGTTACGCTGATTTAGCCGGCCCGATCGCGGGCCGTGTCCGACCGAACGGCTTGGTACGTACCGACTTCCGCGTTGTTTCCCATCTTGACGTGAAACCCGATTTCCAATAGTTATCGCCGCCGCGATTTCGCGCTTCGCAGCAGTTTGCGCGCATCGTCTTGGCCGCACCGGGCAAGCCCGGCGGCTAAACGATTCGTGTGCTTCGCGTCTCACGACGGAGAACTAACGGAAAATGACCCACGTCGAAACAGCCCCCGACTCCGATCGACTGACCGAAATGTACCGGTCGATGGTCAGAATCCGTCGGTTTGAAGAACAGGTGGCCGACCTGATCGTGGCCCGCGAACTGGGAACTCCCTGCCACCTCTGCATCGGGCAGGAGGCGATCGCCACCGGCGTTTGTGAAGCGTTGGAAACGACAGACACGATCTGGGGTGCCCATCGCTCGCATGGACATTACCTGGCCAAAGGGGGCGACATGCGTGCCTTGATGGCCGAGATCTTCTGTCGCTCAACCGGCTGCTCCGGTGGACGCGGAGGGTCGATGCATATTTGCGCTCCCGAGGTCGGCGTGATGGGAACGGTGCCGATCGTCGCCGCCACAATTCCGATTGCCGTCGGTGCTGCAATGGCCTCGGCGTTACGAGGTGATAATGCCGTTTCCGTCACCTTCTTCGGCGATGGCTCAACCGAAGAAGGACACTTCCACGAATCGGTCAATCTCGCCGCCGTCAGGCGACTGCCGGTCATCTTCGTCTGTGAAAACAATCTCTACTCCAGTCACATGGGTCTGTTGGAACGCCGTGCGGTCGACCGCATTCCCGACTTCGGCAGCGCGCACGGCATTCCCGGATTACGCATCGACGGCAACGATGTCGGCGAAGTTCTGAAGACCGCAAACGAGTCGGTCGAACGGGCACGAGCTGGCGACGGTCCAACGTTAATTGAATGCCGCACCTTCCGTTGGCGCGGCCATGTGGGTGCCGCCTGGGACGAAGACGTCGGAGTGAAGCGCAAGGGCGAACTCAAAGAATGGCTGACGCGCGATCCCATTGCTCGCTGTGCCGACGAACTTCAGCGGCGGGGAGTCGCCTCCAGTGTGTTGGACGAGATCGAAGAACAAACCCGACAGGAAATCGCCGACGCGCTCGAGTTCGCCCGCTCGTCACCGTCACCGTCAGGCGATGAATTCGCAAACCACGTCTACCGCGTCGCCGGCTAATCGTCGCCAATCACCGCTTGCGGTTTCGCGGACCATTCAATTTTGCGGGTCATTAACACCACGGCACAACTTCAGATTGAGTCAATAGGGAGTGAATTGAAATGCGCGTTCTGAATTATGCCGGTGCCGTTCGAGAAGCTCACGCCCAGTTGCTCGAAAGCGATACGCGCGTGTTCGTGCTGGGGCAGGGACTGTGGAGTCCCTGGTACGCCGGGCAGAGTTTGAAGGATCTCGACACCGAGTTCGGCCGCGATCGCATCATCGACTCACCCGTATCGGAGAACGCGACAACCGGTGCCGCCATCGGTGCAGCCATCTCCGGCATGCGGCCCATTGTGTTTCATCCCCGCATGGACTTCATGCTGTTGGCCGTCGATCCCATCGTCAATCAAGCGGCCAACTGGTCGTACGTGTTCGCCGGCCAGACGAACGTGCCGATTGTCATTCGAGCGGTCATTAACCGTCGCGGCGAACAGGGCGCACAGCATTCGCAGGCGCTGCATGCCATGTTCGCGCACATTCCGGGCCTGAAGGTGGTCACTCCCAGCACGGCTTATGATGCCAAGGGGCTGCTCATCGCCGCCTCGCGCGACGGCAACCCGGTGATGTATATCGACGACCGTTGTCTGTACGACGATGTTGGCAACGTTCCCGAGGAAATGTACGAAGTCCCCATCGGCAAGGCGGCAATCCGTCGCGAAGGCAGCGACGTGACCATCGTCGGCATCTCCGAAATGGCAGCCAAGCTCGATAAAATGCAGGCGAAGTTCAGCGCTGATGGAATCGATGCCGAGATCATCGATCTTCGTTCGATCAAACCGTGGGACAAAGAGTGCGTGTTGACGTCGGTCGAAAAGACGGGCCGATTGGTTGTCGTCGATGGCGCCTGGAAGACGTGCAGCGTCGCGGCTGAAATCGCCGCGACTGTTGCCGACGAAGCCTTTTACGCTCTCAAGGCACCCGTCGGTCGTGTCTGCCTGCCCGATGTGCCGGCCCCCTGCAGTCAGTCGCAGGAAGCGGCGTATTACATCACCGACGCAGACATCCTGCACGGCGTGCAAGCGGTGCTGGAAAGTTTGCCCGGCGAACGACGCAACGCCCTCAGGCCGGCCGGTTAGCCGTTTTTCACTGCGACTGCTGAACTCTCCCCGCGCCGACGGTACACTCGTGATCGGTGTTCCGCCGGTCTTCAATCGAGGGGTGCCACTGGCGTGTCGCCAGTGCCCACCGCATTGCGCTGGCGACACGCCAGTGGCACCCGAGCCGCATGAATGCGGTCACTACGAACCTTCACTGGCGCTACGCCAACGGCACACGTTCGCATCTTTTTAGGAAACTAACACACATGCTACCCGGAATTAAACAGTTCGATCTCACTGGAAAATCGGCCATTATCACCGGCGGATCGAAAGGGTTGGGAGCGGCGATGGCGGCGGGACTTGCGTCGGCCGGTGCCGACGTGCTGCTCACCAGCCGGCACGAAGACGAAGCGGTTGCGACAGCCGAACAAATTCAAAACGACTTCGGCCACAAAGCGGTCGGCATCAAAGCCGATGTTGCCGCCGAAGAGGAAGTGCAAGGAATGGTCGATCGCGCGCTGAGCGAGTTCGGCAAGATCGACATTCTGATCAACAACGCCGGCATCAACATTCGCGGCCCGATCGATGAACTGACGCACGATGAATTCCAACAGGTGATGCGGATCAATGTCGATGGCATCTGGCTCTGCAGCCGGGCGGTCCTTCCGCATATGAAGCAGGCAAGCTACGGCCGCATCATCAACATGGCCAGCACGCTGGGCGTGGTCGGTCTGGCCAATCGTACGCCATATGCGACAAGCAAGGGGGCCGTGGTGCAGATGACTCGCGCACTGGGACTGGAACTCGCCCCGTTCGGCATCACCTGCAACGCGATTTGCCCCGGCCCGTTTCTGACGCCGATGAACGAACCGATTGCGGAAACCGAAGAGGCCAAGAAATTCATTGTCGGTGCCGTCGCGCTCAACCGCTGGGGGGATCTCAAGGAAATTCAGGGCGCAGCAATCCTGCTCGCCAGCGACGCATCAAGTTACATCATCGGCAGCCTGATCACAGTCGATGGCGGCTGGACCGCACGGTGATGGTGGGTCGAGAGATAAGAGACCAAAGCGAACAAACGGGCAAAGCCCCGTGGGAACGACCGATGCAAGCGCGATTTCTGAAATCCAAACGCATGCGCAAACTTCGCATTTCGAGCAATTGACTGACCGCAGGCGAGCGGGGGGCGTGAGCCCCCTGATGAGTTCACTCAGCGTGCTGATGGACGCGTTGCAGAAACCCGGTTTTTTCAAAAAACCGGGTTTCTCAATTCGTGGCCGTAAACCCTTGTTTGCGCTGCGGGCTGATTTTCGATCTGAAGCGGATACGAAATGTTGCCGGAATTTGTTTCGCGGTATACAATGGCGGAGTAACCACTCACATCTGCCGGGCCGGTGGATTGATTGAGGGAATGACATGCGTCGCAAATCTGCACTCATTACGATCGGTCTGGCTCTGATGTTGTCCGCCGGAACGGCGTCGGCTCAGAACTTGACGGTTCAACAACCCGTGTTCAGCAATTTCTCGGTCAGCACGACGGTCTCGGTTCCCGATCGCGGCGGTGCGTACCTCGGCGGAGTGTCGCGGGCTGGGTCGTCGCGAAGGAGCTTTGGTCCGCTGCGTTCCGGATCATCGTTCGGTTTGTTTCGCGAACATTCGTCTGCCAGCGCGCACGTTACCATTCACGACATGCGGGCAATGGATGAGTTTCTGCTCGGGCAGGCTGAACGGGGTTCGGTTGATCGAAACAGAACTGCTCTGGGCGGATCGGCGGGAAACGCGTACTCGTCGTTGGTGGGTCGTCATGGGACGCGAAGCGCATCGGCGAGGGTCGGGCGGACGTCCGCCGCTTTGAGTTCACCGGTGACACGTGCCGGGCGTTCGTTTCGGCTGGGGCAACAGGCCGAGGCCAAAGGGAAGACGTCGCTTGCCCGGCTGCATTACAAGATGGCGGCCAGGCATGGCTCAAGCGACGCCCGCGCGAAGCTTGCTTCGCTTGGCGGTCGCAGCAGGACTGCTGCGACCGGGGGATTGGAGTAGTTGGGCGCCGATTGCCTGCTGTTTTGT
>CAUZOL010000278.1:0-9328 GCA_963581435.1 Planctomycetota bacterium
TTTTTTCATCCGGGGAAAGTTCAGAGACATTCGGCAAACATTCGACCATCTGGTAAACTCCTTACCAGACGCTCCTACCGAAATCACCAAATCCAGTCCATACCAATCGCCGGTGAGTAGTAACCAAAAACGAAGAATTATTTCTGGCCTGGCTGTCAAGAGAGCATATCCCCGAGCACATCGGGTGGTGCCTCGTCATATTTCAATGGCTCCATCGCATACGATGCCCGCCCCTGAGACAGGCTGCGAACCTGGGTCGAATAGCCAAACATTTGAGCCAACGCGACATGCGCTTCCAGCACACAAAGATCACCCCTCCGCTCCGAGCTGACAATCATCGCCCGCCGTATGTTCAAGTCGGCCTGGATGTTGCCGAGAAAATCATCCGGCGAGACGACTTCGAGTTTCATAATTGGTTCAAGCAACACAACCCCCGCTTTGTCGAGTGCGGTGCGAACAGCTTCGCCAGCGGCCGCTTCGATCGCGAACTCGGTTGTCTCGCCTTCCCGGTAATCCACATCGAGAATTGTCAGCCGGACTTTCATCAACGGAAAACCCACCAGGCCGCCAGCGCGGGCACCGTCGAGTACGGAAAATTCCAACAGCTTATTCAATTCCGCCGACAGCGTGCCCGGTTTCAGGCGATTGACCAACGTCAGCGACTCGTCTCCGTCGAACGGCTCGACACACAATTTCACTCGTGCATATTGCGTGGCACCTTGAGACTGCCGATTGAAGGTCGCCTCCGCCTCGGCTTTAGACCGTACCGTCTCCCGGTAGCTCACCCGTGGCTTATGAACGCGAACCTGTAAGCCAAACTCCCGCTGCAATCGTCCGCGCAGCACCTCCAGGTGCAATTCTCCCATGCCGCTGATAATTGTCTGCCCCGTCTCCTTGCTGATTCGAGCCGTAAACGTCGGGTCCTGCCGTTCGAGACGATTGAGCGTATCTTCCAGCTTCTTTCGCTCGGCGTTTGACTCCGGCTCGACGGCCATCGAGATGACCGTTTCGGGAAATGTAATCCCCTCAAGCAGAATGGGGCGATGGGCATCACACAGCGTATCGCCGGTGGCCGCATCCTTCGGTCCGATCACGCCAACAATATCGCCTGCCTCAACCTGATCGGTCTCGATTTTTTCCCGCGAATCGGCCTGCACCCGCCATAACTGACTGATGAGTTCTTTTTTGCCTGTCCGTGCATTGAGCTGTCGCGACCCACTTTTCAATACGCCTGAATACACGCGAACATAGCAAAGGTCGGCGTGTTTGTCCGCGACCACCTTGAATACGAGGGCACACAGCGGATCGTCGGCCTTGGGGCGGCGAACCTCAACTTTACCCTGCTTCTTCGGGTTTGGATTGCTACCCTCAACCGCGGGTCGCTCTGCCGGGTGAGGCAGGTAACGGACGACCGCGTCGAGAACTGGCTGCACGCCAATATAGTTCAGTGCGGAGCCACAGAATGTGGGTTGCAACTGCCCCTGAATGGCGCCGAGTCGCAGCAGTTCGTGTATTTTATCGCTTTCCACTTCCACTTCTTCGATGACCGCCAGCATGACGTCGTCGTCGAGTTCGGCAATTGTTTCGAGCAATTTCTGCCGCCACTGATTGGCCTCGTCCCGCATCGAATCGGGAATCTCTTCGATGCGGAGATTCTTGCCCTGGCTTTCTGAGTCGAAGTAGATCGCCCGCATTTCGATCAGATCGATGATTCCGGAGAGGGCATTCGGATCGGGAGGTGAACCGGCTCCGATGGGGATCTGCACGGCAACCGGATGAGCGCCGAGCCGCTGCTTGATCTCATTGAAGGTGCGTTCGAAGTCCGCCCCGATCCGGTCCATCTTGTTGATAAAACAGATCCGGGGTACGCGATACTTGTCCGCTTGCCGCCAGACGGTTTCACTCTGCGCCTCCACGCCTTCTCGAGCGCTGAAAACGACGACTGCGCCATCAAGAACCCGCAGGCTCCGCTCGACTTCGGCCGTGAAGTCGACGTGACCCGGCGTGTCGATGATGTTGATCGTCGCATCCTGCCAATGGCAGGTGATCGCAGCCGAGTAGATCGTGATTCCACGCCGCGACTCTTCCTCGTCGAAGTCGGTCACTGTCGTGCCGTCATCCACGTTACCCATCCGATGGGATGCCCCGGTGTAAAAGAGCACTCGTTCGGTGGTGGTTGTCTTGCCGGCATCGATGTGGGCCACGATGCCGATGTTGCGGATGGATTCAATCGGAACGGACATGGTTGATCCAGTCTAGAGCGGACAGCCGAGAGTTCAGAGCGAAGCCAGTGGCGGCGAAGCCGCTCACTTTTTGCTCTCGACTCTCGGCTCTCGACTTCTGGCCCTCCATGTAAAGAAAAAGCGACGCTGCAAGGGACTGTCCTGCCGGACCGCCATTGCAGCGTCGCGTGTTGTCTTGCTGTAACTTACCAGGCGAAGTGCGCGAATGCCTTATTCGCATCGGCCATGCGGTGGACGTTGTCGCGAGTCGTCATTGCCGTTCCTTCGCGACGGAAGGCGTTGAGCAGCTCATCTGCCAGACTCAAATGGATCTGCCGTCCCTTCTTCCCGCGGCAGGCCGCAAGAATCCAGCGGATGGCCAAGGTCTGCTGCCGCTTCGAGCTGACCGGCGTTGGCACCTGATAGGTGGCACCACCAACCCGCTTCGAGCGAACCTCAATCGATGGCCTCACATTTTCAAGAGCACGCGTAAAAACCTCGATCGCTTCCTCATCGGGATAGCGCCGCTTGATCTCGCTGAGTGCATCATAAAAAATCCGCTGCGCAACGCTTTTCTTTCCGTCAAGCATCAAGCAGTTAACGAACTTTGACGCCAACAGCGAGCCGTAAATCGCATCCGGCTTAAGTTGATCCTGGCTGGCTGTGAATCGTTTTCCCATTTTCCCTTGTCTTTCGTCGGCACTGAAGTGCTGATTGGCCGAGGCTCGTTAGTCCGCTGTTCGTTCAAAACGGAGATTCCGAAAGGCTCACCACTTTGAATCCCTGCCAAAGGGAAGCTGAGACGTTCGAAAACTCACTTAATTTGGCGTCTCGGACGAGTAACAACCAGCCATCCGCGACTGGCAAACATCTAGCTGGGCTTCTTGGCACCGTAACGGCTACGTGCCTGGCGACGGTCGGACACGCCCAGCGTATCGAGTACGCCCCGAACGACCTTATAGCGAACGCCCGGCAAGTCGCGAACACGACCACCTCGCACGAGCACGATTGAGTGCTCCTGCAGGTTGTGGCCTTCACCCGGGATGTATGCGGTAATTTCCTTGCCGTTTGAGAGCCGCACACGCGCCACCTTCCGCAACGCGGAGTTCGGCTTTTTAGGCGTGACGGTCTTCACGTTCAGGCAGACGCCACGCTTCTGTGGGCAACCTTCCAACAGCGGCGTCTTGCTTTTCGCCTTCTGCTGTTTTCGCGGTTTACGAACGAGCTGATTCCTGGTTGGCATACGATTGTCCGGTTCTGTCCCGTTTCTGGCTTTCAATCTGAACAGTCACTCAACGTCATCCTGAGACCATGGCCGCACGAACAAAATGCTCGCTGCGCAAATCACAAAATTCCGTAGAACGTTGCACTCTATCGCCGACATCCAGAATCGTCAAGTACGCCGAGCATTCATCCCATCAAGTGGTGAATTGCTGTTTCCGACGTCACTACAGCGATTCCGCTTCCTTCTCCTGGGCAACATCACCGTCACCCTGCTCTGAACTCTCGGCGACTGGGGCGACGTTGCCCTTCCCACCTTCCGATTCACCGTTTCCGGCAGCCGCCCCGACCGGCTCACTCAACAGATCGAGCCTTGCAAGACGAATCCGCTCTTTTTCAGCCTGCAATTCCATGAGTGCTTCGGGACGAATTCGTACCTCGGCCTCTTGATGTATGTGGAATCCGGTTCCTGCGGGTACCAGGTGTCCGAGAATGACGTTCTCCTTCAATCCCAACAGTGGGTCGGACTTGCCCGCCAGCGCTGCTTCGGTCAACACCTTGGTTGTTTCCTGGAAACTCGCTGCCGAAATGAAGCTCTCGCTCTGGACGGCTGCTTTGGTGATCCCCAAAAGCTGTGTCGATGCAGTTGCCGGCCTGGGCCGCGCGCCCTTGGCGGTCTGCTGTCCAGCCGCCTCAACTTCGGCGTTAACCGCTTCGAACGCGTCTTTCGGAACAATATCGCCTTCGTGGAACTCCGTGTCGCCTGGGTCGGTCAGTCTGACGCATTCCATCAGCCGCCGATTCAAATTGCGGAACAAGAACTTGTCGATGACGACACCTGGCAACGCGTCGGTATCACCGACATCCTCGATCCGCAGTTTGCGGAGCATTTGGGCGATCACAAGTTCCGGATGCTTGTCGTCGATTTCGACGCCCTGTGCACGGTAAACGTTTTGGATTTCGTGCAAGAGATACTGCTGCACCGCCTCGTTACCGCTGACGCGGAGAATGTCGTGCGGCACCAATGGTCCACGAACAAGGGCATCGCCCGCAATAACCCGGTCGCCGGCATGAGCGAGCAACTGCTTGCCGTGTGGAATAACGTGTTCGACCTCGGTCCCGTCCTCGGCGCGGACAATGACGATTCGCTTTCCACGTTTTCTCTCGGGAACGAACTCCACTTCGCCGTCAATTTCGGCGATGACCGCCGGGTCTTTAGGACGCCGGGCCTCGAACAATTCGGTCACACGCGGCAGACCACCGGTAATGTCCTGTGTACCGGCTGCTTCGCGCGGCGTCTTGGCGACGATGGTTCCCGCCGCAATCTGCGCGCCTTCTTCTGCCTCAATTCCAGCACCTTCAGGCAGATAGTAGAAGTCGAGGATTTTGCCGGTGGCATCTTCCAGCACAATCTGCGGATGCAGATCGCCCTTGTGTTCGATGATTGTTCGCCGTTCGAATCCACTGGGGTCCGATTCGGTTCGCATCGAGCGTCCCTCGACGCAGTCTTCCCAGCGGACGCGTCCGCCCACTTCCGCCATAATCGGCACGGAGTGCGGATCCCACTGACAAATCACCTGGCCCTCTTCCACTTCGTCATTCTCTGAGACCAGCAGAGTGGCACCGTTGGGGACCGTGTATTTTTCAAGCTCACGATCCTTGGGGTCAACGATGATGACTTCACCGTTGCGTGCCAACACAACGTTTCGGCCGTCGGCATTCTGCACACTGCGGATACGGGCAAACTTAATCTTCCCCGTACGGCGTGACTTAATGTCGCTTTCCTCAACATCGCGTGAGGCCGTGCCGCCGATGTGGAATGTCCGCATCGTCAGTTGGGTACCCGGCTCACCGATACTCTGAGCGGCGATAATACCGACGGCCAACCCGTCTTCGGCAAGCGCACCGGATGAGAGATCCATACCATAGCAGAGTTTGCAGACGCCCAACTCCGCTTCACACGTCATCGGGCTGCGTACCTGAATCTTCTCCAGCCCCATCTGTTCGATCTTGCGAGCGATTTCGATGGTGATCAATTCGTCTTCGCGGACGATGACCTCATCGGTGATGGGATTCACGATGTTCGTGCGGCTGACACGACCGCGGATGGCGTCGGCCAGATTCACTTCCACCTTTTCGCCACGGTACACCACACCACGGGTGATCCCCTTGGTCGTTTTGCAATCGAGCGTGGTGATCACCATGTTCTGGCAGATGTCGGCCAGTTTGCGAGTCAGATAACCGCTATCGGCGGTCTTGAGCGCGGTATCGGCCAAACCCTTACGGGCACCGTGCGTCGAACTGAAGTATTCCAACACCGAAAGGCCTTCGCGGAAATTCGCTTTGATCGGCGTTTCGATAATCTCACCTGACGGCTTCGCCATCAGACCACGCATACCGGCCAGTTGCCGCATCTGTTCGACACCACCACGAGCACCCGAATTCGCCATCAGGAAGATCGGATTGACGTATGCACCGTCGCGGAAGTCGTGCTCCAGCTCGTACATCATGTCCTTGGTGATCTGCTCGCGGGTATGCGTCCAGGTGTCGAGTACGGTGTTGTATCGTTCCTGATTAGTAATCACCCCCCGCTCGAAGAGTTTCTGCTGCTTCAGCACCTTCTTTTCGGCCTCGGCAATCTGGCCTTCCTTCTGATGTGGCGTCTTCAGGTCGCTGGTGGCAAACGACATACCGCTGGCAGTCGCCTCGACGAAACCCGTTTCCTTCATGGTGTCGAGCAGATGAATCGTCGCCCGCCGCCCCAGTACTTGATAGCAGTCGGAAATGACGTTCGCCAAATCCTTGCTCTTCATCGTCAAGTTGTAGAACGACATTTCTTTGGGCAGAGTGTCGTTAAACATGATGCGGCCGACGGTCGTCTCAACCAGGCCGCCCGGTTTGAACGTCTCAGCACCCTCGCCAACCACTTTCTTTTCCCGTGGCAGGCGAACTTTGACTCGCGAATGGCGAACCACTTTTCCCTGGGCAAATGCCAGATGCACCTCCGGAACGGACGCAAAGACCATGCCTTCGCCGGGGCGATCAGGTTTCGACATCGTCATGTAGTAGCAACCCATGACGATGTCCTGCGACGCACTGATGATCGGCTGGCCGTTGGCCGGGCTGAAAATGTTGTTGGTCGACATCATCAACGTCGTCGCTTCCACCTGCGCTTCAATCGAAAGCGGCAAGTGGACGGCCATCTGGTCGCCATCAAAGTCGGCATTGAAACCGCGGCAGACCAGCGGATGCACCTTGATGGCGTTTCCTTCGATCAGGATCGGCTCGAACGCCTGAATTCCCATGCGGTGCAGCGTTGGTGCCCGGTTAAGCATCACAGGATGATTCGTAATGACTTCGTCGAGGATGTCCCACACATCTTCGTCGCGGCGTTCCAGCATCCGTTTGGCGCTCTTGATGGTGTCGGCATGCCCCAACTCCTTCAAACGCCGAATGACAAACGGCTGAAACAACTCCAACGCAATCTTCTTGGGCAGACCGCACTGGTGAAGCTTCAATTCCGGCCCGACCACAATTACGCTCCGTGCCGAATAATCGACACGTTTGCCCAACAGGTTCTCGCGAAACCGACCTTGCTTGCCTTTGATCATGTCGGTCAGCGACTTGAGCGGGCGGTTCGACGAACCCAACACGGGACGCTTACAACGGTTGTTGTCGAACAACGCATCGACCGACTGCTGCAGCATGCGCTTTTCGTTGCGGATAATGACTTCCGGCGCGTTCAAATCGACCAACTTCTTCAACCGGTTATTGCGATTGATAATCCGGCGGTACAGGTCGTTCAGATCGCTGGTGGCGAAGTTGCCCGAGTCGAGCAGCACAAGCGGCCGCAAATCCGGCGGGATCACCGGGACAACATCCAAGACCATCCATTCCGGCTTGTTGTCGCTGTCTCGAAGCGCTTCGATAATCTTCAGTCGCTTGATGAGATCCTTCGCTTTTTGCTGGCTACCGGTCTCGCGCAGTTCCACGCGCAGAGTACGTGACAACTCGACGAGCTTGAGTTGCATCAGCAACTTCTTGACCGCCTCGGCACCCATATCGATTTCAAAGGAATCGGCACCGTACTTATCGGCTGCCTGTCGCGCCTCATCCTCGGTGAGCAATTGACACGGTCGCAGCGGCGTATCGCCGGGATCGATGACGACATAATCCTGGAAGTAAACGACCTTCTCAAGCGAGGTGGTCTTCATGTTCAAGAGCGCGCCCAAACGACTGGGCATCGACTTGAAGAACCAGATGTGGACCACCGGGGCGGCCAGTTCGATGTGGCCCATTCGCTTCCGGCGGACGCGACTATGCGTCACTTTGACGCCGCAGCGGTCGCAGATCATTCCCTTGTATTTCATGCCGCGGTATTTGCCGCAGCCGCATTCCCAGTCCTTTTCCGGGCCGAAAATCCGTTCGCAGAACAAACCATCCCGCTCGGGACGGTAGGTGCGGTAATTGATCGTCTCCGGCTTTTTGACTTCGCCGAACGACCAACCACGAATATCGTGCGGGCTGGCCAGCCCGATTTTTACTGAGCCGTAATCGTTTACGCGGTCATACGTCGTTTCAGCAACGCTCACGTCGGGCTCCTTTTCGGAATATCCGAAAACTCAACACAATTGTTCTAACCTGCGGCCAATGGCCGACACCGTACCAATCTCGCCAAACCATTCGGCAGCCGGTCGCCCTTGGCCTCACGACAGAAAATCTGCCTGCGAGACCACCGCGAAGACTACCCCATCTTTCGACTACCCCATCGCCTTTTCCAACTGCAGATTCAGGCACAGGCCGCGAATCTCGTTGTTCAATACGTCGAAGCTGGCCGGCGTCCCCGCCTCCAGGGTGTTTTCACCCTTGACCATCGACTCGTAGATCTTCGTTCGTCCCTCAACATCGTCACTCTTCACCGTCAACAGTTCCTGCAAAACGTAGGCGGCCCCGTAGGCTTCCAACGCCCACACTTCCATTTCACCAAACCGCTGCCCACCAAACCGGGCCTTGCCGCCCAATGGCTGCTGCGTGATGAGCGAGTACGGTCCTGTCGCGCGAGCGTGAACCTTATCGTCCACCAAGTGGTGCAACTTCAACATGTAAATCTCGCCAACGGTTACCTTCTGCTCCAACTGCTCTCCGGTGTGTCCGTCGAATAGGACGGACTTGCCATCCACCGGCAGTCCGGCCTCTTTCAGGCATTCACCAATCGCCTCTTCCGCGGCTCCATCAAATACGGGACAAACTGCTCGGAAACCGAGTTTGGCCGCAGCCCAACCGAGATGCGTTTCGAGAATTTGACCGACGTTCATCCGGCTCGGCACGCCGAGCGGATTCAGGATGATATCGACCGGTGTGCCATCTTCCAGAAACGGCATGTCCTCGATCGGCAGTACTTTGGAGATAACACCCTTGTTGCCGTGACGACCGGCCATCTTGTCGCCGACCGAAATCTGACGCTTTGAGGCGACGTAGACCTTGACCATCTGCAGCACACCGCTGGGGAGTTCGTCTCCCCGCTTCATACTGTTCAGAGCCTGGTCGCGTTCGTCGAGCACATCTACAACCATCTCCCACTCGTCCTTGATGACCTTTCGGCAGGATGAGAGTTTCTGCGGGCTGCGAATGTCAAGCTGTTCGAACGTCGCGAGGAATTTCTCGGCATACTCTGCAACGAATGCCTCGTCTTCGATTTGCCGAATCTGACGACCATCGTCGTCTTCCAGATGACGGTCAAGCACTTTTTCAAACGACTGAAGAAATGTTTGAAACGCAGCGGCGACCGACTCGTTGCCCTTCTTTTCGACCTTCTTCAAATCCTGCTCAAACTTGCGGCGGTCGAGATCGGAGAGACTCATGCGGCGGGAGAATTTCTCTGTGTA
>CAUZOL010000279.1:0-9290 GCA_963581435.1 Planctomycetota bacterium
AGAAGAAGTCGGTAATGCGCATTCAGAGATTCCATCGTCTCGACCTCGGAAATCCCCCATGATCCCGAGATCGATTCCACACGTCAAATCAAGCAGCACCCACTAAAATGCGCGAAGAACCTTTTTAATAAACACAAGAAACGAGTTTTTTGGGAAAAAAGAAAAAAAGACGTTGACACCGTTGCATTTTTTATACCTAATACAATCAGGTCGGTGGACGTTCCGTCAATCGGCTCATTTCTTTCGGTTTCTTTGTTCTTCAATTTCCGTCGGCGCTCGGCACTTAATACGTCGGCTGGGATTGTGTTTCCAGGAAGGCTCGTTATGTTCCGACGCTGCAAGACATGGAGAACAGGTTTTACGCTGATTGAACTGCTCGTTGTGATCGCCATTATCGCAGTCCTTGTCGCCCTGTTGCTTCCCGCCGTACAGCAGGCGCGCGAGGCAGCCCGCCGCAGTACGTGCAAGAACAATCTCAAGCAGATTAGCTTGGCGATGCACAACTATCATGAGACGCACGGGACGTTTCCCATCAGTGTTGGATGGAACCCCAACGGCGAGCGGCGGGGGGCGTTTTCGGACAAAGTCTACCTGTTGCCATTCATAGATAGGGCAAATGAGTACAATCTAACAGATGAAAATCAGTTCCCTTGGGACTCGCGAGGCTGGTTTGGCAATGACAACATATTAGCGCACAGCGTGCGGATTCCGGTCTTCAATTGTCCGACGCAGCCGAATGAAATAGCCGGCGGACGCGCGAATTTCACCTATGCGATCAACAACGGTGTTGCCGGCAACGGTCGGGGAGCTCAAGGGAACCACAATGGAATGGCCGCGTATGTCGGCGGTGGTGGCAACAGCGACGGGCCCGTCAGGTTTCGAGACGTGAGTGACGGCACAAGCACCACAGTCGCCTATTCGGAATTCATCATCGAACGGGCAGGAAACTATCCCGTCGGAAGCGTGGAGCGAAACCGCCAGGTCCACAATTGGGCGGGCAACGTCGGTTCAACGCCGGCGGCAAACCGCCAGGCTTGCCTGAACCAAAACAGTCTTGGCGGGCGGCCTGGAATGCGGGGAGCCTCCTTTGCATGGTCCTTTGTAGGAAACGGCGCCACGTATACCCACACGATGGCTCCGAACGACAAGCCGTGTCATTCCTTTGAGGGCGACTGGTTGGGCAGCAACATGATGTCGGCGTCCAGTATGCACACCGGAGGCGTTAACGTAGCAATGGCCGATGGCGCGGTCCGTTTTGTTTCCGAGAACATTGGTTACAGCGTCTGGACGGCAATCGGTACCCGAAACGGCGCAGAGATCGTCGGAGAGTTTTAGGCGTTGGGATGGGTATGCCGTAAGTTGCCATCATGCCGCCGGTGTGGTCGTCTCCCAGGCAGACCGGTGGGTCGGCAAAGGCACTTATCGGCCCGGTGTTATCGGCCCGGTGGCGATCATCGGGGTCGATCCAATTGTCAGTTCGGCTTTGGATCGCCCCGCCCGAAATTTTTGAACCCTCGGCTCGGGACAGGTGTTAATCTTGGGGATTGAAGTGGAGCGGCACCGCTCCCCACGATCGATCAGTCTCGCTGGGGGGATTAGGGGTTTCCTCGTCACAGCATCGGCACTCATCACAATGTCGCTTGTGTTGAGTTGCGACCAGAGTCGTTCCCCCCAAGTTCCCAAGCAGATTCAAAATAACGAGACAACATCGAAAGTCGGAACGGGTCTTTCTGCGATCACGCAACGCGACTCATCGGTTACGCCAAAGATCAAACCGAAATTTTCCGACGTCGCCAAACCGTCTGGCGTCGCCTTTCAACGATTCAGCGAGATCGTTCCCGGTCGTTTCTTTCTGCCGGAAATTATGGGCGGGGGAGTGGCTTGGTTCGATTACGACGGTGACGGTTGGCTCGACCTGTACGTCGTCATTGGTTGCCGACTTGACACCCCGGATCGGTCACAGACGAATTACGTTAATCGACTCTTTCGAAATGAAGGAAACGGCTCGTTTTCCGATGTCACGTTTTCCTCTGGCGCATTGGAAAACGGTTATGGACAGGGATGTGCAGTCGGTGATTTCAACGCCGATGGCTTTCCCGATCTGTATGTCACGAATTTCGGCAAGAATTCCCTGTTGGAAAACAACGGCGACGGGACTTTCTCGGAAGTCGGTTCCACGGCGGGTGTCGATGACCCATCCTGGGGGACCAGCACCGTCTGGCTGGATCTCGACGACGACTTCGACCTCGACTTGTATGTTGTGAATTACCTCGACCTGCACTCGGGAAATAGTGAGGTTTGTGAATACAATGGTAAGAAGGGCTATTGCGGTCCAGGCAGCTACCAGGCGAAAGCCGATCGTGTCTACCTGAATCAAAACGACGGGACATTCATCGAGTCCGCGGGAAAGTTGGGCATCGAAGCGGCCGAAGGAAAGGGACTGGCGGTCATTGCCGCCGACTTTGACAACGACGGCAGATCAGAGGTCTATGTCGCAAACGACATGGCAGCGAACTTCCTCTTCACCAGAACGCAGGACTCGGCCGATGATCCCCGTTCGAATTCACCATTCCACAACGTCGCGCAGGCATCCGGCTGCGCGGTCAGTCGCGACGGGAAGAACGAAGCCAGCATGGGCATCGCCTGTGCGGACTTTGACGGCGACGGATTAATCGACATTTTTCTGACGCATTACTATCAGGCGAAGAACACACTGTACCGAAATCGCGGCTCTCTGGTCTTCGATGATGACAGCCGACGCTCCCGGGTCGCAACCACAAGTTTCGGGACACTGGGATTCGGCACAGCTGCGTTCGATTACGATCGCGACGGGGTAAACGACCTGTTTATTGCCAATGGACACGTTCTCGGGCCGGAACACGATCCGTTCGCCATGAAGCCGCAATTACTGAGGAACGACGGCAGAGGCCGATTCGACGACATTTCTCCGCTTGCCGGCGAGTATTTTCTCGATCACTTCGTAGGCAGGGGCGTCGCAACTGCGGATTATGACAACGACGGCGACGCGGACCTGGCGGTGACCCACCTCAACCGTCCGATGTCGCTTCTCCGAAATGAGACGGAGACTGGACGGCATTTTCTGGGACTGCAATTGAAGACTGCCGCACGGACATCTGCAGTTGGTGGGCGCGTGGTCTTAACCTTCGACGATCAGAAGAAAGTCATCACGTTAACTTCCGGGGGCAGTTATCTTTCTTCGAATGACTCTCGACTGCTGGTTGGTCTGGGCGATTTGTCCGGACCAGTGGATCTCGAAATCCGTTGGCCATCCGGCAAGGTCGAACAGTTTCAAGGCCTGGAACACGACCGCTATTGGCTCATACTTGAAGGACATCAATCGATGCCATTCTCTCTTTCTGAAGAACACCGTTAACTTGCGAATTCGGCGACTTGACACATGAAGTTTTCGTTTCCCCGATTCAATCTCCGAAAAACTGTAATCCGCTGTGCGGTGGTCATCGGACTGATTGCGCTCGGTGTCGCGTCATCCGTGCTATTCCGCGCCCACCGTGGGTTGTCGGCTGCGGAAACATCGGTTCGACACCAGGACTGGCCTCAGGCACGTCACCAACTGGAGCGATATCTTTGGCTTCATCCGAATGACTCGCAAGCCCGTATTCTGATGGCCGAAGCTCTCGTCCGCGACGATGATTTGACGGTCGAGAAAAGTGTTCGTCCCGCAATCGGCCATCTGCAGCAGGTTTCAGAATCCTCGCCGCAATTTGCCGAGGCCCGGATGAGAGAAGGCCGTCTTCGGTTCCTGGTTCTGCTCCAGCCAAGCGCTGCGGAGAAGCAGTTCCGGCAGGCCGTCGCTGCAGATCCGAAATCTGTCGATGCGAACCTGCTGTTGTGGAAATTATTGGACATGACGGGTCGTCAGTCGATGAGCGGACCGAGCTTTTGGCGTCTTTATGACCTGACCCCTGAAAAATCTCGTGGCATGAGATTGCGGGAATGGTACCTGAGCGAATTTCATCCCGGCACTGCGAATTCTGCCTTTGACGAAAAGATGGGGTTCGTTCCGCGAGGCTCTGCTTCGAGTGAAGGTGCCGTGTTCAAACGCTTGCTGGAGTTCCGCGAGCAAGATCCGAACTCTCAATTGACACACGCAGCGCTCGCCGAATGGTTTCGACTCCAGGGAGATCCCCAGCATGCACTTTTCCTGTTACAGCAAGCACCCCAATTAAACGCCCTGTCCCAAGATCCGTTTTTTTACGCGACGCAGGTTGAAGTACTGATCGATCTGGGAGAATTCGACGGAGCAGTAGAAGTAATGGAATCGTGGCCAAAACCACATTCCGGCTATTCCTTCTGGCGCTGTCGGGGAATTGTGAACGACGAGGTCTTGAAGGACTTTCAAGCAGCCATAACGGATTACAGCAAAGCCCTGGCAATACCAGCGGGAAAGACCGATTGGCCGCTGATGGAAAGAAAAGCGCATTGTCTCGTTCTTGCCCAACGGAAAGCCGAAGCGGCCGCACTTCGTAAGAAGGCGAAGGTCGTGGAAAGACTTATGGAAGGAGCTGTCCATCAACGGATGCGCCGCATTCTGGCAGAACTACAACGGCCGGAAGGCCTGCTGGAAATGTGCGACTTTTACCATAAACTGGGGAGAACCCGCGAGGTGGAATCCTGGCAGCAGTATATTCGGTTCTTGAAAGAGCAACCGCCCGTTTTTCGTAGCAGCAATCTATGAGTTGAAACACACTTTTTTGAATTGAAACAAAATTTTTGAGTTGAAACACAATTTTGAATTGAAACACTGACACATTCTGATGAATGCACGTTTTGATTTTGTCAACCAGTTACCTTGGAGATGAAGCGATGAATTCGGTTTTTCGAAAACTAGCCCTTGTCTGCGTTTTGTTTCTGCCCCTGGGTTGCGGCGGCAGCACTTCGGAAATTGGCTCGTCAGAGACCACACCCGAAATGACGCAAGAGCAAAAATCGGAAAAGCAGAAAGGCATGGAAGAGAGCCTGAAGCACATGCCGAAAGATCAGCAAGAGAAATACAAGGCAATGATGAAAGAGAACGAGAAGAAGTCACAGTGAGGTGTGGGTGTGGTCGGCATGCCGCCGCTTTATGCGGGGTACGGTTTGTCGTGGTTGAAGTGTGATTTGTGCGGATGCAGGTTCGCTGCGAAGGCGAACCTGCTGGAGATGGCTCGATTGGGATTCGGCCGCTTTGAGTGGCGATAATACGCCGAGGACCTCGGCATCACTGCGCGCGTAAACGCAATTGCCCGCATAGGCCGGGTGCGCCCACGTGTCGGGGCGAGTAAAGAAGCGGCTCGGCATTTGGCGGCACAGGTGAATTCGCAGCTGGAAGTCGGCGCTCCGTCGCTGCTCAGCGTTGAACCCATCACGATTATCGAACTGCAAGAACGCTGGCTCGGGCACCCCGAAAGTGTACCTCGCTCATCGGTCCAGACTGTACGCCGATATCCGTTGCCTTGCTGCAGTCGGTCGTCACGTTGATCAAAGAGCGCCGATTGCGACTGGCATTGCAGCAGCTTCTCGCCCGCCTACTCATTCGCTGGAGGTCTCATGCAAACACCCAAGTTCCTGAGCATCCCGATCGTCGCGATGCTGATGCCGGCGGCGATCGGATGTCTGAACTTCAACACGAGGTGGCAGAAGGGTCGCGGCGGCTGGTCGAATAAATGTCTGCGCCCTATCACAGGTCGATTTCCGGTTGGTCGTGCATTGTCGAACCTGTGTCGCTACCATGCCGCAGCAGCCGATCTCGAATGGACTCCTGGCTTCGGCGGCGATCATCCCAAACCAGTATACCCCCGTGCGCACACAGTAGGGTAACCGCGATGGCCGAAGTGGCATACATGGATGTCTTTGAAGAGATCGATCAGATTCGGCGGTTGATCTCCGGCGCTGAAGACCCTTTGGTCCAGCGGAACGGCGATGTCCTTGTCTGGGGACGATCTCGCCTCGACCATGTCCGCAATTCCTTACGGGGAAATGAATCCTTATCCCGTAAGCAGACTGAAGATCTTCAGTTAGTTTCCTGGGCCGCAACGCCCGACCTGACTCGGATTATATACATCAGCCCCGCCTATGAGGACATTTGGGGACGCAGTTGCGAGAGCTTGCATGACGATCCCCAATCGTGGATCACGGCCATCCATCCCGATGACCAGGAACGCGTGAAAGCAGCCACCTCTCGGGGCGCAAATGGACACAGTTTCGACGAGGAGTACCGCATCGTCCGGCCGGATGGTTCGGTTTGCTGGATTCACGACAAAGGATGTGCGGTCCGAACATTGGATGGAGCCATTTCGCAAATTGCCGGTGTGGCCAAAGATATCACCGAGCGCAAACGCGCCGAAGAGAAGCTGGCCGTCGCATATGCCGAGTTACAGCAAAAAGCCGATGAGCAATCCGAGCAGTTGCTATTGGCGAATGAAAACTGGCGCTCGCTGCTCGAGCACGCGCCCGATTACATCATGATCGTCGACCGCGAAGGGTTGATTCAGTTCATCAACCGAATGGCTCCAACGCTCACCATGGATGACGTTCTCGGAAAAAGTACGATCTACGATCACTCCGATCCCGCGCACCACATTCGAATTACCGAGGCACTTGATGCCGCATTCGACCGGGGAGACTCGGTCGAATACGAAGTCTATTGTCCCGAAATCGACATGTGGTTTGCTAATCGAGTCGGCCCGATCCGCCGCGACGACAAAATCGTTTCGGCAATTGTTGTCGCTCACGATGTTACAGAGCGGAAGAAAGACGAACAGAAACTCAGGGATAGCGAAGCGAGGTTTCGCGGGTATTTCGAATTGGGTTTGGTTGGGATTGCGATCACGTCGCCGGAAAAAGGCTTCATTGAGTTTAACGATCAGTTCTGTGAGATCTTTGGCTACTCGAAAAGCGAGCTGACGCAAAAAACGTGGCCAGAGATTACTCACCCCGACGACCTTGCAGTTGGTGTCGAACACTTCAATCGTGTTCTTGCCGGCGAAACCGACGGCTACTCGCTGGATAAGCGCTTCATTAGAAAAGATGGTTCCGTGATTTACGGTAGCATCGACGTGAAGTGTGTCCGCCGAACGGATGGCGCCGTCAACTACTTCGTTGCAATGGTCCAGGACATCACCGACCGTAAGCAGGCCGGGGAAGCGTTGCTGCAGAATGAAGAACGCTACCGTACTCTCGCAGAGAATTCGCAGGATTACATCATGCGGTACGACAGGGACTACCGCCACACGTACGCCAATGATGCTGCCTTACGAATCACCGGTCGGACGGCGGCGGAATTCGTTGGAAAGACTCACCGAGAAATGGGATTCCCGGCCCATCTCTGCCAACTTTGGGAAGACGCCATCGATCGCGTCTTTGCAAACAACCAGCCGCACAGGGAAGTTTTCGATTGGACCAGTTCGGAAGGAACAGCGACTTATGACTGGCGCGTGCTCCCCGAGTTGAACGGCGACGGTGAAGTCATGTCCGTACTCGGCGTTTCACGAGACATTACCCAACTCAAACAGGCCGTCGACGACCTGAAGGCGTCTGAAGAGAAGTCACGTCTCCTGCTGAATTCGACCGGCGATGCGATCTATGGTCTGGACCTTGAGGGCAACTGCACTTTCTGCAATCCCGCGTGTCTGCGGCTCCTTGGCTTTGAAGACGAAAGTCAGTTGCTCGGTCGCAACATGCACGACCTGATCCACCACACGCGGCCGGATGGCAGTCCCTACCCTGAGGAGCAGTGTCAGGTCTTTCTGGCTTTTCGGGAAGGAGAAGGAACACACATCGACAACGAAGTACTTTGGCGTGCCGACGGCACCAGTTTTGCCGCTGAGTACCGATCATTCCCCGTCGTGCGGGACGGCAAGACGGTGGGGGCGGTGGTGAGCTCTGTAGATATCTCCGAGCGGAAGCGAGCGGAAGCGAGCGGAAGCGAGCGGAAGCGAGCGGAAGGGGAGCTTCGCAGCCTTCAGGATGATCTGGCCCATGTGGCACGACTGAGCACAATGGGTGAAATGGCAACCGGCATCGCCCACGAACTGAATCAACCACTCACAGCCATTGCAACCTACAGTCACATCGTCAAGCATATGCTCGACCGTCCAACGACCGAGCGACAGGAATTCAAGGACACCCTCGACAAGCTTGAAGGACAGGCGATACGAGCCGGCGAGATTGTTTGGCGACTGCGGAATTTCACGAAGAAGTCACTTTCGAATCACGTGCGGACCGATCTGAATGCGATCGTACGGGACGTCGGTCGGCTTGTCGAACCGGACATACGCCAAGCAGAGGTGTTCTTGCAAATGTGCCTGGAAGAAACGTGTCCAGCTGTCTCGGCCGACGCGATTCAAATCCAACAAGTGCTCGTGAATTTGATTCGAAATGCGATCGATGCCATGCAGACAACGTCCACCGTTCGGCGCGAAATCACGATTTCAACTCAACTCTTACAGGACGGCCTTGTTGGTGTTACCGTCAGCGATGTGGGAAAGGGATTGAACCCGGACGAACTCGATCAGGTCTTCGAAGCCTTCTTTTCGACAAAACAGGCTGGCATGGGCATGGGGTTGGCGATTAGCCGATCGATCATTGAGTCACATCACGGCGAACTCTGGGCAGAACCCAATGCCGGCCCCGGCGTCACGTTTGGATTCTCCCTGCCGCTTGCAGACGACCAGAGTCTGTGAGACACAGTCGATTGTACCGATGGTCCAGCTCCGCACGCGTGTCGCGGAATGCCCCGGACAGTTTCCAACTGGAAGGCATTGTCAGGAATCCCGATAGATCGACGATAAACTGAACGACGCGAGACTGCTTGCATCCACTCTATGGTGAGAGCATCACTCACGGGCGTTCGACTTGATGGACTGGATGCCGCTGTTGAAGCCTTCCACCGTTGCGTTGCTGATCGGGTGCTAATGAGCAAGGCGTGGAGTACGTGCTCTTTACGCACGGGTGGTCAACATCACAGATGGGCTATACGACCGCACGTTCACAGGTCCGCAAACTCATGCGAAGCAAGGAGGCGACGCCCTACATCATCCGGCGAGAATGTATTCAACACCGATCTGTATTCGTAGCGGCAATCAGACCACTTCCACATTGAGATTCTGGCGGCGAAGCGACTTTGGAGCGTGTTCCGTTTTCCCTGCCTCCCACGGGAAGCAGGTGTATTGAATGAGCTATTGTCAATTGTTGTGTTATGAAAATGTTTCTAAGCGGCGAATTCCTGCAGAATTCCGTCTTGGAAGGAACGTCCTTCGACGACGAGCGTC
>CAUZOL010000280.1:0-9261 GCA_963581435.1 Planctomycetota bacterium
GTCCTTGTGCCCCTATCGGGCCGCTGAAGTGTGGTTACCTCAGCAGGATACCCCGCTTTTTCTCAACTCTTCAAGAACACAAGTTTTGACAATACCTCATTGATTCCTTCCGGAACCGTGGCTGCCAGTATTTCAATGTTGCGAACGCCATCAAGGTTGCGCAGCACCACGGTCCATCGAATCGGCGGTTTACTGGAACGAGGCGGCAATGGCATTCGACAGCCTGGCCAGATAACGCCCCTGCGGTTCTTGTGGTAGGGTTGTAAAAATGATGGCAAAGGCGTCGAGGTCCGGGTCGGCCCAAAGGACGGTTCCGGTCGCTCCCCAATGGCCAAATGTACGCGGCCCGAGAAAATCGCCGAAGTTGGCACTGTGGGCCGACCAATGCAGCCGCCAACCGAATCCCCAAGGGCGGCAGCGGCGGTCCACTTCCGGGACATCGCGCATTTGGTCTAGCTGATTACGGATCGCGCCCTCAACAGTTGTCCGCGCCAAGATTTGCTTCTCGCCTGACCCACCATGATTCATAATCATCTGTGTAAACCGTGCAAGATTGGTCGGCGTCGTTAACAGACCGCCCCACGGCGCGCCTAAACCCCGCCAATAGCGGCTGTTCCAATTCCATTCGTCAGCATCGTGCTGATTGGGCGGCAAGCGAATTTCGGCGATTCGTTCAACTTTAGGCTGGGGACCTTCGTACCACTCATCGGGTACACCGAGTGCCGTATCGCACATTCCGAGCGGGTCGAAGAACTCGTCGCGGAGAAACTCCGCCGTCCGCTTGCCGCTGACCCGAGCAATGACCTCCCCCAGGATGGCAAACCCCATGCTCTGGTATTGCACACCGCGGCCGGGGGGGAAAGACGTTTTTACCGTACACGTCTCCTCGGCAAACCGCGACAACGGGGCCTGAGCGGCCCGCAGTTCCTTGTTATCGACCAACATGTCGGGCAAGCCCGATGTGTGCGTCATCAGATGCCGCAATGTGATCCCGTTCTTGCCGTTGTTGCCGAATTCGGGGATGAACTCGGTGACGCGGTCGCCCAACGATATCTCGCCCCGCTCTACGAGCAGCAATGCTCCCATCGCCACAATGGGCTTGGTGATCGACGCGATCAGAAAAATTGCGTCGTCACGAATCGGCACAGAGTCGGCGTTTAACGACTGGCGCCCGAACAGGTGGGGGCCGGTTGTCTTGCCGTCACGTGCAACCAACAGCCCAATGGACGGCAACTTGTCTTCGTCGCACCAACGTTGGGCCAAATCCAAGGCGTTGCACCAACGACCCACATCGAGTTTCATCGATTCCGGACTGGCGATTTCGAGCATGGCGAGGACGTTGGTAGCAGAAGAACGTGCAAGTGGAGAATCAGCCGGTTCTGAGTGTACGGAGAAGACCTGTGCCGCCGTAACTGAAGGGATGCAAGTGGCTACAGCTCGTGTTGATTTGCAGGCTACTGAGATTCCGAATGGGAATATCGCAGATGTCCCCATTCGATCCCACGGGGCGCGGCCCGTGGGCTTTGGGGAATGACATTGATAAACCGGGTCTCAATACGATTCTTATGCCGTTTTGCCTGGGCTACTTGCCGTCTTCCTGGCCGTTGGATTCAGCTTTTTCCGGAGGGCCGAATCCGCGGGCGACGAGGACTTTCTGTGTGATTTCCTTCAGCACGTCGGGATTCTCTTCGAGGTAAGCGCGTGCTTTGTCGCGGCCTTGGCCGATGCGAGTCTCGCCGTAGCTGTACCAGCTTCCGCTCTTCTGCACGATGCGATCGTCGGCCGCCAGATCGAGGACGTCGCCTTCGAGGCTGATGCCGCAGGTACTGAGCATGTCGAACTCGGCGATGCGGAACGGAGGTGCCACCTTATTTTTAACCACTTTGGCTTTCATGCGAATGCCGGTGGTTTCGTCACCGTCTTTCAATGTGGCCAGTCGGCGGACATCGATGCGGCAGGAACTGTAGAATTTCAGAGCACGACCGCCAGGTGTTGTTTCCGGGCTGCCGAACATCACGCCAATTTTCTCACGAATCTGGTTGATGAAGATGACGCAGGTTTTCGAGCGGGCGATTGCACCGGTCAGTTTTCGCATGGCCTGACTCATCATGCGTGCTTGAAGTCCCACGTGTCTGTCGCCAATTTCTCCATCGAGTTCTGTTTTGGGAACGAGGGCGGCGACGGAATCGATCACGATGACATCGACGGCGTTGGAGCGAATGAGCATCTCGGCGATTTGCAGGGCCTCTTCGCCGTACGATGGCTGGCTGACGAGCAGTTCTTCCAAATTGACGCCGAGCCGCTTGGCCCAGGTGGGATCGAGCGCATGTTCGGCATCGATGAAGGCGCCGATGCCACCTGATTTCTGGGCGCTGGCAATCACGTGCAATGCCAGCGTCGTCTTGCCGCTCGATTCCGGGCCGAACAACTCAACAACGCGTCCACGAGGAACTCCGCGTCCACCCAACGCCAGGTCGAGCGATAAAGCGCCGGTTGGAATACCGGAAATTCCGCCCACGTTTGGCGAGTCGGACAGCTTCATTATCGCGCCTTTGCCGAAGGCCTTCTCGATTTGCCCGAGGGCGTTGTCGAGCATTCCCTCGGAATCGGTGCCGGCCGGCATTTCGCGCGGGGGGGACTGCTTTTTTGTCTTCCGGTTAGCCATTGTGTTGTTCCTGGGTTTGCTGGATCGATCTTTGGTTGTCGTAGCGAGAGCCATTGTATACATCCCGGTGCTGTTGTTGAACGAAGGGGTGCCTACAAATTGTGAGACACGATCAATGAACGCAAGGGTAGTATACAAACAGATCGAAAAAGGGCAAGTAAAATATGTACATAAAATCACTTTTGTTCAAAAATGTTCAGATCAGTCTGCGGCAACTCTCAACCGTCCTGCTCCAGCAGCATTCCGAGGTACGACTTACGTTCGGAATTCTGCAGGCCAAGATGTTCGGCAAGTTCCAGAATCGTATTGCGCGCAATGTCGCGGGTCGAATCGTCGGCCAGCGCTTCGATCTCAACAAACGATCCCAGCCCCTCGACTTCGTCGAGCGTGAGTTCAATTGAAAGATCGTTCCACGTGAGGTGATAGGGCGTTCGCCGTTTGCTGACGGTGCGTACTTCCCTAAATCCGAGCAGGCCGAACATCTCGGTCAACTGCTCGCATGCATCTCGCCCCTCGGCAACGGGGGTCTCAATCTCGTGCCGAAGCTTGACCTGTAGATCGAGAACCGGCCCCTTATAGGTGATGCAATTCTGCTGACCGTCCGATCGAATGCGGAGGGCTTCGTCGGTCTTTGCAAAATCACGCGTCGGGTGGGCGAAGTAGCGATCCTGCTGATGCCTTTCGGCGGCCGGCTTGGCACCGAGTTGTTCCAACTGCGACAGCATGGACGTTGTGTCGGCCAGCGGGAATTTCAATTCGACTTCGTACATGGGGCATCCCGGTTTCCGTCCACAGTTGATCTGCCGCGCTGCTGACGGGAGAAGATGTGGAACGGCCAATTCGTTGTCCGATTCCCGCCAACGGAGCGGCGGGCTACCTGCGTTTGCTCAAGCTTCGCCGTTGGTTTCCTGGGCTGTCTGGAGTGCTTCGCCAAGGTGCCGGAGATTCTCCCATGTGTACAAGCCGGTATCGTGGCTGTCGCTCCAGGTGAACTTGAGGGCGTAGTTGCCGGTGAAGCTGACGTTGATGGGAGCGATGTTCTCCGGGATAGCATCGACATCGACACGCCTGATACCGCTGAACTCATCGACGCAGCTTGCACAGGGACAACGTCCACGTAACAGCCGAAACGGCAGTTGGTGTACTGCTCCATCGGGCCACTGGAATTCAACTGCCCACAGTTCTTTGAGAACGCGGATATTGGTTGGTGCGTCGGTCATGGGTTGGTTCGTGGTTTGGTGACTCGAATAAGGGCGCGACCACTGGTCGCGGCTTTACAGGATGATGGAGTTAGTCGGTGCCGACGTGTTTGACGCGTTGCCAGTATATCTTGAAATCATAGTGCGGGCTGTTATCGAGGTCGTGGCACTGCACGCACGTCTTTTCTTCCGCCTGCTTCAGCGTCACACGGACAGACTTCCCAGCGGCCTCGATATCACCATCCTCAATCATCGCAATGTGTTGGCTGCCGGGACCGTGACAACTCTCGCACTGCTGCCCTTGTAGCAGTTTGCTGCGCAGTTTGTCAGCGTCGGTGGTGGCGAATTCTTCGTTGACGAAGCCGGTTTCATAGCGCAGCACCTGTTTCGGATTCCAACCGGTGACGTGGCAGGCGAGACATTCTGCGTCATAAATCCGGGTGATGCCGTATTCGGGGTCGCCTTTGCGGGCATGCTTGAGGCTTTCAAAGGCGACGGCGTGCTTCGTCTTCTTCCATTTGGCATAGGCTCTCGTATGACATTCAGCACATGCTTTCGCGCCAACGAATTCGGCCCCGCTATTGTGCTTGATGGGCAATTCGGCCGTCACCAATTCTTCCTGCTTCAGCCGATCCTGGTAGAACCGCATGTGATCGACCATTTTCATGTCGTCTTTGAAGCGGTCTTTCTCCAACTCGACGAGTTGAAACCGCAGAGGGGTTTCCGCATTGCCTGGGTAATAGCCAACCACGCCGGCATATTTCCCTTTCTGCCCCACCGTCAGCAGCATTGACTTTCCGAATTGCAGCGGCTTGCCGTCGGGATCTTCCGGGCCACCTGCGCTGACAATGACGTGGAATTCGGGAAATTTCTTTGCAAGTTCCTTCGATTCATCGATGTTCGCATAAGCCAGCAACACGTTGAGCGACGTCTGCTGCTTTTCGAAATCTTCCACGACCGGTTCGAGTGATTTGGCGGCGTCAATCAGCGAAATGTCTTGCGGCGGACCACCGGGAAAGGCCTCGTCGGCTGCACTTTTTCCAATGATCGATGTCACGCCGATTTTCTGGCCGCCAATTTCGACGACGCGTGAATGGATTGGCGTTCCGAGATCGGGCATTTCCAGCAGAACAACGTTTGCCCCCAGAAAGGCGACGCCGGCTTCGGAATCGTCATCGTTCGCGACATTCTGTGACAACAGATATATCGGGCCGAGCCGCAACTCGTGCGGGGCAATTCCCAAACCGCGGTAGCCCATGTCATTCATCGCGTCCAGCATCGTTTCAAATTTGATCTTGCTTTGTTGCCGACTGCGGCGAACCGTACCCCCAAGATCAAACCCCGTCACCGGCCATTTTTTCTCTTTCAATTCGTTGATGAGACTGGCACGTCGCGAAATTCCGCCCGATTGTCCTTCGGTGCAACCGCATGGCTCGATGTAACCGCGTTGCTGTCCGGTTAGCACCAACGCGAGGGCGGGTGTCGGCCAGCCATCGAATAGTGGCTTGTCTCTGCGCGGGCTGAGTTCCGTTTCGCCGCTGGATGTGCCATCGGTTGTCGATCCATCGGTCGAAGCGTTGCCGTCGGTCGGCGGTGCGCTGTCGGTTGGAGGAATATCGACCGAACCATCCGATGCCGGGTTTCCCTTGCCAGAATTATCTTCGCAACCACAAAGCAGCACGAGCGTGACGAAGGTGAGACTGGCTGTTTTCTGCCATGCGATCATGTTTTGGTTTCCAGGCGACAAACTGTGTGGTCTGTTGACGTGCGGATCATATCGAATTCATGCCGACGATTGGATGGCAGATTATGAGAGAAAGTCGGATCACCTCATTTGAACCATCCGCCCGGCGCAGTATAGTGCGAAGTGGGCGGCCTGAAAGGTAAACTGTTCAGGCTCGTTCTGCCCCATATTCTTTTGCACTTCCAAAAAGCGAAAAGTGGCCTCAACAATGCGAATGGCTTGGCCTCAATACGACGGCGTACGGCAGCGAAGCCGATTCTCCTCAATTACCAATACGCGGGAACAGTTGCTGCCGTTGGAACTGGTGATCCTGCTGATGGCGGGATTTCTGGCAGCCGCAGCGACGACGTTGATCGAATTCAGCTTGAGAATACCGGGGCATTCGATCATTCGGGCGATGTTCCCGATGGCATTCGGACTGGCCGCCGCTCCCCGTCGCGGGGCAGGCTGCGTGATGGGCGGATCGACCGTGGTCTCGGCGACGCTGTTTCAATTTGGCGGCTTTGGTGGGCTTGGATACGGAGCAATGACCAGCCTGTATGCCACCGGCCCATTCCTCGATATCGCCATCCGTTGGATGAAGGGTGGCCGGCGATTGTATTTCGGTTTGGCAATGGCCGGCCTGGCCAGCAACATCACTGCATTCCTGGTACGCGGCGGCATCAAATACGCCGGTGCCGATCACTCACACGGGATGCTGCTCGCCTTCTGGAAACCGCGGGCCGTCTTCACCTATCCCGTGTGTGGACTGGTGGCAGGACTCTTCAGCGCGTGGGTATGGTTCCGTTTTCGGGACAGCGACGAGAGCGGTTAATTTGGGAATGTTGCGTGCGGAATGGCCATAGCTGTGGTGCAACGCACCGCAAAGTCTGCGAACCGTTGGTTCTCAGCTAATCGAGACTCAGATTGAGAATGCCGCCTGATGAACAATAAATCGGACCTCAAACTGTGATCTACGTCGGCATCGACGACACCGACAATCTCGATTCGCCGGGCACTAATCAGCTCGCGTGGAAACTCGTCGCGAAAGTCAAAGGGCGTTTCGACTGTCGGCTGGTTGTCCGGCATCAGTTGCTGTTCGATCCCCGCGTGCCGTACACCAGCAAGAACAGTTCGGCGGCGCTGTTGTTTGAATCGACGGACGTTTCGAGCATCGAAGAACTAACCGCCGAGATGCGGAGCGGCCTTTCCGAATTCTCGGCCGACGGCAGTGACCCCGGTTTGTGTGTTGTCGCCGCGACGGTGCCGACGGAAGTGATTCAGTTCGGGCATCGTTGTCAGCAGGACGTGGTTTGCCAGCAAGATGCCCGCGACCTTGCGGCGGAACTCGGCATCTTCCTCGAAGGATTGGGCGGCACAAACGACGGTGTGATTGGTGCGCTGTGTGCCGTTGGACTCTCGTTTGAAGGCAACGACGGCCGCATCGTTTACATTGGCCCGTGGCCCGATGACCTGGAACACGAGCAACCAATCGAAGCATTGCACGAACGTGGCGTTGAAGTTCGTGAGATGGAAACCGGCTCGGTCATCAGTGCGGGTATCGTCAACGTCGGAAAACACCTGCGGCCGAATTACCGAGAACGGCGCATCGTGCAGTTCGTCAAACGCGACAAAACGAGTGACGCCTGGAACGCGGTTCGGCTGCTTTGATGCAGTTTATAGAAGCCTGAAGCGCAAGCGAAGGATGATTCCAAGGCGATGCCAGCAAGCTCCTTCGCTTGCGCTTCAGGCTTAAATACTTGGGGTTTTTGTCTCCCGTCAAGCTAAGTGCGCAACTTCAAAACTTGCGATTCAGGCCGGTATTTCGCTACCAAACGAACAACGGCCCGGAACGAGAGTCCGAGCCGTTGTGAGGAGAGAGAGTTTTCGTCAGCGGCACGGTACGCCGCGATGTTTTGATTGTGCGTATGGCGAATCAAGCCCAGCGATCATGCCATGGTGGGGCGGTGTCTTCATTGTCGGCGTCGAACGCATCGAATTCTTCGCCAAGCTCGAATGTCTCTTCCGACTCGAAATCGTACTCGTCGGCTTCATCGTCGAAGTCGATTTCGTCAAAATCCGCGCCGGTTTCTCTGGCAATGATTGCTGCGACGTCGGCGAGTTCGTCGTCACCGTTTTTGCGAAAACAATCGCTGAGCGATTCCCACACCACCTTGTTATACGGTTCGGGAATGAGCCGCGCAGCGCGTTCGAGCGCCTTGACGGCGTCGTCGTAGCGTTCCTGCTGGCGAAACGCTTCGCCCGTAAGATACTCGACCGATGCCTCGATCGGAGCCGCGTCTTCAATTAACGCTAACTCTTCCAACGCATGCTCGGGCATCCCCAGTTCGAGATACCCTTCGGCTGCGAAGAGTCTCTTGACCGTCTTCACCGGCATCATCACTTTGACGGCTTTCATGGCATCGCTCCGTTCTTTCAACAATTCGATTCGCATCTGACACAACCCCCCAGAAAGTGAGCCCGCCTGATGCGGATCAGTCATCTATTGGATCGTCGTCTTCGTTGAATAGCGGACAGTCACCAACTGTTGTCGCTCTTCAGACGAATCCTACGCAAAGAGCATGCCAGTGACCAGCAGCCGCAACACGACATGAACGCAACATGTTTTATCAAATAGCGTTATGACCGACGGTAAACTTTCGACGTCACTTGCAACTTTGCAATTCTGACAGCAGCGGCCCATCAACTGATCCCAAAATGACAGTCGGCCGACTGCAAACGCGCCGGGCGAGCGGGTACACGACGCCCCCTGTCGGCGCAGCCACACACCCAGCGAAAGTGGCCTGAGGCGGCAAAGCCGCGCGAAAACCCAAACCGACAGCTTGCTGTCGTCGTGCGCCCCATCGACGGCTACGGCCTTTTCGCCTGTGAACATCAGGGAATACACCGTCATCTCGACTTGAAATGCCAGTTCAATGAACCTTCTGCATTCGACACTGAAGTGTCGGTTTGGGTTTTCGCGCGGCTTTGCCGCCTCAGGCCACTTGCGTTTGTGTGTCGAACAGAAAATCCACAGAAACCCATCGCCAATTCCGCGCGGCCGCTTGAACCGGCTTGCCTTGGCGATCAAGATGGGGGGAAGAAGACGAAGCACGAATCTCCAACCAAATTGCCATCGGCCACATTTCAGCGAGGACTCGCACTCATGACACGTCCAGCAATTCACCATTTCCGGCAATTCACCATCGTGCCACTCGTTGCCTGCATCGCCGTTGCCGCGTTGTGTGGTAACAGCTTCGCGGCGAAGAGACCGAACGTCCTTTTCATCTTCACCGACGATCACGCCGCACACGCCATGAGCGCGTATGGATCGAAGGTGAACAAGACGCCCAACCTCGACCGCATCGCCAACGAGGGCATGCTGTTCACCAACTGTTACTGCACCAACTCCATCTGTGGGCCGAGTCGCGCCGTCATCCTCACCGGCAAGCACAGCCATTTGAACGGTTTCAAGCAGAACGGTAACCGCTTCAACGGCAAACAACAAACGTTTCCCAAGTTGCTGCAGAAGGTCGGCTATCAGACGGCGATCATCGGCAAATGGCATCTGGCCAGCGAGCCGACCGGATTCAACTATCACGAAGTCCTGATCGGCCAGGGGCCGTATTACAACCCGCCGATGCGCAAGAACGGCAAACGCGTGAAGCACACCG
>CAUZOL010000281.1:0-9198 GCA_963581435.1 Planctomycetota bacterium
TGGCCGCATCAAGGCGATCGCAGCAGGTTGCGACCCCAGCGGACTGGTTGCTGAAATACTTTCCAAGAAAGTCTCCGACTTACTTCAAACCAAAACGGCCGACGTCAGAAAGACGGTACTGAAAAAGAAGAAACAAAATAAGTGAGTTTAGGAACGATCTATCTGTATTGCGCAGACAGTTGGCTTTTCCAACCTCCGTCTGCGCTGCTTCCCCTTGTGCACAGCGTCGGCAGTAGGAAACGAACGCGCGGCGTGACGAGATGGCAAAACTCACGCGTCCGGGGCCCTGCAGCATCCGGGTCTGAGCCCGTAGGGGCAAGAAACTGAAATGAGAGTCCACAAAAGTCAGTTCCATCATCGTCGAAACTTGATCGGAGACCAGTCACACGCGTTTCGATCCATTTCTGTCCGCTAAACTCGTCGAAACGCGGACACACCGTTTAACCACCCTTTTAGCGAAATCGGGCTCGACCGGAAGATTCCGACAGACGGCCTTCAGCATGCACGTTTTAAACAACGACTAGTTGTTCACGACGACTCCAGTCGAAAAACCGCTCCGATCATCACAGCATCTCGCGAATAACGCGACCACCGGCGACGAGTGGAACCGGTCTGCCGGGGGAATGGAACAGTTCCTGCTGCGAATCGATGCCCAACAAATGGTACGCCGTGCGGAGGACGTCTTTGGGGTTGATCGGGCGCTCGACCACATCTCCGGCGATGGCATCGCTTTGGCCGATGACCTGGCCGCGGGGGATGCCCGCTCCGGAGAACAGTTGGCTGTAAGCGCGCGACCAGTGCCCACGTCCCGGGGCTCCTTTGCCGCCGCCACCGTAAAACTGCGGCGTGCGGCCATGCTCGCTCAGGCAGAGAACGAGCGTGTCATCGAGCAGGCCGCGGCGTTCCAAGTCGAGCAGCAGAGTAGAAAATGCGCTGTCGAATGCCGGCAGCAGAAACTTGCGCATCCGGGAATGATGATCGTAATGCGTGTCCCAACTCTCGTCGGTCTGTCCGTATTCATCCCAGACGACGGTTACGAATTTCACGTCCGCTTCGAGCAGTCGCCGGGCCGAGAGGCACGCCTGGCCAAACAGAGTCATACCGTACGATTCGCGAAGTGAAAACGGCTCCTTGTCGAGTTCGAGAGCCTCACGAACTTCTGTGGCGGCCAGAAAGTCCATTGCCCGTTCACGTTGACGGGACCAATTATCGACGGCGGACGACTCCTGCAGATCGTCTATGTTCCTTTCGAGTTGCGAGAGCAGCAACCGTCGTCGTGCAAGCGTATCGAGTGTTGCGGTGGAAGATTCACCGGCACCGAACCGCAATCGTCCTTCCGGCGTGATCGCACGGAACGGATCGCCGAACGGTGCCTCACCGACAAACTCGGTCCACAGCGGATCGTGTTTCGTGCCGAGGAATCCGCCGAACGTACCCGATCGTTTGTTTGGCCGGGCAAACAGGCTCTGACGCCACGGCAACATGACGTTGGTGGGAATTCCCCGTTTCCGCGGCCCGAAGTCGCCGCGGTCGGAGAGGTAGTCGACAACCCCGCCGATGTAGGGCCACTGATCGGGATTCCGCTGTCGCCCTTCGATCCGTTCGGTGTCGGGGTTGCCGGTTAACGTGTACGACGCATTGTGAATCGGAAAGGGATGCGCCATCGACCGCACTAACGTGCAGCGGTCGAGTACGCGGGAAGATTGCGGCAGATGTTCGCAAATGCGCACGTCCGGCAGACTGGAGTCGATGACACCGAACTCACCGCGAACATCGACCGGCGCCTCCGGTTTTGGATCAAACGTATCGAGCTGGCTCCAAGCCCCGTAGATGTAAAGAACTAGACAGCGTTTCGCTCGACCGAATCCGGGCAGTCCCGCCGCCAATGTCCCGGCAGCCCGCGCCTGCCAACTTGCACCAGCACCAGCAACGCCGCTCAACCCCAGTGCCCCGGTCCGTAACAAGGCACGTCGACTCATTCCTGTTGGACGGTTTCGGTTTCGGAAGATCTGCAGCATCGACATGACTCCCATGACCGCGGCATCGCGTTTGGAGTCATTCTGACTTGCCAAAACCAAAGATGCGACCCTAACGCATTCATCCCGTACCGAACTGCAAGATTGAATGGGACGGGGTGACGTGAGTGAATCATCCGCTAAACTCGTACCTTAATGCGGAATCATGCTCGACCGGGTGATTCCGACAGAGACGGCCTTCAGCCTGCACGCTTTAACCAACGTTTTTCCGCACTGTTTCTGATCCACGATTGCCCGCCAGCGGTTGAGCGATAGCCAGCGGAAGAAATGCCCCGACGGTAGTTCTGAAAAAGGGTGGTTTGATGATCCTCCGAAGAAGCGGTCGCCGATGTATTTGCAACTCTCGTGATCTTGCCGGACAATGGATGGCCGCCCGATAGGACATCCGAGGACGTCGCAAAGCAGATAGAGTGCAGATACGCCGGAGTCCAGAGTCGTCGTTCCTTGACCTGAAACGTCAGTCCGGCAAAGTTTCTCGCGATAACGGAATGATTTCAGAGTGAGACATGTTCCATCCCAGAGTTGCACAGTCGGATTTACAGCGAGGAAAAGAGCAACAATGATCGACCTGTTGCGGTCCGCGTCCGCCTCACCGCTGTCACAGACGGTGCCGACCGATCCCGGAAGCGCCTGGGTGAAAGATGAACTGGTAGCGATTGATGCACCGCCCGATGGTGATGCCGATTCTTCGCCCGAAGCAAGGTGGCCGACAAATGCCCTTCGAACGGGAATGTATGGTGTGGTGGGCCCGAGGATCATCACGCTGCCCGATGGCCGCTACCGGTTGTACTACACTCAAATCGCGCCGCGAGTCGGCTTTCCCGCCGGTGCGAATGACTACGGCAATGCATCGTCGCGGATTCTCAGCGCGATCTCGTCAGACGGCTCGACATGGACTCCGGAACCGGGCGTGCGGCTGACGCCCCAGGCAGGAGGCGCGGGCGACTTTCGCGTCGTCTCCTCGGAAGTTGTTCCCGTTACCGACCAGAGCCGCAGGCTGCGAATGTATTACGAATGCTGCGACGGCCAGCAAGGAACGCCAAACTCAATCCGTAGCGCAACATCCGAAGACGGGGGACTGCTTTGGATGCCAGAAACGGGAACCCGGTTTGGAGCCGATGGAGGCTATTATTCGGCGCCAAGAATTCTCTTTCTGGATGACGGCCGCTGCCGACTGTATTGCTGTGATCGCGGCAGGGGAATTGTCAGCGCGTTGTCGGACGATGGCGGCCTCACATTTCATCGAGACCCCGGTGTCCGTATCGCTCCAGGCAACTCCTACGACAGTCTTGTTGCCTTTGCTCCAGAGATCCTACGGATTGAGGGCGTCGGTTTTCGAATGTATTACGCAGGATACAGAGCCGCGAATCGGGCTTATGTTTTGGGGGCGTTCTCGCAAGACGGCTTGCAGTGGGAGAAACAGGCGGAGCCGATTGTTTCCCCCGGTGCGGGGCGACGGGACGCGGCGAAGTGCTCGGAGATGTGCGTCATCCGCCTGCCCGAGCGCGACGGACAGGCTCCACGTTATCGCATGTTCTATGAGGCGTGTGACGGAACGGCAAAAGACGAACGCGGCGTGTGGCGCATCGCCAGCGCGACTTCCACAAAGTGACATTGGTGGACCTGGATCGGTTTCAGACTCGATCCAATGGAAAATGCTGGTTGGAGATGTATCATGGCTAATTACCCATTCATACAAATTGGTGGCCAATAAAACATTGAGGAGCATCCATGTTTGTTTCACGCGGTTTGCGACTTGTTATGTTGATTGGCCTGTTCAGCCTTTGGTCTGTGCCGCCTGCCCTTGCAGATGACGATGGTTTTGAGGTCAATGTTCCCGCGGGTTTTTCTGGGCCGCTCCTGTTGAAAGATGGGCGTTTGTTGGCTGTGGATCGCATTGGTATTTCCGGGCTGATTTCGACCGACGGCGGACGGACTTGGCAGAAGTCGGGTCGGCTGGCCGATCGGGATGGCCAACCGATCGGTGGAAAAAAACCTCAGCGGTCGTTTGCCGTTAGTCTGATCCGTCTTGCTTCGGGCGGGATCGGCGCGAAATTTGAACTCCCTCAAGAAGGTTTCAGCCGCCAGGCAACAAAGCTGGACGCTTACTATTCGACATCGATCGACGAAGCTCAGACGTGGTCGAAACCGGTGCGGATCACATGGCCTCATTCGCCAACGAACTCAACCTGGCTAATTCAGACTCGTGGAGGGCGGCTTGTGTTGGCCAACGAGTATTGGTACACGCAGCCCGGCGATCGCGGCTTGGGAATTTGTAGCACGTTTTACTCCGACGACCGAGGCCAAACATGGCGGGAATCAGGTGAGCGTCTGTGGGTATGGGAAAAAGGTGGAGTGTCGCAAGGCTCGGCTGAAGTCCCTTGCATCGTCGAGGCATCCGACGGACGACTGTTGATGTTCATGCGAACGTATTACCAGCGGATTGCGCAAAGCGAAAGCCACGACGGCGGCAAGACCTGGAGTGGTGTCAAACTGAACAATTTAGCCAGCGGCAATTCCGAAATCTATTTGGCTCGCATCCCCCCGACGGACGATTTGCTGTGCATCTGGAATCAGGCCAGTGCAGAGGAAATCAAGACTGGTTTTTACCGCGCTCGGCTAACGGCCGCTCTGTCGAAGGACAATGGAAAGTCGTGGCAAAACTTCCGCACTTTTGCCGCTTCACCCGGCCAGCAAAAAGTGGGGCGCATAACCCCGACCGACCCGCCGGGATTTCTCCGCACGCCGATGGCCGTTCCGACCAAAGAGCTGATGCGTGCCGACGAATTCCATATGAACCGCGCGCCGCGAATTGCGTTTGTCGGTGACAGGACTTATGTGACCTATACGCATCGCAAATATCGTTATGAAGGCAGCAAGCGAAAAGCGATTGAAAACAGTCGCAAGTTGCGAGTGCTGCCGACGGCATGGTTCTATGGCAAGGAGAAGTAACTGGCTTCCCCGCAAGTGACATAGAGTCGACCGCTCAGAAATTGTTCGATGGTAACATGCATTTTGGAGATGTGATTCCATGTGTTTCCTATGTCACATGTTTTCTTGCAGAGGGTGGGCAGTTTGCGCGGTGACACTCCTGGGGGTTGTTCCAACAGGGGCCGGACAGGTTGCCCTTAGCGAGGAACCAAGCGAGCCGATTGCCATTCGGAATCCATCTCAATTCTCGATCCGTTCAATTCCAGCCAAGCGAATTGCGTTGGGAGTTCCGGACGATTACAAGCCGTGCATCGTGCAGTGTAAGAACGGTGATCTGTTGCTGGTGGCGTTTCATCAATATCGGCCGCAGGGGAAGCAGGTCAACGTGGTTCGCGAGGATATGATCTTCTTTCGCTCCAGCGACGGGGGCAAGACGTGGTCGAATCGTCAAACCATGCCGATGGTTGGTCGCGAACCTTATTTTTCAATCACCAGGAACGGCACTCTGTTTATTACCGTTCACCTGCTGAAGCAAGACGTTCGCAACAAACTCGGCTACACCCACAGTTATCTGCACCGCTCGACCGATCACGGCAAGACCTGGACAACGATTCCTATTCTGGATAAGCACGTTCCTTCTTCCCCGAAGAAAGCCTGGACGCACACCAGCCGCAACGTGTTGGAATTGGCCGACGGTACGTTGATGTTGGGAGTTTCGGTTCCGGGCGGGAAGGATTACCTGTGGCGTTCTCGCGACGACGGCAAGACGTGGGACAATTCACAGGCAAGCAATTTCGAGGGACTCAACAAGCCAAAAGTCTGGTGGCCATTTCATGCCGAGACGGTCTTTCGTCAGACACGATCCGGCGACTTGCTGGCGCTGCTACGCGTCGATCCCCGCATTTTCCCGGCCTTGCCCGGCACGAACATCCCCAAAGAAGCCGGCGACCAGGTCGAGCGAATGATGGTCTTTCGCTCCGGCGACAAGGGGAAGAATTGGAAGTTTGTCGAAAACCTGGGAACGTACGGAGAGATGTATCCTCACGTACTCCGCCTCAAAGACGGTCAAGTTCTGTTGACCTTCACCGTCCGGGCACTCCGTCGTCCGTTGGGAGTTCATGCTGTACTCGGCCGGGAACTGAAGGATCGCTTCGCCTTTGATTTCAAACACGATCGGTTCGTCATCGACGCCAAGACGGCTGCGAACGTTTCGAGTGGCGGTGGTTTCGGGCCGACGACACAACTCGATGACGGCACGTTGCTGACATCGGTGACATGGCGCGACGCAGAGAAGAAAACGCACATCGAAGTGGTCCGCTGGAAGTTGCCGTTGCAAGCCGCGAAGCCGTAATCCAATAAATGACCGGAGTACGGCCATGCCCATTCAAGACACAAACAGCACCGTCATCCTCTTCAAAGGTGGCCGGTTACCTTCCTGGCACCGGTTGACTGACAAGCAACGAGACAAATTTTCGCAAACGCATGTCGATCTCATGCTGACTGTTGCGGATCGATATGGCATGAAGCGGATGGAAGGATTTCGCCTCATCGGACCGCAAGATGTTTGGCAGCGTTTTTGGCTCATCGAGTTTCCGACGATGGAAGGGGCCGAGCAGTGGATTCAGGCCGAGATGGCTCCCCCCTACGGGCTTTACGGGTATTACGAATATCACCTTTCTCGAAAATTCCAACCCGATCTCAATTCAACCTGGGTCACCAATCCCGCGCCGCCAACGGTTCCGCTCGACGCCGATCCACATACCATTCCTGAACTGCACGTTGATCGGGACAGCATCATCGTCATCATGTTTGCCCGCCATCATCTTGAGGCCTTAGCCCGGGCATCCGAAGAACAGGGCGACGAACACTATGTCTCGCCGATGAAAAAGATTGCCGAAGAGTGTGGGTTGAGAAGGCTGGAGGCATTTCAGCTTCTTTCGCCACAACAATATTGGCATCGCGCCTGGATTATCGAACTGCCCACATTGGAAGCTGCGGAAGCCTGGATCGAAGCCGAAGAGACTCCTCCCCACAGCATACGTGCCCGCAGGGAGTTCCATCTTGCCCGCAAATGGTCTCCGGAATATTTCGCCAGTTGGGTGAGACAACAAAATCGGTGATGCCGAATTGCATGCGAATCTCGTCCGTTTTCCCACGATTGTTTGAGATCGGATAAACTGTGTCATTTTCTGACGATGCCTCATAGTGAAGTGAACCTTGACGGGCCAGTATGCGTTCGGCATCGAAAGCGATGTTGCAAGGCTGTCTGCCCTGATTCTGTCCGCGAAACCCGTCGAAACGCGGACAGCAAGAAAAACGACCGAATTAGCGGACTCCGAAGGCGCCATCCGGTGTGGGTTGGGTGTCGCTAATCGTCTCTCAATTTTACAGGTTCTTGTTCGCGCCGCGTTCGCCGGTCAGCAGCGACACCTGCTCTAAATAGAATGATACTTGCGGGCAGACCAAAAAATATCAGCGGCATCCCACAGATGAGCCCCCACGCCGCTCCATAACCCGACAAGTCGTGACCTTGCCCCTCAAGCAGGCTGAGCACTATTCCGGCAGCAACCCAAACAACCATCAACATCCAAATGATATATGCCGTGATCTTCATTGGAGGATTTTCGGCGGTTCGCCCGCCCAACTGGGTTTCAGGTGTCAACGTGCCCCAAAGCGAGCCTGCCCGCGACCATTGTCGCACACTTCACCCTGATTTGGGTAGAGGCTGCCCATCTGGTGATTGCTTTGCGGGTGGGGTGGGGCATGGGGGTCTCAGTTCCGGTACGGTCGTTCCCACAAATCGACATACCATTCCAGCGCATCGCCGATTGGCGGGCAATTGTCGTGTATGATTATCAGGGGTGTGTAGAACGATTTAATCGCCTGAAGGTTCTCAACTGAAGAGCCTGCATCGTTTTGTTGTCGCCGTTGTGCCCATCCTGCAACCGGCCCGATACTCAATACGTACAACACCGGCAGCATGGCGACAATGCTCCCGATTCTCACCAGCCACCGTCTCACACCGCCCCGTTCTTCATCCGCCATCGCTGTGCCTCCTGCCGCTGATTGTAGCCGCATGGGAGTTTTCGGCGAAAGCGGGGTTTCTTTCTACTTGCCATTCCGGCATGGAAAGTAGAGAATCGAGCCACCGTTGCTGTCAGTGAGAGAGTCGGCTCGAATGTCGATTCTCTCTTTGCGACAGTTTGACAGCCACAACCCCGTTGGGCGAACATACTCATGGCAGATGACTGGCCGTTCGATCAACCACCGGATTGTGCGGTAATAACTCTTCGCCAAATCGTCGACGGCTCTGAGCCGATCCTGCACGTTGCCCACGATGCGGATGACCATGGCTGGCAATTCTTGACTCTCTCAGATGCACGCGAAGAGGACGCATCGGTCGTCGGCCTCGGCGAGATTGTGGCACTCGATCCATCAGTGATTGATGTTGCAGATATTGCTCCTGGTTGGCGTGCTTGGCGTGAATCTCCGGAACACGAGTGGATACGCGAGGAGGGTTAGCTGTTTTTTCGCCCAACAGCGCGCAGCCGCAAAGTTTGACATCCATGTCGAATCGCCTTGAACTTTTGGGGCCGGTAATCGCATGTCAGTTGCCCAGCGTTGGCCCCGTCAGATCGTTGGACGGGTGACTCTCCCACTTCCCCCACACGCCCCACAAACCTCAACCGTGTTCAAGCCAACGTACTGACCACTACCGCCGCAGTCCTCGCACTGCGTCCCAACAACGAACTCCAGATGGTCCGCTCGGCACTCAGTCCGATCCACGGCGAGCGATTGGACGTTCAGGCCAATCGTCGTGCAAAGCCGCTTAACGGCCATCACAGCGTCGCTACCGCCCAACGCGGTTTCCGGATTACTCTTCTGCCATGCTGACCAATGGCCTTCGAGTTGCTCGACGATGATGCGAATTTCAGTCCTGCCTCTTCCGGCGACCATCCGGCAGTTTCAACTTGCGACGACGGGCCGTAACCGCTGACGCACTGCGCCCCGTTCGCACAGCAACCTCTTTCGGTGGCAACGTCCGTAACAACTCATCCTCTTCCGGCGTCCACGGTTCACCGATCCACGGTGGTCGCGTCCCAAGCAGGGCAATCGCACGTTAAACTGCTGCAAAACCAGCGTAGATGTCATCGAGGACGCTCTCGTCCCAGCCTGCGCGGAGCCGTTTGCCGCGAATGTTCTCTTTGATCGTCGTGTCGCGTTGGAGAAT
>CAUZOL010000282.1:0-9194 GCA_963581435.1 Planctomycetota bacterium
TCCTACCGAAATCACCAAATCCAGTCCATACCAATCGCCGGTGAGTAGTAACCGTTGAGATTAAGAAACGTGAGAGTCGTCAGCCCCTTGAGATGTACCAGTCCCGCGTCACGGACTTGGGTGCAGCTGAGATTAAGACCAGCGAGATTCGTCAGCCCCTGGATGTGTTCCAGGTTCTCATCTATCACCTGCTGGTTCCCAACCAGGTAAATTTCAGTAACTCGGAACGGCTGTTGCGGCAACTCCTCAGCAGCTTTGATTAGTGAAAGATGCGAAACAGAATCGTTGGATCTTCCGTGTAGTTGGTTCGGAAATAGTGTGAATCGAGACCAAGGCTCACAGCCACTCCGCGCATTAAGGTATGGCCGAGTTTTGTCATTGCGTCGAGGTATTCCAGTAGTGTTTCTCGAAACCCTGCGATTTCAGGGAGAAGATTACAGCCATGCAATGGCGTCTGAGCAGCAACTTTCGGATGCTCCACTGGCAGCTCCGAACCGAAGTAGATTCCCTCCTTGGCATCAGGAACATCAGAAGTTAACTCGTCGCCAACAGGAAAGTAACCACGCCAGGCACGACCGCTCAGCTCCATGCGGATTGCCATTTTGGCTTCAAGATCGAGTTGGAAGAATTCGCGACTGAGATGTTCGAGCTGTTCTTGCAGCTCCGTATCGACGCCGTGTCCGACAACGTAGAAGAAACCCTGTTGACGGCAGGCATTCCCGATTTCTCGTGCGACGCTTGCGGCAGGTTCACCGGCAACAAGTCTCGAAATATCGATGACAGGTAGCTGCGATGGACTCAACACCTGATTCCCTCTACTGGAAAAATGTCGTCAAGACTTGTGGGTGATCCGGCGAATGTTCTCGGTGCCGTCGATGTCACGAAAGCGCGTGGCGTGGCTCGACCTGTGGATTCACAATTCGATCGGCGATGGGCCATCGGTCCGACAATACCGCGATCAGGTTGGCGACAGACCCGTACCCGACTTCCCTGCTCGAATCGACCGAGAACGCAGCGACGTGAGGCGTGAATACGACGTTGTCCATTTGAAACAATCGGTGTGTCGGACGCGTCGGATGTGGCTGATGCACGTCGATGACTTCGAATGTGTCGAGCCCGGCTCCTGTCAGGTGGCCGGCTTCAAGCATCTCGGCCAACGCGTCTTCATCCACGATTGCGCCGCGCGCAGTATTGATCAGGCTGCTCCCCGGCTTCATCTTCGAAAGCGTTTCCTTGTCAAACAAATGCCGTGTCGCATCGTTGAGTGGCAGGTGGAGTGACACGAAATCAGATTCGGCCAGTAGTTGCTCTAACGACATCATTTGCACATGCAGCGACTGCACGTCCGGATCGACGGCAGACATGTTTCGGCGCGTGGCCAATACGCGCAGGCCGAATCCTGCGGCGCGGCGGGCCATCGCTCTTGCCGAAAGACCGAAACCAACCAAGCCGAGAGTACGGCCGGGAAGTCGCCGTAGCGGGCGAGACTGCTCACGGCCGTCGTGGTATCGAGCGTCGAGCATGCAGTTGCGCATCTCGTTCAACCGCCGCGCGACGGACAGCAGTAGAGCGAATGCATGATCGGCCTGTTCTTCGACGCAGAAATCCGGCACGTTCGCCACGACAATGCCCAACTCGGTCGCCGCCGCCACGTCAATCTTGTCGGTGCCGGCACCCAGGCGACAAATCACCCGGCAGCGCCGCATGGCATTGATGACGTCTGCGGGTAAGGACTGTGAAACCACCATCACCGCGTCGGCGTCCCTCACGTGTTCGACCAACTCATCCCGAGCAGCCGCTTCGACGGCCATCGGCGTCATGCCATGCTCGTCGTATTTCGCTTGCTCAAAGCTGGTGATCGGAAACAGCTCCGCGTTCAATCGCACGATTTTGAATGATGAGAATTCCATGAAGAATGATCACGCTACGCGACACGGTATTGACGGATGAAGTCTTCGTTGAGTTCCACGCCGATCCCTGGGCCTTGCGGCGGACGAACACAGCCGCCGCTCGATTTGACCTGTTCACGGATGCCGAGCGGCTCGGCCAGCAGGTGTTCGTGGAACAGGTTGGGTGTCGTGTCGTACTCCAGCATCGGCTGAAATTGGTGAAGGCCACCGGGAATGTCCGGGATCACGGACACCAGATGCATATCAACCGCGATCAGAACGTCCGATCCCCAAACATGCGGCATGACCGGTGTGCCGAAGGCATGGGCCATCGACAGAATCCGCATGAACTCGCTGATTCCCCCCGTAGCCGCCACCTCCGGCTGCAGAATATCCACGCATCGACGAGTCAACAGTTCGCGATGGCCAAATCGCGTCCATTCGGCTTCACCGCCGGCAATGTTGATGCCCGGCAGCGCCTCTCGGACAGAACAATAGCCGTCGTAGTCTTCGGGCATTACCGGCTCCTCGAACCAGTAGAAGCCGAGATCGCGCAATGTCCGGCCCAACTGGATCGCTTCGCCGACGGTGTAGGCGTGATTCGCATCCGCCATCAGTTTGAATCCGTCGCCTGCTCCCCGACGAACTGCCGTCGCCAGCTCCGCATCCTTTTCGACACCCATGCCAATCTTCATCTTGGACGCGGTGAACCCCATTTCGACGATCCGGGAAACCTCTTCTTCGTAAACCGCCGGTAGGTCGTCTCGCTTTCGGAACATCATTCCGTAACCGTAGGCAACAACCTGATCGCGCGCCATTCCACCCAGCAATTGATACAACGGCTGTGATGTGGCCTTGCCGAAAATGTCCCACAAAGCGATATCGACTCCCGACAGACAGCAAATCGGCATGCCGGTCCGGCCGTGATCTCGAACCGCATTATAGACGTCGTGCCAGATGACGTTGATGTCGAGCGGATTCCGTCCGACGACCAGCGGCTTGATGACATGTTCCAGAATTCCCTGGTTGGCCAGCGCAAAGCTGCCGGCACCAAAGATCTCTCCGATGCCGGTAATCCCTTCGTCGGTGTGGACTTTGATCAGATGAGCAGTCCGCTTGTCGTAGTACCCTTGCGCAAAACCCAGTTCTTCGTCCATGTCGTGCTGAAGGATAATGGATTCGATGTCCCTGATCCGCATGCCGGTGGCCTTGTTCAATTTCGGCAAGAACTGGGGTCGGCACAAATGCGGCCGACTCGAAAATGTCGTGATCTCGCAAAGATACTCGAAAACCCTATAGAGAAAGAAGTCGGGCCAAGCATTATCCACCGCTTCCTACGTGCGATCAGTGGAATCGTCGCCCCGCAGCCGGCTGCTCTCAACAACACGGGTTCGGTGGTCTCACCGATGATCACACCCAGCGTGAGAATCGTCTGCTTGACGTGATCCGGGAGGCTCGGCCAGCCTTCTTCTGTTAGGGTGGTCATCGTTATGCTCGGTCGTTGTTCGACGACGGCTGTTTTAGGATTCGTCTGTCTGGAGATTGGAGATTGCCTGCGATGAAACAGTGGATTGCTCTCATGGGTGGAGTTGGCATTTCGGTTGTGATTTGCAGCGCGGGGCTGGCTCAAACGCCTATTACGAAAATCAAGCCGCATCCCGATGCTTTGCCAAATCTGCACCCTGTTGGCGAGGTGGACAATCCGAAGCTTGTCCCGTTTATTGTGAAATCTCCTCGTTCGCTGCCGGGAATTGTGGTGGACGAATCGGACGCCACACTCATTGGAAACTGGCGATACTCCACGCATACGCCGCCCTACGTCGGCCTCGGCTATTTGCATGACCAGAAGATGGGTAAGGGGAAAAGCTCGGTGACCTTCACGCCGAATCTCCCTGCGGCAGGAAGATATGAAGTGCGGTTGTCCCACTGCTATAACATCCGCCGATCCATCAATACACCGGTGACGATTCACCATGCCGATGGCGAAACGACAATACGCATCGATCAACAGCAGGTTCCGAAACACAAAAAGCTGTTCCGATCACTGGGCCGTTTCCGATTTCTGGCAGGGAAAATGGGGTGGGTGCGAATTTCAACCGGTGGTACGGACGGTAAATATGTGATTGCCGACGCTGTCCAGTTCTTGCCGGTCACCGACAAGAAACGAAAATCGAATTGACTTGGCCACGCATGTCCGGCTCAACAGAAACAGTTCTGATGTGGGACGTAATCGCTGGCGTGCGCGCATGGCAAGCCTCGGTCACATCAACCCTACCAATTGATGCCCAATCGCTAGCATCTCGTCCGCGACAGCGCTCTGGCAATGCGATTCACGCAACAGGTCGCAAATCGCCCCATTCTCCAAAGACTCCCATGTACGGTTTAATCAATGAGTGATTTCGTGTACGTTTTATAATCCCAATTGGCACCGTTCTCAGGGCGCACCGCATGCTCGGAGCGCTGCCAACAGACTTTCGCCTGCAAGACTTCTGATTTTTCTTCAATGAGGATTTCGCTCGATGTCAACGCCTCGTCAAACAACGCGCCGTAGTTTTCTCCAGGGAGTGGCCGGCGCGGGGGCTGCCACTGTTTTGTGCCCCTCGGCGAATCGAGCTCTCGGCTATCAGTCACCGAACGACCGCCCGGTCTTTGCGACCATCGGCCTTCGAAACCAGGGCTGGGCCATTACTTCGAAGTCGTTTCGTTTCGCTGATTTTGCGGCACTCGCCGACGTCGACTCGAACGTCCTCGGGGCTAACGTGGAGAAAACGAAACAGAAACAGGGTAAGCAGCCGGCCGCCTACAAGGATTATCGGGAAGTCCTCGATCGAAAAGACATCGATGCCGTCATGATCGCCACGCCCGACCATTGGCACACGAAGATCGCGGTCGAAGCGATGTACGCAGGAAAAGACGTCTACTGTGAAAAACCGTTGACGCTGACCATTGCCGAAGGCAAGTTGATTGAAAAGGTCGTCAAGAAGACCGGCCGCGTCTTCCAGGTCGGCACGATGCAGCGAACGGAATCGAGCCAGCGGTTCCTGCAGGCCATCGCCATGGTGAAGAATGGGCGCATCGGCAGGGTCAAAAAAGTAACGTGCGGCATCGAGGGCATGCCGGCTTCACCCGCCATACCAGTTGCTCCTGTTCCCAAAGAACTCGACTGGGAACTCTGGCTGGGACCGGCACCAAAAGTTGATTACCGAGCTCTACCCGAAATGCGCGAGGGTTACGGTGGTGGCGTACCGCTCTACAGCAATTGTCACTACGCATTCCGAAACTGGCACGAGTACTCCGGTGGAAAACTGACCGACTGGGGCGCGCATCACGTCGATATTGCCTGCTGGGCTCTCGGTGCCAGCGACACGGGACCGAGCAAAGTGACACCGCTCGAATACACATTGCCGGTGAAATACAAGAATGGACACCCGGTGGTTCACGATCAGTACAACGTCGCCACCAAATTCAATGTCAGAGTCCAGATGCCCGGCAATGTGGAAATGATTATCACCAGCGAAGGCGACAACGGCATTCTCTTCGAGGGCACGAAAGGTCGGTTCTTCGTCAATCGAGGCAAGATCGTCGGCAGGCCCATTTTTGACCTCGAAGACAATCCGCTGCCGGAAGGAGCCATTGAAGATGTTTACGGCGGCAAGGTCAGCGAGAATCACACCGCCAATTTCATCGAGGGCATGAAATCCCGCAAGCAACCAATTTCCGACGTCTGGTCGCATAACCGCATGCTTGAGATCTGCCACCTCTCCAACATTGCCATGCGTCTGGATCGCGAACTCAAGTGGAATCCAGTCAAGCGAGAGATCATTGGCGATACCCAGGCAAACTCGTTCCTCGCGCGCGAATACCGCAAGGGTTACGAAATCAACATGTAGTCTGCGAGCAGGTCAGGGAATGCAGGCATCTGCCAATTCAATACGAGCCGTTGAATCCCCGGACAAACAAATCCTACTGTAGCAGCAATCGTCACGGCACCCGCGCGTGCGGTAGGCGAAGGCGACTGATCAGTGGTTCGCGTTTCAGCGGTTCGCGTTAGGTATCTCGGCGCGCCGGCTGAATGAACCACACCAGCCCGATTGAAGGCACAGCTTGGCCGATTGCTGTGTGACGCCATGAATGTCTTACGGCTTCCTAGCGAATCGTCTACACTGTACTGCGACGCATGCAAGCCATTTTCCACCCCGTGGATCCTGAGATTTCAACGATGACGCAGCCAGCGAATTCATCGCATCCCCCATTGAAACGCCGGGATTTTTTGCAGATCGGCGCAATGGGAGCGACCGGATTGGCTTTGCCCACGATGCTGCGGAATCGGGCGTTGGGCGCAGGATCAGCGAACTTCGTGAATGACAAATCGGTGATTTTCCTGTTTCTCGCCGGCGGACCAAGTCAGTACGAAACCTTCGATCCCAAACAGTCGGCTCCTTCTGAAATCCGCGGCGTGACGGGCGAGGTGCAAACCAATCTGACTGGCGTCAACTACGCGGGCGTGTTTCCTCAGTTAGCCAAACACGCCGACAAGCTGGCCGTCATCCGTTCTTTCAAGCCGGAAGGTAGCGGGATTCACGAAGCAGAGACGATCCGAATGCTCACCGGCGGCACGGTCGAGCCGCGAGACAACAAAATGGTCGGCCCGGGCGGGAGCATCGGCTCGCTTCATGCCCGTATTCGTGGCATGAATCATTCCCGAACCGGGACACCGACTTACGCCTACTTGCAATCACCAGAGATCGACGAATTCTACATCAACTTCTTTCTCAGTTGTTCGCAGCAAGGCTCCGCTTCGGGCGGTCTCGGCTCTGCGTTTGCTCCGTTCACTCCCGGTCGTGGCGGCACGGCGATCGACAACATGAACCCGCGGATTCCGGCGGAGAGGCTCGGTGATCGCCGATCGCTGTTGGCGTCGCTCGACCGGTTCAAACGGGACGTCGATCAGAGCGGCGAGATGGACGGCCTCGAACATTTCCGACAGCAAGCGTTCGATGTCGTCAACGGAGGCGCAGTTCGCAAGGCACTGGATTTGGAACAGGAAAATACTCGCGTCGTTGAGCGGTACGACACAAGTCATCTGCTGGTACACGCCCACCAGAAGAGTAAGAACGGCGCATCGACGCTCGGCAAAATGCTGCTGACAGCGCGACGGCTCTGCGAAGCGGGCTGTGGCTTCGTTACCGTGGCGTCCGGCGGTTGGGATATGCACGGTGACGGTAATAATCCCGGTGTGCTCCGGGGGAGCGAATCGGTTGCCAGACCATTGGACCATGCCGTTTCGGCATTCCTGGAGGATGTTCACGAGCGAGGTTTGTCGGAGAAAATCCTGCTCGTGATCACCGGTGAATTCGGTCGCAGCCCGAAAATCAACAACAACGGAGGACGCAATCACTGGGGCGGAATCACTCCGCTGGTACTGGCTGGTGGCGGCCTGAAAATGGGACAGGTCGTCGGACAGTCTTCGCGCGACGGCGGTGTGCCGGCGACAGAGCCTATTCGCATCCGAGATCTGATGGCCACGATCACGCATACTGTGTTCGACGTGGGCAAAATGCGGCTACAAGCCAGCCTTCCACCGGAGATTTTGCGGCTCACCGAGAACGGTCGGCCAATCGAGCAACTCTTCTAAGTCTTAACGGCGACAGTCCGGCAAACGTACTGCGCGCCCTGTGACTACGGGGTCCATTCCAAACTTCTTATCAGGACGTATTTTGAGGCTGGAAACTGGTGACTCGAAGACATTCAAACTTTTGGCCAACATTCACTTTGGCGTTTTCGCGGTGATTCAAGAACCGCGAATACGGTCGTATTACCGCGTGTCCGCGATTCGACGGGTTTAGCGGACAGAATCGAGCCGAAACGGGTGTGACCGTTCTCTGATCGGGCTTCGGCGATGGTGGAACTGAGTCCCTTCCGGTGTCGTTTCAGTTTCTTGACCCGCCCGGTTTCATTCGGTATCTACGAGCGCCTATCGACCGTTGCGCATCGCCCCACACTTCCGGTACTCGGTTTCGTTTCATCATCCGTGCTCCCTCGACGGTCCCTGTAAAAAATGGTGGGGCAGGCGGCAGGAAAATCCGCTGTTCGGGGCCGACATCCCTAGCCCCACCGCTACTAATGTCGGGACAAGGACGGTGTCCGTGGTTTTTTCGCGTGCCCGATGTTGGACTGTCATTTCCTGCTCAGATACGGAAGTGCGGACCGGTCACCCGTTTCGGGATCGGCGGTTCGCCTGTCCAACGCCGTGTCGCTTGGACGACCAATGTCCGGAACCGTGGACCGGTCGGGTGGGACAGGCGAACCTCCTCGCTGTGGGTCGCCACGTCGTATCCTTGGACATGGTCGAGGGGCTGCAGTTTGACGTTGCAGTGCCGACCGGTGTGCGGCAGGATGGGAGGCATGAACCTCGCCCGCCACATTCACAGGAGCCAACCGATGGTCACTGCAAGTTTGAGCCGCTGTTTGATTGCTGTGTTGCCCAAGTGCAAGATCAACCACTGACCGACGATCAGCAGACCATCGTGTAAGGGCCAACCTAATGAACTTTCTTCCCGATGATTTGCCCTTTGGCGTAGCCGCATCCGCTTTTGCCGTGGCCACTGGCATCTACTGGATGAAAGACGGCAGCGACCGGGCGTTCTCGAAGGATGGAATCTGGTCGTTAATCGGTCAATGGTTCCTCTTCTTGGTGACATTCTCCTATCAGTACCGCGAGGGCGGTCCTTACGCAGGATACTGGGCCATTCCGACGGGACTGTTTGGTTTTTTTGCTGGTGGGTCAATCGGACGTTCTCTTTACAGCTCATTTTTTGCTGGGCGTGCCAAAAGCACAACGGACACCCCCGAACAGTCCGCTGAGTCAAGTGACGCAGTTTCGGTTGAACCTGTCGAAACAGACACGATTCCAAAACCAACCAAGAATCCTCTCACTCCGTGGATTATTGGTGGCGCAATACTTCTTTCATTCATGGCTGTGAGGTATTTGCAACTTGATCCGGGTAGGGCAGAGTACGCAAGTCAGCGAGCAAGAGAGGGCGCGGAACGAGTGGCAGCTGCATCGGTAGCCGGTGACTGGGAAACGGTTGCATCATCGGCGATTTCATTTGACGACAAACCGAATAATCCAACTCAGGTGCGATCGGGTGCTGAATATTTGGCTCAACAGGCGCGGGATGTGGATGTCCATTTTGACGATTCGTATGCGCAGCGTGAAGCGGCTCGACGGTTGTATTCGCGGGTTGGCGTGCGAGCGAATTGAGCGGACCGAAGGATTCGGTGGCCACGCGACTTCGTCGGAGT
>CAUZOL010000283.1:0-9179 GCA_963581435.1 Planctomycetota bacterium
ACACTGAAGGTAGGCATCAAGAACAAACGACTCACCGCCGGATGGGACGAGACTTATCTCAATAAAGTCCTATGCGCACCATGACTTTTGGTGCAATCGCCCTGCTTCGCCGGTCCAGTCCAATCAGCCACGTCACGTCTCTCCGCTTCCTCTCTGTGGGTGCAGTTCCTATGAAACGAATCAAAATGCTTGTTGTGCCGGCCGCTCTGTCTGCAATTGTCGGCGTTGCCGGTTGTAATGGCCACGAAACCTACGAGACCGGAATGCCCATCATCGATCGGTGGGCTTCTCCCGGTGTGGTGATGGAACCCGGGACGGTGGAATATGCCGACCCGCCAAAGCTTGAGCAACCGAAGGCCGACCCACCTCCGGCCCCCGCTCCCGATCCTCCTTCAAAACTGATCCGTCCGAATGATGGAAAAACGGCCCCGCCGAAACCCGGTCTGGTTGTTCCATCGCCTCCGAAAACTTCCGAAGTTTCGGCGCCGGCACTCTACGGGCCGAATCAAGGAAACGACGACCCGTTCTTTGAAGACGAGGCGGGCTACACTCCCGTGCCAGGGTATTAGAGAACCAGCTGAGAATCCCACTGGACGCAACCGGTGGGCTTTTCGGCGGTCATGCTGCGCACAACAGATTACTTTGCGATATGCTGCATTCGCTGCCATTGCGTACGGCCAATCTGTTCCACTCGCTTGTCGGGCCAGACTTCGAGCGGTGAATAACGCGGGTGCCGCGACTCTTTGTAAGGGTCGTTGCGCCGCGCGTTATAGCAGCAAATAAACGCCCAGCGCGGGTGATCGCTGCGATTCTGATCGGAACGGTGCAATAGATTGGCGTGGAAGAAGATCGTGTCGCCCGGTTCCAATTCACAGTGAATCAACTCGAAGCGTTCGCGTGCCGCCTCAACTCGCTCGGGGTCGGCTCCCGTCTGATCGCCGACTTCGACGTGATTGACTCGCCCCATTCGATGCGAACCGGCGAGCACCTGCAGGCAACCGTTTTCCTGTGTTGCCCGATCGACGGCAATCAGGCAACTGGCCATGTCGGGCAGCAAGCAGCCGTTGTCGTACCAGTATCCGTAATCCTGATGCCAAGCCCACGCGCCGCCGACCTTTGCTTCCTTCAGGATCATCTTGTTGTGGTAGTGGTAGACCTCATCGTCCAGCACGCGCTGCATTGTGCGCACAATGCGTTCACTGCGAACGATGGCTCCGTAAATGTCGTCCTCGGCCAGATCATTTCTCACCAGGAGTTTGACCGCGCCGCCTTCACCATCGGCACGACCGTACGCTTCCGCTGCAATCTCGCGGTCAGCCCGGGCGATGTCGGCCAGCAGCCCGACCTCCACCGAATCGAGCAACGACGGCGCAACAAAAAACCCATCGCGCTCAAATGCCGCAATGTGTTCGTCCGTCGCTCGAAAACCGGCCATCGTATTCACCCAAACCAAACTACCCACGCGATGAAATTCGGCGCGACCACTGGTCGCGGCTTTACAATTATGGGGCGGCAACCGTGACCAACAATGGGCGGGCGCTGTAGGTGGCTTTCATGACGAAGTTGAGCGAGATGTTGGCCATGATGGATGCCTGCTGTTTCGCGACGGGGGCGGCCTTGTCGGAGGCAACCAGCGTGATGTGACCTTTGCTGACCTTGCCGGTCAACAGTGTCTTGCTGTTCTTCGAATCGATGGTGACGCCCGGGGGCAGGCTGTTGGCGTATGTGCTCGAGAGATGACGATACAGCACGTCGAGCGTGACGTTCTTGCTGAAGCCTTCGGCTCGCACGATTTCTACGTCGATCTTCACCGACTCACCCGGTTTGAGCGTCACGTCGTACGTGCTGAGTTTTACGTCGAGAACGTCGTTGGGTGCACCAACGGAAACCGCATGCGTGCCGACCGGCCAGTGACCGCGTCCACCGCCGGGCTGATACGTTTCCTGATAGGGGACCGCGACGACTTTGAGTTCGCTCGGTTTGTCTTCCCCAACTTGGCGAGTCGCCGTTCCGGTGACGACGACGTTGGCAATCGATAGCGGCGCGCCAGCGGGTGCTTCGAGGACAATACAGCCGTCGCGTTGACCGTCGAGAATGCGACCGCAGGTGGCGGTGACGCCCGCGGGGAGTCCGTCGATGTGCAGCTGAATTTCGCCGGTGAAACCGTTCTTGCGGACGACGTTGGCAAACAGTACGCCGGATGTTCCCGGCGTCAGCTGCGTTTTGTCGGTGTCGAGATACAGTTCGAAATAGGGTTGCGAGCGAGTGACGCTGAGGTAGTACACGAACGAGTCGCCGCCACGCAGATGCATGTCGCGAATTTCGATCACAAATTTGCCGTCGGCGGGAGCGGTCCAGTTTTCAATCCACGAATCCTGAAACGATCGCTTGTACAACTTGAGATCGTCGTTCAGCGAGAGTTGTTTCCCTTTTTCATCGAGGATGCGAATATGCGAATCGAGCGACGACTGCCAACGGCGGGCGAGTACTTCCACCGAAAACTTCTCGCCCTTTTTCGCTTCAAATGTGAAGCAGTCGATGTCGGCTTCACTTTCGATGCGGCCGCTGATGCCGACGGGAACCGTAACCAGTTGCCCTTTGTCGGGGGCGTTGTTGTCCATTTCGTTTTCGACGACTGGCGGCAATTCGCTGACGATAACGGGTACCGGATTGGTCAACGTTTCACCCATCGGCAGTTCCAGCCATTGCGGTCCGGCTGCAGCATCGAGCGGCAACTTGAGACCGGCCATCGGGTTTTCGGGCAGTAGCGTGCCGATCAATTGCAATTGGACATCGGCACCACGGGCGACACCCATCGGGAACACATTGGAGATGAACGGTCGATCGCCGATTTCAACGCTGTATTCCCAGTAGGCGTTGCCCTGGTACCGCACGTCGCGAATCTCAAGCAGATATTCGCCCGCCTGTTCGAACTTGTAACTGAAGAACGGGTCGCCGGCGAAGTGATTGTCGGACGTGACGAGCGTTGAACCGGCGGCATTGCGGAGGGCCATGATGGGGTCGGAGTGTCTTTGCAGATCGTGAATTCTGTTCTGCAGCCGCATCGAGCGGACGTGAAAATTCAACGACTGACCGGCTGCCGCTTGAAACTTAAAAACGTCAACGTCTTCGACTTGGCCGATTACTCCACAAACGGTCGATGGCACGGTGACGGCTTGCGCCAGTTCGGCCGTGTTGTTCTTTTCTTTTTCGACGACGACGGGATCGCGGACGATGACAAGTTGTCCCAGCGTGCTGGCACCTTGCGGCGTGGCGATGCGGAAATCGCGTACACCGGGCCGGGCATTCGCCGCGACGGTGAATTTAATTTTGATCTTCGTCAGGCTCGGTTTCTTGCCGTCTTTGCGCGGCGTCATCGGCGTCGTGACTTCGCCGGTAACACCTTCGCCGCTGACAAGTACCTGGTAGGCACCAAACATGCTGTACCGCGCCTGCACGACATGTTCGGATGTCTGTCCGACCTGTGCTGCCGTCGGATGCAGACTCATCACCATCGGGTAGGAAGTCTGAGCCTCGGCAAACGATGCCGACAGCAGAACGATACCAGTGATGAGTGCAGGCAAGAAGCGTTGCATGGTCGATGTCCCAGATATTGGGTGTGCGTAAATCAGTCGGAAGTGCTGTGCGGCGACCAAAGACTATCGCACGAACAGAAACTGTTTTGAGTTCAACAGCGCCCACAGCAGGTCTTCGTAGAACTCTTTGGGGCTGGGACTTTCGGCCAACAATTCTTTCGTCGTGGCGAACTCGGCCGATGATGGCAGGCGCGACAGTGATGCGAGGTACAACTCTTCGACGATTTCCTCGTGAGGTTTCTTCGCAGCAAGCAACTTGGCGACACGGCCGTTCTTGTCGGCGATTTTGGCGGCGAGAATGTCGCCGTTGAGTGTGTGTAGCGCCTGTGCCAGATTTTCGTCGGGTGTGCGTTCGCATTCACAAACGCTGGCGCGCTTCGGCTTGGCGAAGGTCTTGAGGAAGTAGTTGGGGTATTCGGCGTCGGGCAGTTCGATGGCCCGCGTGCCGGGCGGCAGGCTCTTGAACTTGGTGCTGGTGCCGCAGGCGGCATCGACGGCATCGAGCAGCGGTTCGGCCTTGAGCCGCTTCACACGGAAGTGCGAGTAAAGTTTCTGATCCTTGATGTTCGCCTCCGTCGGTTGCGATTGGAGTTGATACAGCCGCGAGGTCATGAGGGTGCGCATCAACTGTTTCAGGTCGAAGCCGTTCGAGGTAAACTCTTTTGCCAGCGCGTCGAGCAGGGCGACGTTGTTGGCGGGATTGGTTTCGCGCAGGTCGTCGATTGGCTCGACCAATCCAGTGCCGAGCAGATAGCCGGTGTAGCGATTGGCGACCGAGCGGGCGAAGTAATCGTTCTCGGCCGCGGTCAACCATTGGCCCAGCGGAATGCGAATGTCGAGCGGATGTTCGGTCGGCTCACCACCAAGTGGTGTTGCCTTCACCGGGCGCGGATCGACCACCACGACCGACTCGCGACCGAACAGGCCGAATTCTTCGCTGTTCTTGGTGCGAACGCGTGAGAAGAAAGCGCCGAATTGCTGGTAGTCTGCCTGGCTGTATTTCTCGAAGGGGTGATGGTGGCACTTGGCGCACGCCAACCGCACGCCGAGAAACAACTGGGCCGTCGATTCGGCCAGATCGGACGAGTTCTTGTTGATTCGGAAATAGTTGGCGGGGCCGTTGGAGTAGATCGATCCTTTGGCGGTGACCAATTCGCGGACGAATTCGTCGAACGGCTTGTTGGTGCGGAACGACTCGCGAATCCAGTTGTGCAGCGACCACATGCCCTGCTCGCCCAAATCGTTGCTGTTGTTGCGAATGAGGTCGGACCATTTGAGCGCCCAGAAAGCCGCGTAGGCGTCGTTGTGAATGTCCAGCTTGGGATCGCCTGTGAGTCCGAGCAGTTGATCGACCAGTTTCTCGCGTTTCTTTGCATCATCCGACTTGATGAATGCCCGCACGACGTCGGTCGGCGGCAGTGTGCCGACGGCGTCGAAGTACGCTCTTCGCAAAAACGTGGCATCGTCGCACAGTGGCGAAGGTTCAACGCCCAGTTCGCGAAACTTTCGGGCGGCGAGTTCATCGACGAAGTTATTGTCTTTCCATCCTGCCAACTCCACGGTCGTTGAATAGGGAACAACGAACGTGGAGATTTCCGCGTGGTCCTCGAACAGAACCATAATCGTCGCCTGCCCTTTTCCAATCGCGTTGACCAATCCGAACTCGCTGATGGTGAGCGTAGCGTCGTCCATCGATTCAAACTTGGCCCAACAGGTGACGTCACGGGTGCTGCCGTCGCTGTAGCTTGCCTCGACGCGGAGTTGCTGCGACATGTCCATCTGGCCGACGCGCTGCTTGGGCGAAACGCTCAGACCGGTCACTTTGGCGGCGCTCTTTTGTGGACCGGGAGCGCCATTTGCGATCCACGCGGTCAGCAATTGGTAGTCGACGGACCCGGCTTTCAGGCGTCGGCTACCGCCATGCGGAGTTTCCATCACCGGCTTCTTGAGAAACAGGCTTTCGGTGGGTTCGAGAAAGTTGATGCGGCGGCCCACGCGATCGCGGACAATCGCGTCGCGGTCTTGTTTGGGGCTGAAACCAAATACCGACAGTTTGAGACCGCCCTTGCCATACTGACTGGCATGACATGCCGACATGTTGCAGCCCGCTTTGCTTATCAAGGGGCGCACATGTTCCATAAAGTCGATGGCCGGAGTGGGAATGACCTCCGCCACCGTGACGTGAATGCTGGCTGGTTTGTCGGCAACCGTTACGGTCACGTCGGCCTCGCCGTTTCCAATCGCGAGCAGTCGCCCGGCTTCATCGACGGTGACCACCTGTGGATTGGACGATGCGTAAGTCGCCTGCTCGGTCAAATCATTGGAGCGAATGTCCGATTTGCCATCGGTGCCGGTTTCGGTGACGAGCAACTGCGCGCGGGCGAAATTCCCGTTCAGTTTCACTTGGGCCGGATGTATGACGAACCCCGGGCCGTCGGCCGCATCGGCTCGACTTTCGAGGACAGCAAGCAAACCGACCGTGAACAGAAAGGACAATACCGACAGTTGGGACACACGACGTCTCACGGCAGGAACCTCCGTTGTCAAAACGTTGTCTGGATGTCGAGTCGAGGCAGGAAAAACCGCGCCCCATGCTTGGCATGGTCGAAAGGGGCGGCAGGGTGGGATGTCGCCATCAACGCAAGTGACGGCCACGCCTTGCATTATTGCTTACGCAGGAGCCGATTTCCACACCAAAGTGGAATTTGAGACGGGTGACTCTCTTAGAGGAGACCATAAATACCAGCCCGCAGCGCAAGCAAGGGTGGTTGTGTACGTAATCCCTTGCTTGCGCGGCGGGCTGGTCGCGCTGCGTGCTGATATATCAGTGCAGGAATTGTGTCGCTCTGCGATGCTTTGCATCGCAGCTTGATGGGGATAAGATGCGATAAGTCGGCCCGATATTCGGACCGAGGGAGCGACAATCGCACAGTAAGGACCGTTATGACCGCCGTTCGTCCGTTTGCCCATCTTCACTGCCACACGCACTACAGCCTGCTCGACGGGGTCACCCGTATTCCGGAATTGGTCGAACAGGTCAAAGCGGCGGGCATGAACTCCTGCGCCATCACCGATCACGGCAACTTGTACGGGGCGATGGAATTCTACAACGCCTGCCGCGCGGGCGATGTGAACCCAATTCTCGGTTTCGAAGCGTATATTGCACCGGGTGATCGCCGATTGAAAACGGGTGCCTCCCGGATGAAAGAGGCGAGCTTTCATCTGACGTTGCTGGCGATGAACCGTACCGGATTCCAAAATCTGGTGCGATTGTCCTCGCGGGCGTTTATCGAGGGCTTTTATTACAAGCCGCGAATCGACAAAGAGATTCTAGAGGAGCACAACGAAGGGATCATCTGCCTGTCGGGCTGCGCGTCGGGCGAGTTGTCGAGTCTTCTTCTGGCCGACAGGAACGACGAGGCGCGCGAACTTTGCGAGTGGTACGTGAAGACATTCGGCGACCGCTTCTACATGGAGATACAAAACAGCGGCGTCGAAATTCAAAAACTGTGCGCTGACGGAACGATCGATCTCGCGCAGAAGATGGGATTGCCGCTGGTTGCCACCAACGACGCGCACTATTTGTGCCGTGAGGATGCGGACGTGCAGGACGTGTTGCTGTGCGTCAACACCAGGGCCACGCGAAGCGATGAAAAGCGGATGAAGATGACGGGGGACGAATTCTTCGTCCGCGGCCCGGAAGAAATGTATGAGGCGTTTCCCGGTCATGCCGACGCCGTTGCCCGCAGCCAGGAGATCGCCGACCGCTGCAACATCGAACTCGATTTGACCGCGCAGCATTACCCGGTGTTCAAGCCACCCGGCGAGAAGACCGACGTCGAGTACCTGCGAGAACTCTGCGAGCAAAAACTCGTGGAGCGATACGGCGACGAAATCACCGACGTTCACCGCGATCGGCTGGCTTACGAACTGAGCATCATCCAGCAGAAGGGGTATTCGAGCTACTTTCTGATTGTGTGGGATTTCGTTCGCTTCTCCGAGGAGAAGGGCATTCCGCGAACGGCGCGCGGCTCGGCCTGTGGTGCGATTGTGGCGTTTGTGTTGGGAATGAGCGACGTCTGCCCGTTGAAGTACGACCTGCTGTTCGAGCGGTTTCTCGATCCCAACCGCAACGAGCCGCCCGATATCGATATCGATTTCTGCCGCGACCGTCGGCAGATGGTGATCGATTACACCAAGGAGAAATATGGCACGGAATGTGTCGCGCAGATTGGCACCTTCGGGAAGCTGAAGGCGAAAGCCGCCATCCGAGACGTCGGCCGCGCGTTGGCCGTTCCGCTGTCGCGCGTCGATGAAATCGCCAAGATGATTCCGGACACGCTCGGCATCAAGTTGAAGGAAGCGCTGAAAGAAAGTCCCGAACTCAATGAGGCGTACGAGCAGGACGACAAGGTCAAGGAACTGCTTGACTTCGCGATGCGGTTGGAAGGTTTGTCGCGCAGTGCCGGCACACATGCCGCCGGCCTGGTTATCGCCGATCGTCCGCTGATGGAGATGCTGCCGTTGCAGCGGATCAACGGCAAGGAAGATGTCATCACACAGTGGGACGGCCCAACCGTCGAGGCGGTCGGTCTGCTCAAAATGGACTTCCTCGGCCTGCGGAACCTGTCGATTCTCGATAAGGCCGTGCATAACGTCAAGAAACATCAGGACGTCGAAATCATCCCCCGCGAAATGCCGCTCGACGATGCCGAAACGTTTGCGCTGCTGCAGCGTGGCGAGACGAAGGGCATCTTCCAGTTGGAAAGCGGTGGCATGCGCGACCTGCTGACGAAGATGCGGCCGGACAAGTTCAACGACATTATCGCCACCTCGGCGCTGTATCGTCCCGGCCCGCTGGAGGGCGGGATGGTGATGCAGTACGTCGATGTGAAAAACGGACGCATGCCGATTCCCAAGGTGCATCCAATCATCGACGAGATCGTCGAAGAGACCTACGGCGTGATGGTCTACCAGGAACAGGTGATGCGGATTCTCAACCGATTGGGGGGAATCGAACTGCCCAGCGCGTATCTCTGCATTAAGGCGATCAGCAAGAAGAAGCTGAAAATCATTGCGGAGTTCAAGAGTCAGTTCATCGATGGTGCCGTCGAGAAGGGGATGGAACGGTCGACAGCCGAAGAACTGTTCCTGATGATCGAGAAGTTCGCCGGCTATGGATTTAATAAGTCACATTCGACGGCTTACGGTGCAATCGCGTATCAAACGGCGTATCTCAAAGCGCATTACCCGCTGGAGTTTATGGCGGCGTTGTTGTCGTGCGGAATGGAAAGTTCCGAACGGATTGCCGAACACATTGATGACTGCCGCCGGATGGGCATTGAAGTTCTCTCCCCCGACGTGAATTCGTCGGACGTGGAATTTGGCGTCGCGGGTGACAAGCTGACATTCGGCATGACGGCAATTAAGGGCGTCGGTGCGCAGGCGGTGGCGGCGGTCGTGGCCGAACGCGAGGAGAACGGACCGTTCAAGAATATTTACGATCTGACCGAACGCGTCGATCCGAAGTCGCTGAACCGCGGCACGTTGGAGACGCTGATTAAGGCAGGGGCGCTCGATGGC
>CAUZOL010000284.1:0-9156 GCA_963581435.1 Planctomycetota bacterium
GCGGCTGGAAGTCACCACTACGGGGTATCCGACGGTTATTTCTCGCCCGACCCAAATGCATACACCGTTGAACGCGCGTGATTTCGATTGACTTTCCACGCCCTGTGATATTGGACGAGGTGACAATCGCCGCGCATCACAGGCGGACTTATGCCAGAGGCCGACACAACCGCTGCCCAAACCGGTGCTGACGCCGAATCTGCGACGAAACCGCGCCGCTCGAAACGCAAAATCGCGACAGTCGTTTGTTCGTCGCTGCTGGCGATTGTGCTATGTGGATATGCCGGGCTGAAATACTGGCTGCATGCGGCCGTTCCCGACGATGCGCCGGTCATCGGTGTGACCTTCGACACGGCATGGCACGCCCGCGCACGGATTTCTACGAAGAACTACGAAATCGCGGTGACTCGTGCCGGCGGTCGATTGTTGGAAATCGATTTCGATCGGGACACACCGGACGAAATCCTCGACCAAATCGATGCCCTGCTACTAACCGGCGGCGGTGATATCGATCCCGCATTGTACGGCGGCGATCCGCAAACGGGGCAACTCGTCAACCGTCGTCGCGACGACTTTGAAATCGCTTTGATCCGCGGTGCGATCGAACGCGACATGCCCGTGCTGGGAATCTGTCGCGGTATTCAGATCCTGAATGTCGTTCAAGGAGGCACGCTGCAAAATCTGCGAGACGATCCACAATTGTCGACAACGCATGGCATCGGGTTGGACAGCATGGCCGCCCATCCGGTTGAACTTGCTGCCGAATCGAAACTGGCGCAACTGCTTGGTTCGCGCACACTGCAGGTCAACTCATTTCACGGACAAGCGGTTGACACGGTTGGCGGCGATTTACTAGTCGCCGGACGCGCGGCCGACGGTGTTGTCGAAGCGCTAGAAATGCCCTCGCAGACGTTCTTCGTCTGCACCCAATGGCATCCCGAAGCCCCACCGGCTCAGCGCGCAGTGTTCGACGCGTTTCTCCAACAGGCCCGGAAGTTTCGCGAACGGACTACAGTCGTGAATCAATAGAAGCCTGAAGCGCAATCGAAGGGGCCCCTGTGCAAACGCCACGCTCCGCAAGCGGGGCGGCTAAATGGTATGGGTTACTCGGCCGATTCTCTCTCGTCGTGTGGTCGTTCACGTAGAACGATCGCAGCCACAACATACCAGGTCAGCAGAATCAGCGATTGCGAAATCGTGTGACGGATCGCCCCGGAGACGCTGGCTGACGTTCCAGTATCCAAGCGGCCAAAAATGCTCTCTGGCCAACCAAATAGTAGTCCAATGTTGCCGCTGGTCGGTTCGTAATTGGTCGTAAAAACACTGAGTGCATACAGGGCGGCCGTCACCAGTAACACCCGCCACGTTGGTTGCATCAGCATGTCTCGAAAGCGGCGGCGGGGACGGTCGGCATCGATGTCGGCTTCGCTCGTCAGCACGCCCATCGAAAGCTTGCCATGCTTGAGCATCAACGCCAGCGGAAACAGCATGCCCATTGCCGGCCGGGGATCGTCCGATTGCAGCACGTCATTGATCGTGCCATCGTGTTTGGCGAACATCTCATTCAAGTAGCCTTTGACGTCGCTGGGATTCGCCGCGTGCCGGATTGCATCCCACAGCGGTTTCAGCCGCACATCTTCTACGTTGGAGTGGCCCAGTGTTCCTAATTCCTGGCGAACACTTCGCAGGCGATCGAGTACGCGGTCGTCGTGGGCAATTTCATCCAGCGTTGCCAACAGGCCAACAATGGGTGCCTCGGTTCTCGCTTCGTAGTTCACATCGGGTGACTCATCAATCGTTTGTCCCGCAGCAATTTGAAATAGCAGATGCGGATAATCGACGTTGGAAGCAATCGCCTGCGGCAAGCCGCCGAAGAATCGCGGGTTGATCTCAATCAGGTAAGCCGGTCCGTCGTCTGCTTTGCGAAAATCGATTTCCGCCATGCCGTGCCAATCCAGCCGCTCCAATATCTTCTCGGCCGCATCGTCGGCTTCCGGCATCGCGACCGTTTCCCGCAGCGCCCCCGCACCGGTCTGCCGGGGAAAGGCCCGCACGTTGTGGTAGGTCATCGAGGCCACTTTTTTGCCCCGGTTAAACAGCATCGTGCAGCAGTAGTCTTCTCCCTGGACGAACTGTTGTACAAGCGGGTACTCGTCCGGTTGCAGGTTGTAACCGTCTACAAACTTGCGAAATGTGGACGTCAAATCTTCCGGCGTGTCGCACTTCTTCAGGCCGACGCCAGAAGCGCCTTCGCGTACTTTGAGAAACACGGGGAATTCAATTTCCGGCAGCGCGCGGTACAAATCGTCGATGCTGGTGAACTGCTGCGTGCCGGGAATTGTGATGTCCATCTCTTCGGCTAGCAACGCGAGCTTGCCTTTGTCGTGCGTTTGCTCCATGTTCTCCAGCGAAGTGAGCGGCACGTTAATGTACGGCTCGAACCGCTCGCGATGTTTGGCGATGAGCCAGGTTTCTTTATGCACGGGCATCAGCACGTACGGTTCGTCGTCCGGCGGCTTCAATTCCTTGACCTTCTCAACCAGAAAGTCGATGAAGCCTTCCGGGTCGTCGGCAACCGAGGGGTACTGAAAGTTGCCGGTGCAATAGCGGCTGAAGAAACAGGGGGCAAACGGTGCCTCTTCGCCGCAGTAAACTTCAATTTCCTGCCGCCCCAAACTGCGGGTAATTGCCAGCGCGTGCCAGCCACGGGAATAGGTCACAATCGCGCGTGCCATCGAAATGCTCCAGGAAAGAGGTGACGGCCCAGCAAACCGCAACCATGTGGGAATGTCAACAGTCAAGGCGTCGAGAACAACGGTGCGCAACGTGATCGAAACCCGATTTCATGCTGCGGTGCAACGCACCGCTGACTGTGAGCCGTCGGCTCGCAGCGATTGTCATGTTTACCAATGCCGTTTTTTTCGGCAGATTGGCTAGCCGTTTTCGATTGGAATCTGTTATAGTCCCCGGACTGTCCTCTGCTGTTGTTCAGAACGAGACGTGTTGTTTCGCTCGCGGCGGGGAAAATTCTCTAACCAGGCTCAATGCGGGCAATGCCCCGGCAATCGTCCGGGGACAATTCCCAGCGCGGCACCTCTTTGTCTCCCCCCAATGCGACTTCTGCGGTCGGTTTGTTTGGTGGTCACAATGTGCTGCCGGGATTCTCAGAGCGTCCCCCATCCTGTTTTGAGCCAACGTGAAATCGGAGCACCATGGTCGATCGACACCTTATTCGTGAACTGGCGGTAGACGACGCCGAACTGGAAGCCGTTCTTGGCAGCTTGAGCGACGAACTGGAATTAAACGATGCCATCTACAGCGAGCGGGCTGTCGATGTCAACGCGATCATTACCGGCAAGATTCTTCGCATCGAGGGGAACGAAGTCCTCGTCGATATCGGATTCAAGAGCGAGGGAATTGTCCTGCTGGACGAATGGGGGCCGGAAGAGGAGCAGCCCGAGGCGGATCAGGATGTTCAGGTGCTGTTGGAAGAGGTCGAGGATGAATTCGGCCTGATTCTGCTGTCGAAACGCAAAGCCGACCGCATTCGCGAGTGGGAAAAAGTCATTGCCACCCACTCCGAAGGCGATGTCATCATCGGAAAGGTTGTTCGCAAGATCAAAGGTGGGCTGCTGGTCCATATTGGCGTGAACGTGTTTCTGCCTGCCAGTCAGGTCGATATTCGCCGTCCGCCGGACATCGGCGACTACATCGGCAAAGACATTGAATGCGTGATTCTCAAGATCGACGATTCTCGCCGCAACATTGTTGTTTCGCGCCGTAAGTTGATCGAAGACAAACGCGAGTCGATGAAGCGCGAATTGCTCGAAGTGATCGAAGAGGGCCAGTTGCGCACGGGCGTCGTGAAGAACATTGCCGACTTCGGTGCATTCGTCGATTTGGGCGGCATCGACGGTTTGCTGCACATTACCGACATGAGTTGGGGTCGCATCAGCCATCCCTCGGTGATGGTGAAAATCGATGACGAAATCGAAGTGGTCATTCTCAACGTCGATCGTGAAAAAGAGAAGATCGCACTCGGACTGAAGCAGAAAAGCGCCAGCCCGTGGGACAACGTCGCCGAGAAATACCCGGTCGCCACAAAGATCACCGGCGAGGTCGTCAACGTGATGTCGTACGGTGCCTTCGTCAAACTCGAGGACGGCATCGAAGGGCTGGTTCACATCAGCGAAATGTCGTGGACCAAGCGAATCAATCATCCCAGCGAACTGGTGGAAATTGGCGACAACGTCGAAGTGATGGTGCTCGGCATCAACCAGGACAAGCAGGAAATCTCGCTGGGTATTAAGCAGACTCAATCGAATCCGTGGGACGATGTGGCGGCCAAGTACCCGGCCGATACGGTCATTACCGGAACGGTACGCAACCTCACCAACTACGGTGCGTTTATCGAGTTGGAAGAAGGGGTCGATGGCCTGCTGCACGTGAGCGACATGTCGTGGACGCGAAAGATTTCGCACGCCAACGAGATGCTCAAAAAAGGTGACCAGGTCGAATGTCAGGTCCTCTCGGTCGATGAAGACCGCAAACGAATTGCCTTGGGCCTGAAGCAACTGGCCGGCGATCCGTGGGAAACAAGGATTCCCGAGAAGTACCATCCGGGCGTACTCGCCAAGGGTACGGTGACCAAAATCACCAACTTCGGTGTCTTTGTCGAACTCGAATCCGAGTTGGAAGGCCTGTTGCACATTTCCGAGCTGGCCGATCACAAAGTCGAAAACCCGGAAGATGAAGTTGAAGTCGGCGAAGAGATCGAAGTGAGAATTCTCCGCGTCGATACGGATGATCGAAAGATCGGTCTCAGCCGACGGTTGGATGCCGAACTTCCGGTCGAAGGCGAAGAAGGTGGCTCGGGAGCAGGCGATTCCGACAGGCCGGACGCTCCTCGCAAAGAGCTGAAAGGTGGAATCGGTGGCTCATCGACACCGCTGTTCAGCATGGATACCGATGCGGGATCCGCGGTCGAAGAGGCTGCAGCAGAGAGTGCACCAGAGGCCGAGGAAACTGCGGAGCCTGAAAGCGACGCGGCCGAAGAGGTCGCTGAGCCGTCAGCAGAAGTTGCCGATGCCGTGGAAGAAACGGCAGCTGAGGAGACCGAAGAAGCTCCCGCCGCTGAAAGCGACACTGCCGAAGAGACGTCGGAAACGGCAGCCGAAACTGTAGAAGCCGAGGAATCCGATCAAGCGGATGAACCCGTCGAAACGGACGAGTCGGAATCCACAGATGAAGAGGAAAAACAGGACTGAAACTCCCGCTTTGTGGTAGACAGAACGAGCCCGGCGTCATCGCGACGCCGGGCTTTTTTCGTTGATACGAACGCTCTGTGGATGGAATGAGTGGGGCCAGGAAACCCTCGCTTGCGCTTCGGGCTGGTTTGCGACGTGAATTGAGACGTTGCATTCCGTGCGAGACTTGCGGGCACGACATGGCTGATGAAAGGCAGAATCAACGCAATTGACACGGTCGGGATAAAGTTTACGGCCGCGCCACGTCGACTGGATGGCCGTCATTATTGCGCCAATTGCCCTGCTTACCAAACCGATCGTAGCATGCACGTCGCTTCTGGTGCAGGACTCACGAAAGCAGAACCGATAACTCTCGGTAGACCGCCACACCTCTCCCTGTGGAACTGCGTAACGAAAAGGCGTCCTGTCTCAACCAATCGCGCCTTGATGTTTACGCGGATTTCGCAACGGAGACGACACGAGGGATCGCGAGTCGAACCTGTGGCCGAACAGCACAAACAACGACCGGAACAAGATTTTTTCCGGTTCCCGCCTCACTAATGTGTGCTCAATTCATATCCCTCAGTCATTCCGAAGAAACAACGAGAATCCATGCAAACATCGACGCGACGCCGAACGTCCAGATCCGTTCAAAATCCGCTGGAAACGTATCTTCGTGAAATCAACGAGACAGCCTTATTGACGGCGCTGGATGAGAAAGAACTCTCCTACCGCATCGCCGAAGGTGACGCTGCCGCCCGGGATCGGATGGTGCGAGCGAACCTGCGGCTGGTTGTCAACATCGCCCGTGCTTACACGGGCAAAGGCCTGCCCCTGCAGGATCTCATTGAAGAAGGAAACCTCGGACTGTTGCGGGCCGTCGAGGGATTCGACCCGGGCATGGACACCCGGTTCAGTACGTATGCCAGCTACTGGATCAAGCAGTCGATCAAGCGGGCACTGGTCAATTCGGCCAAGACGATTCGCATCCCGGCGTACATGGTCGAACTCCTCTCGAAATGGCGGCGAGCCACCGCGAAACTGCAGGACGAATTCAATCGGCCGCCAACTGCCGAAGAAGTTGCCCTCGAACTCGATCTGCCTCAGAAGAAACTGAAAATCGTCAAGAAGGCGATCCAACTCTACAATTCGACTCCGCAGTCGGATCAAAGTGACGGTAGTTGGTCGCTGGGCGAGATGATTGCCGACGAGAATGCCAAAGGCCCGGAAGCGCAGCTGATCGACAACGACAACCTGAAGCACGTCTACGAGATGCTGGAGACAATGGGCCCCCGCGAGGCAACCATTCTCCGCATGCGGTTCGGACTGAACGACTCGGAACCGCGAACGCTCAAGGAAATCGGCGAGACGCTGGGACTGACCCGCGAACGCGTTCGTCAGATCGAGAACGAAGCTCTGGGCAAGCTCGCCAAGGGACTGACCGGCGACTAGGCGGGTTGAATATTCGATATTTTCTAACCACCGCACCATTGTCCACAGCGCTGCACTGGCGACACGCCAGTGGCACCCGAGTCCCATTGGGATGATCGTAACCCGGAAGCGTAAGCGAGGGAGCAATTTAGGACGGTCTCGCAGAGTCCCTCGCTTACGCGTCGGGTTTCGATTGACAGGGCATTAGCTGCCGCGTTGGCAGGCGACAACGCTCATTGTCCGTGGGGGATTTCCCAGTCGCATCAGCGTCCAGAGGAGAGCCAGCCCGGTTGATCCGAGCAGCAGGGTCATGGTTGCCGCATAACCCAAAGCATTGAAGATCGTACCGACGACGCCAAGAACAATGATCCCGAAGACCAGTACCTTCTGCATCGCCGGGTTGCTGACCACTGTCTTGGCAAACGCGGCTTGTTTGGCCCGCGTCAGGTGAATGTCCTTGGCGTCCGCATTCTCGTCCCAGCTTTCCAGCCGCTCGCTGTTGGCTTCGCCATCAAAAATGTCGGTCGTGAAGTAGTTCTGTGCACCGATGGCCAAGACTGCGAGTATCACCAACAAGTTGAACGGCTTCATGGCGTGCCAAAACCGGTTGACCTGGTTTTCGGCAACCTGGGTTTCGCCCTTCATCCGATGGCGGGCTTCGACGAGAATATCGGCCTGGACCTGCTTGCTGGCTGTGAGAAATCGGCAGGAAGTGAGCCGACGGCCACCCTGATCGTAAAGCACTTCGACTTCCGTGCCGTTCAGGCAGGCGGTGACGGCGGTGACAGCTTGAAAACGAATCCGTGTTCCCGCTTGTCCCAGCACATCGTCAATCGATTGTCCTGCTTCCAACTGCTTGTCGGCGGCTTTACGTTGCGCCTTGGGCAGAGTGCTGACGGCGATTTGCTCGTTGTTCATGACGACAATATTGTTATAACCGCTGGATTTGCGCGTCCAGACGATGGGATGTCCAGCCGACGAGATAAACCGGGTGGAATCCATTTCTATAGGGCAGTTTGTCGGCATTGTCGGAACTCCTGCAGCAAGAAGCTGCCGAAATCCGGCGCGCAGGCCGGACCCGATTGCGGGATTTAACGGAATAGACAACTCTAGTTTGCGTTTGCTGCACGGTCAAAAAGAGATGAGCGCCAACGAGTCGGAAAGCCGTGACACACGGCCAATGGTGGAGGCAAATCCGCATTTGTCGGGACCGGGCGGAAGCTTTTCGGTATGATCGCGCCGCATGCGATGACTCGACTGTTCGAGACGGTTGTAATGATTGCGATTGTTTTCGACGCACCATGGACCGAAACATCTTGGCTGGCGCGGCCAATTTCGGTTAGCCTCTGGGTTGTTCTGCCTTGTTCACGCCGTCTTGATTTTTCTGTAGTCGTCCGTAGCGGTATCGTTGTTCGATGAGGTGATGCAATGTTGATGTGCAGATTCGTCGTCACAGTTGTTGGCATTCGAACAGCACAACGCTTCCGACGTTTCGCGATAGTTTGTTGTCTGCTGTCTGTGGCCGGCAGCAAAAACGTCATTGCCGCGCCCCCGCGGAAACTGGAACTTGGCGTGGGCGAGAGCGGATTTCAACGGGAGTTTTCCGCAAATGAGGAGCAGAAGCTGCGGTTGGTCGACTTGACGACGACGGTTGAAAAGAGTCGCAGGTTGACCGCCTGAATTTGGGAGAAACGGGGCGACATTGAATGGAAAGCCCGCGCCGGGCTGACGCGCAAAGAGATGCAGCAGGAAGTAACGGTATCCGACAAGGCCGGTCTCCGGCTGACGCACATGACGGCTTACGGCACGGCCAAAACCGAACGCTATTCGGCGATCTGGGAAAAGTCTGACGGGCCGGCAATGACAATCAAGTACGGCATCCCACATAAGAAACTGGAAGAGGTCAGCCGGAAATTTGCTGAAGAAAGTTTTCGCCCGGTGTGTATCGCGGCCGTGATGCTCAATCGTCGCGCCGAACTGACCGGCGTGTGGGAGAAAGCCACCGACCCGCCCCGCGAGTTGCAGGCCGGTCTCAGCAGTGCACGATTCAAACGTGAGTTGCGTTCGCGTCTGCGTCGCGGATTTCGGATTGTTCAAATCTGCTGCTACACCGAGGACGGGCGGATGCAATTTGCCTGCATCTGGGAAAAGTCAGACGGCCCGCCACAACAGGTCGATCTGGGCGTGACACAAGCGGCGGTCGAACGACTCAGCCGACAAAGAGAGCAGCAAAAGTTCGTGGCCCTGCAGATCAGCAGTTGCACACTCAACTTCCGCGCCCTGTATACAGTCGTCTGGGAGAGGACAGCCGAAAAGCCCTAGCAGCCTGTCGAAGAAGTGAGCGACAAGGCGCTAGCAGCGTGTCCGGATACCGGCCTGAACCTGGATATCATTGGCGAAGTGTTGTATTTGGTGTCTGGTTGACAGGACATTCATTTTTGTTCGATGAACGGGTTCACGGATGAGTCGTAAGTTTCGC
>CAUZOL010000285.1:0-9133 GCA_963581435.1 Planctomycetota bacterium
ATTGGCAGGCGGTGATATTGCTGTTCGTTCTCCCTGTCGTTTCTTCAATGGCGACTCTCAAAGCCGACGAGATCGACGACGTTTTCAACCAACCACTTCCCGCCGTCTACGAACGGGAGACCGGCAAGGTTGAAGCGACGATTGAACCTGTCACCGCGACGTTTAATCAGCCGGGTTCCTATGATTTCCAAAGCGGCCTGCAGAACTTCTTGCCCATGCTGCGCGACGACGCGCGAGCCATTGTGAATTGGAATAACGCCGCCATTCTCGGCGGTGCATTGGCGACCAGCATTGCGCTTCGGCAGGATGTCGATGATCGGGTTCGAAACAGCACCGCTCGCCATCCGGAACGCTGGGGCCAGGGAACCAAGACGTTGGGAAACATGGGCGAAGTCCAATACCACGTGGCGGCCATGCTGGTGTTGTACGGTTTCAGTGTCAAACGTGGTGACGACGAACTGCACGAATTCTCGGCGGCCCTCATCAGTGCTTACACCATCAACGGGTTGAGTACGCTGGCCATGAAGGGCATCGCCAACACCAGCCGTCCCAGCGACGACTGGAATGGCGGCGCGTTCGGCTTTCCATCATTTCACTCGTCCAGCAGCTTCACCATTGCCGCTGTCGTCGATGAATACTACGGCCCCAAAGCCGGGTTGCCGGCCTACGCATTGGCCGGGCTGATCAGTTGGAGCCGTATCGATGAGCGCGACCACGATTTGTCCGACGTCGTATTCGGCGCGGCGTTGGGTTACGTCATCGGCCATGCCGTCGCTGGCCAACATCTGCGATGCGACTCACGCGTCCGCCTGCTGCCCTACTTCCACCCAACAGAAGGCACCGGCGGCCTGATGGTTGATGTGTCGTTCTAAGTGACCGCGGGTTGATGAACGGACCACTCTGGGACTCAAAGTAGTTCCGTTTTTCGAAAAGGGAAATGGGTGGCTGGGGTCGAAGCGACGTTTTCGGAGCGCAGCCCCCAGTTTCTTGGATTTGAAAATTGGGCGACCGCTCGCTGCGGTATCGACGAGTGGCGGGGCGTTAGGTTTTGCGTCGCCCCGTTGATGCGCCAACATCGCCGCGATAACTTGAATTGCTCCACCGCTTGAAGCCGGTCTGCACGGCGAGTTTGGCGAGTCGGCTGGAGCGCTCGGACGGGGCGACGCTTCGCTCACACCCCGCCACCCAACGTTCGCCTTCCATTCTCCATGTGCTCGACGTACTCTGTGCGCGTATCGATTTGCCTGTCGCGACACCGCAAATCAGAGGGACGCATGATGGCCAAGAAGAAGGCAGTCGGAAAAACGAAGAAGAAAACAAAGAAACGCGTTGTGAAGCAAAAAACGGGCGGCCGAAAGAAAGCTGCGCCAGCCGTTGCCAATCGCAAGAAAAAATCAGCGAAGAAAGTCAAAAAGAAAAAGACGGCAGCAAAGATAGCGGCAACAAAACCGACGAAGGCAACACGCAAGAAGAAGACGGTCAAGAAACAGAAGCCCCGCAAGATCGTTAAGCGGCCATCGCTCGGACGCCCACGCGTGACCGCCGATGGGCGGCTGGATCAGGTGTTCCAGAAGGACTACCAGGCGCGAGAGGTCTTCGATTTTCTCGGCGTCGGCACGCTCCGCGAGTTGGAAGCGTACGCCCCCGACGAAATCATCGACAAGCTGACCGGCCCTTTGCTGCAAACCGTGCAACGAATCCGCAAGACGCTGGCGATGGTGAATCGCAGCCTGGCGAACGACCGGGACTTTGCGTTGGAATTCAAGAGCCGGTTGTAGCCTTGCATCGACTTGGGATCCGGCTCCGACACGGCGGATGGAATGCCCATGGCTACTCAGTTTTTTGGGTTAGGGAAATATGGGGTGCCTGCGGCAGAGTCTTCGATGCCGCAGCGAGCAATCGTTCTGGGGGCTGCGCTCCGAAAACGTCGCTTCGATCCCAGCTACCCATTTCACATTTTTGAATGCTGAGCCGCCCCGACGGAATGCCCGGTTGATTGGTGGTCTCTCTGCCGAACGTGTATCATTAAGGGCGACAAACAGAGCCGATATAAAATCCGTTCGGTCAGCATGCAACGTATTTATTCAGTTCGCCCACAACCTGCCTTGGAGTCTGATGACAGATGAACAGCAACCTCAAACGTCGCGACTTTCTTAAGACCAGCGCGGCCCTGGCCGCCGTGCAAATGCTGCCTTCATCGGCTAGAGCCGTTTCGGCGAACGACAAATTGCGAACCGCGCACATCGGTGTCGGTGGAATGGGCGGAGCCGATCTGGGTTCCGTCTCGTCGCATTCTCATGTTGAGGTCGCCGCGCTGTGCGACGTCGATTCAGGAACGCTGAGCAAAGCGCATAAGAAACATCCGCAGGCAAGAATCTTCCGCGACTATCGTGAGATGTTCGCCGAGATGGCCGATACGATCGATGCCGTGGTCGTCTCGACTCCCGACCACACGCACGCGTCGGCGGCGATGACTGCCCTCAACCACAATAAGCCCATCTATTGCCAGAAGCCGTTGACGCACGAGGTCTTCGAAGCGCGGCAACTGCGACTGACAGCAGAGAAGAAAAAGCTGACCAGCCAGATGGGCATTCAGGTCCATTCCAGCGCAACTTACCGCCGCGCCGTCGCCATGATTCAGAGCGGCGTGATTGGAAAAGTGAGCCGGGTCTATGCCTGGTCGAACAAGAACTGGGGCTACGATGGTGGTCCGTTCAAGAACGAGCAGACCCCGCCCGACTCCCTCGACTGGAATCTCTGGCTTGGTTCGGCTGCGAATCGACCGTTCGTTCCGCGTGTCTATCACCCAGGCCAGTGGCGCAAGCTGATCGATTTTGGCACGGGCACGCTGGGCGACATGGGCGTTCACATTTTCGACACGCCGTATGCCGCGTTGGAATTGACCGCTCCGAATTGGGCAAAGACAACTTGCCGCCCGTCCACGGGTGTCGGACATCCGTCAAAGAACATCGTCCAATATGAGTTTCCCGGAACGAAGTACACGACCGACAAGATGATCTGGACCTGGTACGACGGCGGCTTCGCGCCGCCGAAAAGTGAAGAGTTGGACCTGCCGAAGGGGTTGAAGTTGCCGGGGCAGGGCTCGTTGTTTGTCGGCGAGGGGGGCCACATGTTGCTGCCTCACGTGTCCGAAGCCAGGCTCTTCCCGCAGGAGAAATTCAAAGACTACAAACCGCCGGCAATCCAGGGCAACAACCATTATCATCAGTGGGTTGACGCCTGCATGGGGAAAGGCGAAACCAGCGCGAGCTTCAGCTACGCTGGCCCGCTGACCGAAGCACTGTTGTTGGGCGTGGTGGCCAACCGGTTCCCCGATACCAAGTTGATGTGGGACGCCAAGAACTTGCAAGTGACCAACGTTCCGGAAGTCAACAAACTCAATCTGCTCCGACGCACCTACCGCGAAGGATTTGAAATCGAAGGGCTTTAGTCACCTGCTGATACGATGGTTTGTCGTGACTCGATTTATCGGGTCTGGGTCGCGTCGCGGCCTCGAAACCGCATGAATGCGGTCACTACGAGCCTGTCGATGGCCCGGTTGTCGTCTTGAGGCAAATGATCCCGGTGTTTCTTCGTCGTGTCGGCCCATGTATCGACGGTCGAGCAAATTTCAGCAGCAAAGTGCGGAACGGCTGGCGGTACGGTTCTTTCGCGCAGCGGTGGCGGTGTTTGCGCTGGCTGCTGGAATGGCGTGGTTATTGATCCGCGTCGTTCCAGTGATGCTGCCCGCAAGCCGTGTGGGATTTCCGGCCGCGTTCTGGTTCAGCACGCCGCTACTGTTCATCGGCAGCGTTCTTTTGCATCGGGCAACCTGGGAGGTCCGCGGCGAACGACAGCCGACATTTCGTCGCGCACTACTGGCGGCGTTGGTTGTCGGCGCGCTGTTCATCGGCGTGCAGAGTTTCGGGCTGTGGTGCCTGTTCGGGCAACAACGCCCAGATGAAGTGGCAACAGGAGCCGGCGCGTTCGTGTTCGTCTTCTCATTTCTGCACGGCCTGCATTTCGTCGTCGCATTGCTGTTTCTCGTATACGTGACCGTGCAAGCACTCGCCGGCCGCTACGATCACGAGTACTATTGGGGCGTTCTCGTGTGCGGATACTTCTGGCATGCCCTCGGCGTACTCTGGATGGTCATCCTGGCAGTCTTTGCCGCTGTTACATAGTACGAATTGATTTACGGAATCGCAGAATGCAATCAACTGACACCACCGATGCGGGTGAACTCGGACTTGTCCAGGAATGCCCGTTGATGACGGCCGACATTCCTGGAATCGGTGGGCAGATCAAACGGGAACCCGAAGATTTCATTGTCGAGGAGATTCCCGCGTACGAACCATCCGGCGAGGGCGAGCATCTATTTCTCTGGATCGAAAAACGTGATACGGCGGCCGAGCAACTGCAGCGGCATTTATCGCGGACGCTTGGCATTTCGTCGCGCGATGTCGGTGTGGCAGGGCTGAAAGACCGCCGCGCTGTGACGCGACAGTATGTATCGGTTCCCGCTGCGTGTGCCGACCGAATCGGCGAAGTCGAAACCGACGATATCCATGTGTTGCGACACGCCCTGCACGGCAACAAGTTGCGAACAGGGCATTCGCGCGGCAATCGGTTTTTCATTCGCATACGCGAAGTCAGCGACAACGCGACGGAACTTTCAGAAGCGGTTCGCTTGCGCATTCTCGAAAGTGGTTTCCCCAATGACTTCGGCAGCCAGCGATTTGGGATCGACAATGAAACGCTCACACTTGGTCTGGCATTACTAAAAGGGAGCAAGCGGCCGAAGGATATCCCCGGATCGAGGCGACGGTTCTTGTTGAAGTTCGCTCTTTCTGCAGCGCAGTCGTATTTGTTCAACCGCGCGTTGGCCGACCGATTGAACGACGGCCTGATCGGTCGGGTGTTGACGGGCGACGTGATGCAGGTGGTTGCGAGCGGCGGCCCGTTTGTCGTCGACGATGTCGAACGCGAGCAGGCCCGTCTCGATCAGCGGGAAACGGCGACCACCGGACCAATGTTCGGGCCGAAAATGCGTTCGCCGGTTGGTGAGCCGGCCGAGCGTGAACGCCGCGTCCTCGAAGAATGCGGCGTTAGCGAAAGTGACTTTGTGCGGCACCGCAAACTGACGCCGGGAACTCGCCGCCCGTATGTCGTCCTGCCGGACGGTCTCACTGTTTCAAACGAACAGAATACACTGCTGCTCGAATTCGCGCTTCCGCGCGGAGCTTACGCCACATCGCTGTTGCGCGAGTTTCAAGAGGGAGAAGCGAAGCCCGGCCCGACTTAACCGGTTCTCGAACATCGCAACTTCACGATCACCCCTCAAGTGATAATGGACAAGACAAAAGATCGACATGCACATTCTCGCGCTTAATGCGTATCACGGCGGAAGCCACCGTGCATTTCTCGATGGTTGGGTTGCGCACAGTCGGCATCGATTCGACCTGTTGACGTTGCCGGCCTACAAGTGGAAGTGGCGAATGCGTCACGCGGCTGTGACGTTTGCCGACGAAACGACGGCGCAACTGCGTGCCGGTCGATCGTGGGATGCCATTTTCTGTACCGACATGCTCAACCTCGCGGAATTCCTCGGCCTCTGCCGGCCCGAATTGCGAACGCTGCCGACGATTGTCTACTTCCGCGAAAATCAGTTGACGTATCCGAACCAAAACTCGTCGGACCGCGATCTGCATTTTGCGTTTACGAATCTAACGACAGCATTGGCGGCCACGCGCGTGTGGTTCAACTCGGCCTTTCATCGCGATGAATTCCTGTCGGCTGCCGAAACGCTGATTCGCCGCATGCCCGATCATCGGCCGGTCGATGCCGTGGCCCGAATTCAGAGCAAGGCGGATGTGCATTACCCTGGAATAGCCGAGTCACCAATTTCCCCATCGACGGAAAGTGGGCCGCTGCGAATCGTGTGGGTTTCCCGATGGGAGCACGATAAAGATCCGGCAACGTTCTTTGCCGCCTTACGGGAGCTTGCCAACCGAGGACACAATTTCCGATTGAGCGTATTGGGCGAGTCGTTCGGAGAGGTTCCGGCCTGTTTCGGGGCCGCTAAACGTGAGTTTTTTGCCCGGATTGACCATTGGGGATACTTGGAGTCGGCCGAAGAATATCAGTTGGCGCTCGCGGCTGCGGATGTTGTCGTTTCGACGGCCGATCACGAGTTTTTCGGTATCGCCGTGCTGGAAGCGGTCGTGGCCGGCTGCTTTCCGCTGGTTCCAAATCGATTGGCGTATCCCGAAGTGCTGGAAGGTGAACGCGGCTGCTTTCACTCCCCAACGGCCGATGATCTGGCAGGCCGTCTGGCTGAACTGTCCGAGAAAAAGGCAGCAGGAACGCTCGAAACGGGACGGGAGCAACGGGTCGGGCGACTGCTCGGGCGTTTCGGAATGGCAACATCGGCTGACAAAAAGGACCGTGCGGTCGAGTTGCCCGAATGTGGTGCCGGTGCCGATGCTAACGGTTTCTCCACCGACGCAATCGCCGATCAAAACTTTCATGCGGAATTTTAAAGTTGATGATTGTTTTTCGTCGCGCTGTAGGTGAGCATGGAATTTATGCTTACTATATCAACCGACACGCTTCCGCAGTCCAGCCTGAGTTACATCGCGTTTCGCGTTTCCTTTCTGGAGACGCTCGAACGAATGACACTCGCTCAGCAGATGGGTGCGCACGAAGCCGAATGCCTGGGTTTTCTGACCGAAGTCCCGTTTCTCAAAGCGACGGCACCGCACGTGCAACTCGACGCGTTGGCGGAAACGTGGTGCAAACACATGTCGGACGACCCGTTCGACGCGACGTTGGTCGACGAGGCCGTCGTCTATGCGGTGTGTGAAACCGCATCGCGGATTGTTGAAAACGATCCGGAAACAATCAACCGGCTGCTCGAAGGAGGCCCGCTCGGCGTCGATGTGACGCTCGACCACATGCTGGCTTCGGAGTTGCGTGCCTTGCATTTGAATCTCTCGAACGAAGGCGACTTTCTGATGGTCAGCCAGTTCGAGGACATGCCGCCCGAAGATGCGTTGCGGCTGAAGAAGAAGTTCGACATCGACGATGAGCAGCTCGAACCTTTGTTCGACCTGCTTGGACTCTGGCTGATGTCCGTCGAGTTTCTACCGAATCTTGCCGGTTTACTCACCGGGCGAGAGATCGTCAACGCCGTCAAAGTGCTGGCCCGCCGCTAACGCGGATCGAACATCTGCGGATTTGCAACACCCGTTTGTTGCGAAATTGCAAGCGGTGTTCGCATACGGTGGCGCGCGTTTCAGTCTTCGCCGCGGCCCAGCAGGCGGTTGGCCAGGTGCAGGCAGGCAAAGCGGAAGCTAAACAGGCAGATTCCGTACGCCACAAAGTTCACGATCACCGCCGTCCACGGCATATCCCCAATCGACTGGTACTCGTTGAACTCGTTGATGGGAATGATCGTCAGCGGACTGAACAGCATAAGAAACTGGAATGCGTCGTTGCGCATGAAACCGCGAAATAGCACCTCGTCGATGAACACCAGAAAACAGACTGGTGCAACACACCAGAAGATGATGATGCCCAGCGAAGCGATGATCGCCTTCCCCTGAGTTCGCAATAACATGCCAACCAGGAACGACATCCACGCAATCATCGGCAGGTAAATGACAATCGACAGAATCGAGGCCGTCAAATACAACAACAGGCTGAATTCACGCCGGTAACCATAGCCACCAGTAAACTCACTGCGCCACGATGCCTCGAAGAGAAATATTGTCATGAAGGGGACGGCCAGCACGAACATCAGCCGCCGCACGCCGCGAAACTTCTGCATCACAATGTCGCGGGCCGACAATGGCGTTGTCAGCAGCACGTCGAGCGTCTGATGCGACCGCTCGGCCGAAACCAGACTGGTCGCCTTCACCGAAACCAGTAAGACTGCAATGAACCACAGCAGAAATAGCATCATGGAAATGCCTACCAGCCGCGACGAATCGTACGAGAAGCCGATCGTCAAAATGCAGCCGACGACGATGGGGATTTCTGTCGCCACGAAAATACGAAACAGGTAGCGGGCCGTCCCCATCGATTTCTTGGTGGTTTCCCGCCATGCGACCGGCGCATCATCGGGCAGCGCCGTCGTTTCGCGAATCAGCACAATGCCCTTGGTCACGCTGTTCTCGTTCATCCGCACGAACAGCCCATCGAGCGACCGGAACAGGCCCATCAGGTAATTGCGGGCCGGCACGAACGCGCGGCGAACGACGAACAGCCGCGCCAGCACCAGGAAGCATACACACGAAAACATCATCGGAATGCTGCGCAGCACGATTGTCGAAAATGTAACGTTGCGGCCCGCATACTGGTAGAAGACATACCAACCATTGAAGGCAAATGTGGTATCTTGCCAGCCGTCACCGATGATTCCGACGGCCTGCAGAACGGCGACGAGAGCAGACTCCGACCTTTCCTCTCCATAGAACATCATGGCACTAGCGCTCGACCGAAAATTGAACAGGCCAAACTCTTCCGCCACCGGCAGCGCAAACAACACAATCAGTCCGATGAGATACGCGCCGATAAACGCTCCCACCGTGCGGCGAAAGAAGGCCGAGCACATGACGGCCAGCGAACACATCTGCAACATCGTGAGCGCCAACACCCACACGCCGCTCCACAAATAGGCTTTTGTGATACCGCCCAGCGAGTAAGCAAATGCGAGCAACGGCAACGAGAGCAGCAGGAACGTCAGCATGGGAATCATGCGGCTCAGCAATTTCTCGAACAGAATCGCCGTTGGCCCCAGTCGCGTGAGAAACAGCAGCCCCAGGCTGTTCCGCTCTTTCTCGGCCGTCAGCACGCCACACGAAATGGCCGGCATGAAGAGGTAGATGCCGAAAAACTGCACGCCGACCACGAAGTCGAAGATTTTTTTGCCGTGGCCGAGTACGCTGAACAGGTCCATCGAACTGCTGCCCAGAATTTCGTAAAACGCAAAGAATGCTGAAATGTTACTACTCACCGGCGATTGGTATGGACTGGATTTGGTGATTTCGGTAGGAGCGTCTGGTAAGGAGTTTACCAGATGGTCGAATGTTTGCCGAATGTCTCTGAACTTTCCCCGGATGAAAAAACT
>CAUZOL010000286.1:0-9123 GCA_963581435.1 Planctomycetota bacterium
GGTTACATTTCTTGGTTGTGGGGTGCCACTGGCGTGTCGCCAGTGCGTTACGTGTTGCACTGGCGACACGCCAGTGGCACTCAATCCGTAAACGACAATGCACCCATTTCGTTAACGACAATTTGGGGCGACGCTTCATTCCACACCGTCTGGTGGTGTATATTCAAGGGTAGCAATCAGACATTCCTGAAAACTTCCTTTTCCGTGGGAGACGGCGAGATGGCGAGTAACTTGGACCGGCGGCAGTTTCTGGGACAGACGGCAGTAACCGGGGCAGCGGTGGGAATCGCGATGAGCGGGGCCACATCACTGGCGGCAAGTTCGGCCAACAACAAAGTTGTCGTCGGCGTGATGGGGCTGAGTCGCGGTCGCGCTCTCACTTCGACGTTCGCCAAGTTGAAAGGCGTCGAGGTAAAATATGCCTGCGACGTCGATATCGATCGGGCTGGCAAAGGGGCCGATTCGTTGGGAAAAGTGGGAGCCCGCAAGCCGGAAGCGATCACCGATTTCCGCCGCATTCTGGACGACTCCGACGTCGATGTTTTGATTTGTGCGGCTCCGAATCACTGGCATGCGCCGGCGACCATTCTGGGCTGTTCGGCCGGCAAGCACGTTTACTGCGAGAAGCCCTGCAGCCACAATCCGTGGGAAGGCGAGACGATGGTCGCTGCCGCCCGCAAGCACAATCGAGCCGTGCAAATGGGTTCGCAGCGCCGCAGTGCGCCAGGAACGATTGAGGCGATTCGGCAACTGCACGCCGGAGCCATCGGCCGACCGTATTTGTCGCGGAGCTGGTACGCAAATCTGCGCGGACCCATTGGCATCGGCAAGCCGGCGGCCGTTCCCGGCCGGCTCAATTACGACCTGTGGCAGGGACCCGCGCCGCGGAAGCCGTACGTCGATAACCGGGTGCATTACAATTGGCACTGGAGTTGGCATTGGGGCAACGGCGAACTGGGCAACAACGGCGTGCATACGCTCGACCTCTCCCGCTGGGGCATGCAAGTGGATTACCCGACGCGGGTGACCTCGTCGGGCGGGCGATACCGTTTCGACGACGACCAGCAAACGCCCGACACGCACGCGGTCTGCTATGAATTCAAAGGGGAAAAGCAGATCACTTGGGAAGGGCTCAGCTGCAACAAGCACAGCGGCGGCTTCGTCACGTTTTATGGCGAAGGCGGCAGCATGGAACTCGACGCCGGCGGCACGTTCCGCATTTACGACCTGCGGGACAAACTCGTCAAGGAAGAAAAGAGCAGCACCAACGGCGAAGCGGAACACGTGGCCAACTTCATTGCCGCCATCCGCAACGATAAGCCGTTGGAGTTGAATGCCGAAATCGAAAAGGGCCACAAGAGCACGCTGTTGTGTCACCTGGGCAACATCGCCCACCGCACCGGCGACACACTGAATTGTGATCCGAAAAATGGCCACATTGCAGGTAACGCCGAAGCGATGAAACTCTGGAAACGCGACTACGAACCGGGCTGGGAACCGGTGATTTGATCGATGGTATGTCGCGTATGAGGAGAATTTGTTGGTCAACCAGCTGAGAGCCAATGGCTCGCAGCGTCTGCGGTGCGTTGCACCGCAGCTGTTGATCGTGAATGACGCACTCTTGATGTGACACGAAACGGAGGGCGAGAGCGATGCGACTTCTGCTCATCTCTGCTGTTGTTGTGACGTGTTTCGGTTTTCACAAGAGCGCTGAAGCGAGGCCGCCCTATGTTGGCGTGTACGCGAAACTCTACCCCAACGATCCTCGGCAGTGTCGCAAGTGCGTAATTTGCCACGTTCGGGGCGATCGAAAAAAGAAGTTACGCAACCCATACGGCCGAGCGATTGAGAAGGCGCTGCCGCATCCCAACGTCAAGGACAAGGAGATCATCAAGAAGGCGATCAAGTCGGCCGAAAAACTCAAACCGAAACCCTGCAGGGCCGCCGAAGTATCTGGTCGCCCAACGTTGTGGCACCGTGTCACAACAAACCGACGCAATCACTCGTCATCCGCGCCGCGCAGATACCCGGCCGACGATTCGTAGAACTTTCGGCGGCGTTGTTTGGTTTCCGGTTGCCGATCGAGTTCGGCTTCGAGGTCTTGCAGGTTGGCGGCGCAGTAGCGGCAGCCGACCGTGCGGACGTGGAATTCGACGTACTTGGTCAGTTCCGCTTCCAGCGTTCCCAGCAGAAAACTTCCCAACCGTGAACGGGTGGGACAACTCAGCCGCGATGTTCGCCAGATTTGGGCAACCGTGTGCGCTCCGTTTTCGCGGCGCTGTGCGACTGCGGCCGCTTTTCGCCGTAATTCATCCGATGATCGCAATTGCCGCTCCAGTTCAGCCATCCTCTCGACGGGAAGCATCTCGTCGAGATATGCGAGGAGTTCGTCATCGGTGAAGGGGGCATCGTGCATGGTCGTTTTCCAAACTGTCAACGTCTCGCCCCATTGAGCCGGCCCGCTTGCGGGGCGTGGTCCCAGTCCGGCGTCTGGAGCAGCAAACACGGCTCGCGAGCGAGCCGGCTAAATCATTCTTCGTTGCCTGTATACCAATTGACATCATAATCCCCCTTTGCCCCGCTTGCCAGCAAACATCGGGGGCGTTAGCATAGTTCGGCCGATGCGCGTCATGGGGATTGGATTCACCGCCGGTGGGTTTCCGAACGCGATCTCTGGCTTTGGCCTGCCGCCATCGTGCGTATTGATTCGTGCAGCGGGTCTTTCTTGTTTTTGCATTTTGAAGGGTGAAGCGTGGCTGTTCAGGCAACCAAACTCATTATCGATGAACTCAAAGAGATGGCAACGCGGCTGCGGCGGCACATCGTCAACATGACGACGGCGGCTGGTAGCGGTCATCCTTCCAGCAGCATGTCGGCCGTCGAAGTGGTGGCGGCGCTCTATTTTGGCGGGTTTCTCCGCATTGATTCACAAAATCCGACCGATCCCGATCGCGATCGATTCATACTCAGCAAGGGACACGCCGTTCCTGTGCTGTATGCGGCGATGGCCGAGTCGGGCTATTTTTCGGTCGAAGAAACCTTAACGCTGCGAAAACTGGGTAGCCCGTTGGAAGGGCATCCCAACATGCGGCGTTTGCCGGGAATCGAAGCCTCGACCGGATCGCTGGGGCAGGGCCTGTCGATTGGACTGGGACAAGCGTTGGCCGCGAGAATCGACGGCCGCGACAGTCGCGTGTTTGTGATGACCGGCGACGGCGAGATGGGCGAAGGTCAAGTGTGGGAAGCATTGGCAGCCGCCGGCAAATACCGCACGGCGAATCTCACTCTCATCGTCGATCAGAACGGTTATCAGCAAACCGGGGCCGCAAAAGACGTCCTCGATCAAACCCCGTTTGCCGAACGAATCGCACCATTTGGTTGGCACACGCAGACGATCAACGGCAATGACATAGAAGAAGTGCTGGCAGCGTTGGAGACGGCAACGGGCGTCACCGATCAACCGACGGCCATCGTCTCGGAAACGAAAAAGGGCTTCGGAATTCTGCCGGTGATGGAAGAGGCGGGCGATTTGAACTTCCACGGCAAACCGCTATCTCCCGAACTCGCAGAGAAAGCCCTGAAATTGCTTGTGTGATTTCGTGTCTCCGTGATTAATACGACTAACAGTTTGACTGAAGTAAGAAGAGAAACGATGCAGATTGGCGAAGCAAGCGGACTGAAAATTGGACAGGCAACACGCGACGCATTTGGGCGAGCGCTGGAAGCGTTGGGGACAGACTACCCGGATGTCGTGGTTGTTGACGGCGATGTCGGCAACTCGACACGCACCGAGTGGTTCGCCAAGGCGTTTCCCGAGCGAGCGTTCAATGTCGGTATTGCTGAAAGCAACATGGTGAGCGTTGCCGGCGGATTGGCGGCGGCCGGAAAGACACCCGTTGTCGCCAGTTTTGCCTGCTTCCTATTGTGCAACGCCTTCGACCAGATTCGCATGTCGGTCGCGTTTCCCGGTCTGAATGTCAAATTGGTTGGCTCGCATGCGGGCATTTCAATTGGCGAAGACGGTCCGTCACAGATGGGAATCGAAGACGTTGGACTGGCCTGCTCGATGCCGGGCATTTCGGTCATCGTTCCGGCCGATGCGGTTTCCACTCGATTGGCAACCGAAGCCATGTTGAAACACAACGGTCCAACTTATTTGCGATTGGGCCGTCCGGACGTTGCGGAAATCTACGACGAGAATTGCAAATTTGAGATCGGCAAGTCGATTCGCGTGCGTGAAGGGGGCGACGTAACGATCATCGCGAATGGTCTGATGCTGGCCGTCGCGCTCGATGCGTCAACGCAGCTCGAAAAGGATGGAGTCTCCGCCCGCGTGATCGACATGCACACCGTCAAACCGCTTGACGAGGATGCCATTGTTGAGGCGGCTCGCGAGACCGGTGCCATCGTCGTCGCCGAAGAACATTTGGCCGCTGGTGGGCTGGGTTCGGCTGTCGCAACCGTCACATCGCGAACCACTCCAGTGCCAATGGAATTCGTCAACGTTGGCGACGTGTACGCAGAAAGCGGTGATGCAGCGGGCCTGTTGGAGAAGTACGGTCTGACGTCTCAGGCCGTTGTTGATGCAGTTCAGCGCGTGAAGCAGCGTTAGGTGCGGTTCACCATTTGGTGGAAGCGGCGCCGTCAAATGAAACTTGCAGTGTCCGTGTCGTCGTCGTTGAGATGAAAGTCGGGAACGAAATGTCAGCCCGGGAGACCCTAATGCCTCGCCGGCCCAACACTCTCGACTCTGAAAACTCGGCTGTTCCGTTCACATTGTCTTGTTAGAATCGACCGGTATTGACTTCGCAGTATTGAATTCAAAGTGTTGAATTCACTGTAGTAACCCGGTTGCGAGCCGAGTGGCGTGATAGACTATCGCCCGTTTCACAATTCCGATCCCCCCGGCATCTACGCGGTGTGGAAGGAAAGCGGTCTGGGACGCGGTGCTGCCCAGTTGGCATCAACGGACCCGCTGGAGACGATGGTTTTCGCGCAGCCGTACTTTGATCGCGATGGACTGATCGTCGCCTGTGACGAGTCTCGCATCATCGGATTCGTCCACGCCGGTTTTGGCGTCGCTGCCGATGAATCTCGAATCGACCGCGAACGTGGTGTGATTTGTGTGGTTATGGTCCACCCCGATTATCGCCGTCGTGGCATTGGCCGCGAACTCATCCGGCGGGCCGAAGAGTATCTTCGTTCCTCGGGAGCCACCAGCACCCAGGCAGGAGCCGCCGCGCCGTGCGACCCGTTTTACTTTGGTCTGTACGGCGGCAGCGCGATGGCCGGATTCCTCGAGTCGGACCCAGATGCGGCCCCGTTTTTTCAGGCGTTGGGCTTCCAGCCAACTGCGCGTCATCTGGTTTATCAATGCGACCTGAACAACCACCACGTGCCGGTCAGCGTGCGGCTGATGGAAATCCGTCGCAAAATGGAGTTGCGTGCCGTTGCCCAGCCCGATCCTCTAACCTGGTGGTGGTCGACCCGCTATGGTCGATTGGAATCGCTGAGATTTCTGCTTGGCCCCAAGGCGGGTGGTCTTGCGTCGGCGGGAGTGACCGTTGTTGCACTCGACCACTACCTCTCGAAATGGCAATCGCAAGCCATCGGGTTGACCGACCTTGCAGTGCCGGCGGCAGCGCAGCGCCAGGGCTTCGGTCAGGCGCTGGTCCTCGGAGTGATGCGGCGCCTTCGCGACGAACTCTTCACCCAAGTCGAATGCCACGCGCCCGATGAAAACGAGGCCGCGAAACGGCTGCTGGAATCGTGCGGCTTTGAGCAGGTCGATGCCGGCAGCGTGTTTCAGCGACCGTCCGACTGATCGCGACTGCAGTTGACACGACTGCATGCATCGTTTGCAAAGAGTCACAGTGGGTCACACGGTTGCGACTCCAATGTGACGGATCTCGCGGCCATATCAAGAGTGGCCGGTGATAGACGCACGCGATGGCGAATGATAGTCTGAGTTGTGTACCAACTCGGTGACCTTTGTCGCATTGAATTGAAAGCTGACTCATGATGAAATCCCATCTGCTGACATGCTTTTTCATTGTTATATTCCCGTGTGCGGCAATGGCGGACGACTGGACGCAGTTTCGTGGCCCCGGCGGTTTAGGGAAGTCGGCAGAAACGGGGCTACCCGTTGAATGGTCATCCTCGCGCAACGTCGTCTGGCAGGCCGACTTGCCCGGCCCCGGTGCTTCAAGCCCAATCTGCCTGGGCGACCGCGTGTTTGTCACGTGTTACTCCGGTTACGGGCTGCAGCCGAACGAGGGAGATCAGCAGAAACTGCGCCGGCACGTTTTGTGTTTCGACCGCGCCGCGGGCAAGGTGAAATGGCAACTCGAATTCAAACCCAAGCTGCCAGAACACAACTATCGCGGTGAAGGGGCCTACCAGGGATACGCCGGAAGCACACCGACCACCGATGGCGAACGGCTCTACGTCTTCTTTGGCAAGTCGGGCGTCTACTGTTTTGATCTCGACGGCAAGCAGTTGTGGCACACAAACGTCGGCGAGGGCACCAGCGGCTGGGGTTCGGGCTGCTCGCCCGTTGTGTACGGCAACCTCCTCATTATCAACGCCAGCGTCGAAAGCCGCGCTCTTGTGGCGTTGGACAAAAAGACCGGCAAAGAAGTTTGGAGCGCCAAAGGAATCAACTCATCCTGGAATACTCCGCTCGTCCACAAGCTGCAAGGCGGGAGAACAGAACTCGTCGTCAGTGTTCAAAATCAGTTGATGGCGTTTGGCCCACGCGCGGGGGAGAAACTGTGGCAGGCCGACGGTGTTCACCGATACGTGTGCCCGAGCGTTGTCTCGCACGGCGAGACACTGTTTGCCATCGGCGGCGGACACACGTCGCTGGCGGTGCGCGGTGGCGGCGAAGGCAACGTCGATAAGACGCATTCGCTGTGGCGGAAGACCAAAGGCTCGAACGTCGGTTCGCCAATTTATCACAACGGACACCTGTACTGGTTCGCCGACGGTGGCGGATATTTGTGTTGCCAGAACGCCGAGACCGGCGAGACCGTCTTCCAGCAACGCATGGAACCGCGACCCGGTCGCATCTGGTCGTCTCCAGTGTTGGCCGACGGCAGACTGTACGTGGTCTCGCACAACAACGGCACGTACGTGATGGCAGCAAGGCCGGAGTTTGAACTGTTGGCGCACAACGTCTTCGATGACGACGACAGCCGAACCAATGCCTCGCCCGCCATCAGCGACGGACAGATTCTGCTTCGCACCGACCGCCGGCTCTACTGCATTGGACAGAGAACGCGAAAGCAAAAGTGATTTGCAGGTTGAGGTGACGCAGCGACCAGCATGATTCGGAGTTGTTTATCCGATCAAACCGGGAATCGGCTCGCCGTGGTAGATTCCGTGTGGCCGCTGGACCACGTCGTGCCAGACTGCGGTTTCCGGTATGCCGAGCGCCCGGTAAATTGTCGCCGCCATGTTCTCCGGCTTCTGCGGATCATTCACTGGATACGCGCCGATCTTATCCGACGCGCCGATCACAGTTCCGCCGTTCACACCGCCGCCGGCGAAGAACACCGTCTGGAGGGCCCCCCAATGATCGCGGCCGGGGAACTCGTAGTATTTCGGCAAACGCGAGATTTTCGGTGTCCGCCCGAATTCGCCCGCCATCACAATCAGTGTGTCGTCCAACATCCCCGCAGCCTGCAGATCATCAAGCAGTGCCGAAACGCCACGGTCGGTCGGCGGTAGCAGTTTGTCCTTCAGGTGGGGAAACGCGTTTCCGTGCGTGTCCCACGATTCGTTATTTCCCAGATTGACCTGAACGAGATTCACGCCCGCTTCAACCAGCCGCCGCGCCATCAACAGTGACCAACCGAAGGAGTTGCGACCGTAACGCTCTTGCGTCTTATCGTCGGCTCGCGTCACATCGAAGGCGTTTTTGATTTTCGGATCGCTCAGCAGTGAAATCACTCCCTGGCGATAGCGGTCGAAGTCTTCCACGTGCGCATGCGTGTCGAGAAATTGTCGTTGCCGTTCCAAATCGCGCAGCAGGTTAATCCGGTTGGAAAACGCGCCCTGTGTCACTCCGTGCGACAGGCTGAGATTGGGAGCCTGGAAAACGCGTACGTCTTTGTTGCCGCGTTCCTGGTGGTCGAAGTGATGTTCGGGGAAGGCACCGTACGACGTGTTATGAAACGGCGACGCCTCGATGAACCACGGATCGCGGTGCGATCCCATCTCGCCGCCAAACTGCCCGGGAATAACGCGTCGCGAATAATGCACCAGCCGTTCGGGCAGAACGGCGGCAGGTGGCAGATTGTTTCGCGGTCGCGTCGCATCGCCGGCAACGGTCGCAATCGACGGCCAGTTGTTTCCGTTTGGCGTGGTGCCGCTGAATTGGGGAGGAAGCTGCGACCTCCCCGTCAGCATCATGTGATGCGCTTCGGAGTGGCCGTTCGTCGAATGCGTCAGCGATCGGCACAACGCCCACAAATTGCTGCGCTGCGCAAGCAGCGGCAGATGCTCGCAGATGCTGATGCCCGGCGTGTTGGTGGCGATGGGAGCAAATTCGCCGCGAACGGTGTCGGCCGCTTCCGGCTTCATGTCGAAGCTGTCGTGTTGCGCCAATCCGCCGGACAGAAAGATGTAGATGCACGTCTTGAAGTTCTTCCGCCCACCTGCAGCCGATGGGTCGGCTGCCCGCAATGCCTGAACGTGGTTCGTCCCCAATCCCAGCAGCCCGATGGCACCCGCCTGCACTGCGGTGCGTCGCGAAAAAACGGCCGGATGCGCGGGAGTGTGTTGAGTCGGTACCGTCATGGGAACGTGGCTCCGCTGCCCGAATTAGCCCGGGCATTTTCGATCGTCTTCCGTAACTTTCACTGCAGTTGCAGTTCAGCCCTCTGGGGTAATTGATTGTACCAGAGGAACTTCGATAGTATCAAATGACGTGAACCCTTAATCGGGGATGCGGAGAAAAGTCGCCTGGTCTGGACCGATCTCGGCGGACACAACCCAAGTGATCTGAAGCGTCTATTAACGGCAATCGGCGCGTCGATTTGCGTGCTGGCGATCCTGGGTTACATCATGTACCGCGGATGGCTCTCCCCCGCCTTTGCAGCAATCCTGGGAGCCGGCTGG
>CAUZOL010000287.1:0-9104 GCA_963581435.1 Planctomycetota bacterium
ATGTACCCCCACGCTCGCTTGGAACAATCACTCCGGGAAAAACTTCTCCAATGTCGCCTGACTGGGTGGTTTCGTGAACAGCGAGACAACGACCATCGCAATCGTTGAACAAAGCAGCATCGTCGCGACGGGTAACGTCTTATACGTATTCTGGAATAAATCGATATCAACCGTAAAGGTGTCGTCGGCTGCAAATCCCGATTTCCAAAAGAGAATTGACCACGAGGTGATTGCCGCGATGATGCACGCGTAGCCGCCTGCTTTTGTGAGTCGTTTCCAATACAGGGCCGCCGCGACGAGCGGAACCAGTGCAGTAAACCCGCTGAAACACCACACGCCCAGATCAAAAATGTGCGGCGGATCGAACAGACTCAAAATGTAGGTGACCGCCACGACCCCAATGATAAACATCCGCGCCATTTTGACAATCTGCTGGTCGCTGTAGCGGTCTTTGCCACCGTAATGGACGGCGATGTCCTCGGTGAACATGGTGCCGATGCACAGGAATTGGCTGTCGAGCGACGACATAATTGCCGCGAGAATGCCAGCGGTCAGCAGTCCGCCCAGCAGCGGCGTGCTCAGTTTGCCCACCATCACCGGCAGCACGGCGTTCGCGTTGAAATCGGGCGGGAACATGAATTTTCCGTCGATTTGAACCGACGTCGCCCATGTGCCAACAAGAATGCAGGGGACCCAGACGATCATGATGAAGATGGGATGGGCAACCACCGACAGCTTGAAACTCGATGCGCTGCGGGCGGTTAGCCAATGTTGAAAGACGTGCGGAAACATGCCGACCGACAACGGGATGAGCAGGAAGGTGAGAAACACGGTGCGGTCGATGCCGCTGGATGTAAATTTCTCGGGGTGATGCTGGAGTACTGCCTCGCTCGCCGCCTGCAGGCCGCCCAACTTGCTGGAGATAACAAAAAACGTGACCACCCCCAGTACCATGAAGACGCCGGTTTGCAGCGCGTTGGCCCAGGCGGTGCCGCGCATGCCGCCTAAGAAGACGTAGACGAGAACGACCGCGCAGATTACCAGCGACGCAAGCTGTGGCGGAACGCCGCCGTGAAATACTTCCTCGCTGAAGATTTGGGGAAAGGCGTGGCGTGTCACACCGTTGACCGTTAAGCCGGCCGCCAGCACGCCGATGAGCAGATACGTGATGACGAGAATGACCAGGACGGGAAAAAGAACGAGGCCGATCTTGTCGCTTTCCAACCGATCGCGGAAGAACTGAATTTGCGTGGTGTAACCGTGCTGCTTTCCCAGTGACCAGAGCTTGACACCGAACAGGAAAAAGCAGAGCGAATGCACAATGCCGCTGGATGACGCGAGCATACCGTACACACCGATGCCCTGTTCGAACGATTTTCCGGTCGAGCCGACCAAAGCGAACCCGGTCATCGTTGTGCCGAACAGTGACATCAACAACAGCACCGGGCCGATCGAATGGCTGGCCAGCATGTAGTCCTGGCTCGTCCCGCGAAACAGGCGGCTGGAAAACAGTCCCAGCGCTAATAGCAGCGCGAGATAAATCCCAACGATGATGAGCTGTGTCACGGCTGCTCACTCCCGGCTGGCGATTCGGCGCTTTCGTTTGCAGTCGTTTCGTCGATGGGCCAGGCAAACCGAGTCGCCAGAAACCAAGTCACTCCGGCGGCCAGCGAAATCCCAATGTGAAATGCTAACCCTTCCGGCAGAAAGCCGAACAAGAGTTTTGTGCTGTCGATGGCAATGCCACTTTGATGCAGCACGACCAAAATGAGCAGCAGACCCCAAACGACGTATCGCATCGGCTGCCTTTCGTAGCTTCAGAAACCCGGTTTCTTTGAGAAACCGGGTTTCTCCAACGCCAAAACGTCGGCATGGGTTTCTAAACCGTCGCGGCGGGCGACTCCGCGTTTGTCTTCAGCCGATTGATCACCACCAGGACCACGAACAATCCGCCGCCAATGATGTTGGTGAACGCACCGATCTGCGTCCCCGCGATTTCCAGATCGGGCGAAAGCAGCAGCGCCGCGGCAAACAACATCAATACGCGGACCCACGTCCGCAGATCGGAACTCATGTAGCCGGCGATTCCCGCCGCCAGCGCCACAATGCCCACCAGCGCGGCAAGCATGGCCAGCGCCACCGACAACATCGACAGCCGCTGGTCGGTGAACTGCAGGCGGTTGTCATCATCAGCAGCGCCGGAACCAGTCGACTCCTCGTTGGCCTGTGACGGATCGAATGTCAGCGAACCGAGATGCTGTGCTTCGCCGTCCTGTGTCAGATAAAATGTGGTGCCGGCGTCGTCCTCTTCCAAATCGCCGGGCGAAACGACAGTTCCTTCACCCGTGAACAACACGATGTCGTCGCCGGTTTCGATCCGTTGATCTTCGGTCAGCGTGAGTTCGCTCATCGTCGCCGGATCGAGAGGAATTCGGTCTCGTTCGTAAGTCGTGATTATCCAATTGCCGGGATCGACTTCAGAGCGAAACGTGCCAAAGTCCGATGTCCGCAAGATTGTCGCAGCCGCATTTCCCTGTGCGCCGACGATCTCGATTTTCGAGAATCCTCGCGGCTCGCCGTACCACACCAGTTTGCCGTTGATCGCCGCCGGTTCGCCCACCTTCACTTCTTTGGGACGCATCAGCTTAACCGTCACTTCCGGTTTGTCGCTCATCAGCAACAGTTCGGGGCGATAGACGAACATGAATGGCAGCGTGAATCCGACCAGCGAGAACCGAAATGCGGCCATAGCCGTCGGCATGATGCGTGAGCCGGCAATCGACGCACTGGCATATGCGGCCAACGCAACCGGCGGGGTGACCATCGACATCATGCCGAAGTAGAAGATGAACAGATGGGCCGCCAGCGGGATGATGCCCAATTCACTGAGCAGCGACCCCATCAGCGTCGCCATCAACAGGTAACAAACGACGGAAGGAACCCCCATTCCCAACACAATTGAGCAGGCCATGATGCCGACTAATGCCAGCAGCAGATTCGATTCGACCTGGTCTCGAATGGCCGCGCTGAAGTCGGCGGCGATGCCGGTCTGCTGCACGATGCCGATGATGATGCCGACACAAGCGCTCGCCGCCACCAGCGACACGCCGTTCTTGGCCGACTTCGTCAGTGCATTTATGATCGTCGGTCGCCAGTCGCGGTTGATCGTGCCGAAGACGATCATGCCCAACATTCCAAAGATGGACGAGTCCAGCAGCGACTCAAACATGCGTCGTATCGAAAAAGCGTCGGTATTCAGGTCGAGCCACGATTTGGCAACGTAGGCCTGCAACCATTCGGGAAGTAGATGTTCCCTCGCCGGCGCGAACAGTTGGTCGATCTGTGGGCTGAATTGGTGGATGACGATGACGACGAAAAAGCTCGTGATCGCAAACAGGCGGGGTGCCGTTGCCAGTTTGAGCCGCTTGCGCATCGTCCCCAACAACAGGATGAGTACCAGCGAACCGGTGACCGCACGGAACGGCGAGAAGTTCATCAACAGCAACCCGACCAACGCCACCAGCGCGCCGACAAACACAATCGCCTCGAACTGCCACAGCGACCGGACTTCGTCTTCGGCCGTTTTTTGCACGCTCTGTGCGCCGATCCGTCGTGAGTAGTAATGCACGATCATGTAGATCGAAAAGTAATAGAGTGTTGCCGGCAAAACCGCTGCCGTTGCGATCTGCAGGAAGGTCACCTGCGGTTCGACCAGTTCGAGCATCATATAAGCGCCGGCCCCCATCACCGGGGGAACAAGCGCACCGCCGGCGGCGGCGGCGGCCGTAATTCCTCCGGCGATTCGCGGCTCGAAACCGGAATTGCGCATCATCGGAATCGTAAAGGCACCGGTGGTGACGGCGTTGGCAACGGCGCTGCCGGAAAGCGAACCCATCAACCCGCTACCCAGCACCGAAATCTTAGCCGGGCCGCCGGGACTGCGGCCGAATACTTTTTCAGCAAAGTCGATAATAAACTGCGTCGCCCCGGACATCTCCAGGAATGAGCCGAACACTACGAATAAGAACACGTACTTGAACATCACACCGGCTGCCGGTCCGAAGACGCCCAGCGTCTGCAGAAATGTCGTACTCGCGATGCTCTTGAGGCTCTGCCCCTGATGCGGAAACAGCATGTCGGGCATGGCGGCCCAGCCGTGACTTGATGCCAGATAGCAATAAAAAGAGTGTCCGACAAACAGCAGCGCCAACGCGGGGACAATCCAGCCGATGCTGCGTCGGGTGACTTCGAGTACCAACAGCAGACCGACGATGCCGATCGCGTAGTCGATACTGTTTTCGTCACTGGCCCTCGCCGTTAACGACTGCACCGTTCCCGATTCGCCGGCGAGCCAGAACTGCTGCAGCCAGGGTTCTGTCTGCACGATGACGAAGCCGCAACAAACGATTGTTGCCAGCGCGAGCAACACATCGGTGGCACGCAGCGCGACATTGTTTTCGAACCGCTTGTGGAGCGGAAAGACGAGAAAGCAGATCGTCATGCCGAGCATCACGAAAACTGCGAGCGCAGACTGCTGCTGCAACTGGGGGAAGTTGACTTCCACCAGTGTGAACAGACAGAGGGCGACACCCAACAGGGTCACCACAACATTGCGAATCCGCTCGAACACCAGACGCCGCTCCTATTACGATTCGTTCGCATCGCCTGATGGATCGTCCGTCGCGGGAGCATCGTCGCCCGCCTTACCCTCTTCGGCGGCTTCCGGCCAGATGCCCTCTTCCTTGTAGAAGCGGATCGCGCCGGGGTGAAATTTGGTCCCGGTATTTCGCGGTGCATTCTTTTCGTTGATGAACTTCTTTGCCCCCGGATGGGAAATCTTCGCTCGGTTTGTCCAGATCGTTTTCGTAATCTGGTAGACGAACTCATCATCCTGAGCGGCCGAAGTAATCAGATGCATCGCGCCTACGTTCAGGCCGTGATAGTCTTCTTTCAGGTCGGCATAGGTGCCTGCTTTGACCGTGATCTCGCTGAAGAACGGATAGTCTTTCACCAGTTGTTTCCGCGCTTCCGCCTCGAACGGAATCAGTAGAATCCCCAAGTCACTTGCCTGCTGGATGGCAGGCGAAGGGACCGCACCGCCGAGAAATGCGGCATCGGCTCCACCATCGCTCAACTGAGTCACCGAATCGGCAAAGTTCGCGTTGAGTTTGGTAAAGTCGGCCAGCTTGACGCCATGCGCTTCCAGCAGCGGTTCGATAAACATTTCGAATCCCGCCCCATTCGGACCGCAGATGACGCGTTTGCCTTTCAGGCCCTGAATCGTCTTGATTCCAGAAGACGTCTTCGTGACGAACATCGCAACCAGCGGCGCAATGGTTGTGATCGCGCGAATTTCGTACTTCTTATCCCACCCCCCCGTGCCATTGACGGCATTGAAACTGATGGCCGAATTGGCGATTCCGAGTTGGTATTCTCCCTGATCCAGCAGCCGGATGTTCTGCTGCGAACCTTTGGTGCCCTTGGCTTGGGCCTTCCAGTTGTTGTCGCCGCCGTTTTTGTTGAGCACTACGCACAACGAGTTGCCGACTTGCTGAAACGTACCGCCGATGGGCGAAGTCCCCATGCTGAGGAACTTTGTCTTGCCGGAGTTGGTGGTGCCGCCACCTTTTGTGCCACCCCCAGTTCCGCCACCGCCTTTGCCGCCACCGCTACCACAGCCACTCAATACCAATGCGCACATCAGCACCGCTGCGGTCGTCGCGGAGAATCGAAACCATTTTCCGTTCATCTGAATGAATCCTCAAAACAGGCGGGCAAACATCGGGTGGGCTGAGAAATCTCAGGATGTTTAGACTAACAGGGTGCCTGCACGCTTTCCAGTGACAAGGCGAGCGGAGCGAGCCGTGACCCCAAACCGACAGCTTGCTGTCGAAGGGCGTACTTTGCAGCTTAAATCACAGAGGGAACCACGAAATACACGGAACACACGAAAGAGAATTGAGATCGATCACAAGATCACACAGGCAGACTGTTTGTCGCTTGAGGACCTCACTCTCAATTCACGCGATTGTCCTTGGTGTTTCGTGGTGAAAAATCGGACTAAGCAGCCATTCGACAGCAAGCTGTCGGTTTGGGTTTCCGGCTGCGCCGGATCAGAACCGCCCGCTGGGCGCAACACGTTGGCTACGGTACAGTCGTTGGACTTTTGAAGCGAACAACAGAACTTTCAACAAGGAGTCGAACGCGTGGCAGGCAGGGGAAAAGTTGTGGTGACCGATTTCATTGGGGGACCGATGGAAGACGAATTGAAAATTCTGGGCGATATTGCCGATGTCGTGTCGCTGAACGCCGGTTGCGAAGACGATCTCTTCGGCCGGATTGAAGACGCCGACGCGATTATGGTCTATCACTGTGTCGAGGTGACCGAGCGGACGATTGAACGCCTGACGAACTGCAAGTTGATCGTCCGGTGCGGCGTCGGTTTCGACAACGTCGATGCCGTCGCTGCCCGCAAGAGGGGAATTCCCGTCGCAAACGTGCCCGACTACGGCACCGAGGAAGTGGCCGACTCGGCCATTGGGCTGGCGCTTTCTCTCACGCGCGGCATTTCTTTTCTCAACAATCGTCTACGCCGCAGCCCGCAGCATGAATGGGCGCACCTCAGCGTTCGGCCGCTTACCCGGTTGCGGGGGCAGACGTTTGGGATCGTCGGCATCGGTCGCATTGGAACGGCGACTGCACTCCGCGCGAAAGCGCTGGGAATGAACGTGTTGTTCTACGATCCTTATGTACCCGACGGACTCGACAAGGCGCTGGGTGTCCGCCGCGCCGACACACTGGAAGAACTGTTGTCGCAAGCGAAGGTTGTCAGCCCGCATTGCCCGCTGACTGACGAGACGCGACACATTATTAATGCCGACGCAATCGCTCATATGCCCGGCGGTTCGTATGTCATCAACACATCGCGCGGCGGAGTGGTCGATACACGGGCCGTTCTCGATGCAGTCACTTCGGGTCATCTGGCCGGCGCAGCAATCGACGTGCTGGAGCAGGAACCGCCCGACAAAGACGATCCGCTGATCGCCGCCTGGCGAAATCCCGATCACCCGGCACACGACCGCTTGATCATCACCCCGCATACCGCCTTCTATTCAGAAGAGGGCCAGCGCGACATGCGCGTCAAAGGCAGCGAAAACTGCCGCCGCGTGCTGCTGGGCGAAACTCCACGAAATGTGGTGAATTGAACGTCGCGCGAAGAAACCCGATTTCTGGATGCAGACAGTCTTCATTTAGCCGGCGGGCTTGCCCGCCGTGACTGCAACACGCCGTTCGACCCACACGCTCCGCAAGCGGGTCGGCTAAATTGATTTGAGTTGAGCCGAAAGCGCCGCGACGAGTTCTCGCGTTACCTCGGCCGGTTTCTCTGCGCCGCAAATCGCGCTGCTGACGGCGACGCGTGATGCGCCGGCTGCGATGACTTCGCCGATGTTGTTTTGATCGATGCCGCCGATGGCGAACCAGGGCAAGGTGATTTCCTCGCTAACCTGCCGCACGAAGTCCAGTCCGGCGAATTCGTCGAATTGTTTTGTCTTCGATGGGAAGACCGGGCCGACGCCGATGTAGTCGGCACCGTCGAGTACCGCTTGTCGGGCCTGCTCGATGGTGTGTGTTGAAACACCTACCAATCGGTCACTGCCGACGATCCGCCGGGCTTCGCGAACCGTCAATTCTTCCTGCCCCACGTGGACGCCGTCGGCGTCGGTTAGAACGGCCAAATCGGCGCGGTCGTTCATTATGAACAACGCGTCGGCGTCGCGGGTCCAACTTCGCACGCGGCAGCCGTGATCGATCAGCGCCCGGTCGGACATTGTCTTTTCACGCACCTGCACAATGCGGGCGCCGGCATCGATTGCATCGCGCACCGCCGGTCCCGGGCCGTGATGGCAGAGACGTTCGCTCACCAACAGATAGAGGTTGATGCCGTCGAACTGAGTTCGCGCGGCGTGCGTGCCCAGCGTTGCCTTTTCCAGCGTGTACAGCGAATAGCGGAGTTGCTCGATGCGCTCGGACGTTATCGGCGCGATGATCTTGCCGAACTCTTCGAGCGTGCGCAGTGCTTCTTGCACACGTTTAAAATTGGCCTGAGCCACATCGAGCGGAGAACGCCGAATCGTTTCGGCCTGCGTCGTCACATTCGTGCCGACGTCGTTCGGAGTGTCACGCGACTTCAACATTGCCGACGAATCGAACCGGCCAACTGTTTCGGCCAACTCGTGCCGGTACTGTTTTAACAGCCGAGTGAGGTGCGGATCGTCGAGCGTGAAGCGAGTGAAGTCTTCCACCACTCGCAATCCTTCGCGCGCCCGGTTGGCGGCAGTATCGAGAACGCGATAGGTATCGGAATTGTCGGTGGCTGTCGATTCGCGATGCGCCAAGTGAATGTCGGCATCGAGCGGTTCGGCGGTGATGCCGCTCGCCTCGGCGACCTGTTCGGCCAGATAGCTCTCGTCAACGCCTTTCGAGTTCAGAAAGTCTTTCACAGGGGAATCGATAATTGCCAGCCCCCACAGCAAGTGCTCGCTGCCAACGTCGGCGTGTCGTCCCGTCATTTCACTTTGCCGCCGCGCTTCCTGGATGACTTCATCCAGAACGGCACTGTGCGGAAGCGGTGCGTCATCGTTCGCTTTGTCGTCAGCTTTATCAGAAACGTCGCAGGGTTGCGTGTCGGCTGAGTTGGATAAATTGGATTGATCGAATGTCGCCAGAGAGACGCCACATCGATCAAGAATCTCCGATGCACGCGATTCTTCCAGCAGCACGGCACGCAACAGGCAGGCCGGTTCCACACGCGCATAGCCCGCAGCAACCGCCAATATGGCAGCCTGTTCGATGGCCCGGCAGGCACTTTCGGTCAACCGATGTTGATGCATCGATGCGTTCCGCAAGGCGATTGACGAAATTCAGTCATGGAAATTCCCGTCGATGAAGAGTGATGATTCCGAAGGTCTAAGTGTCGCACAAAACCTGAACACATCACAACGCGTCAAACTAAAACGGCTTGCGCCCCCTTAGCCCGAGGGTCGTCTTGCCAGTATGGTAACTCCCCACTAGAATTCCAGACGGGCGTTGTGCCAACAGGATCG
>CAUZOL010000288.1:0-9079 GCA_963581435.1 Planctomycetota bacterium
AGTTTTTTCATCCGGGGAAAGTTCAGAGACATTCGGCAAACATTCGACCATCTGGTAAACTCCTTACCAGACGCTCCTACCGAAATCACCAAATCCAGTCCATACCAATCGCCGGTGAGTAGTAACGGTTATTCAAATGAAACGAATCCTGCTACCAACCGATTTTAGCGACTATTCACAGAACGCGGCCGTTTACGCGACGGAATTCGCCAACACGTTTGGGGCGGAACTGCATCTGTTGCATGTGCTACAGGACTTGGTGGCAATGGTGCCGGAACCGGGCCTGACATTTCCCCCGCCGGGCGATTACATGCAGGAGCTTCAGGAAAGCGCGGAAGCGGCGTTAGCGAAAATTCCAGATCCGCCGCCGAGCGAGGGCGGAGAGGTCGTGCGTGCGGTTCGCCAGGGGCCGCCCTTCGTCGAGATTGTTCGCTACGCCAAGGAGAACGACATCGATCTGGTGATCATGGGAACTCACGGCCGCTCGGGCTTGGCGCATGTGCTGCTGGGCAGCGTGGCCGAGAAGGTCGTCCGCAAAGCCCCGTGTCCGGTGTTAACCGTACGGCCGACAGATCATCAGTTTGTCATGCCGTAGGACGCGGACTGTCGTTGGAGCCTGAAGCGCAAGTTTTGAAGTTGTGCATTTCAGTGTTCAGGTCGGAGAAAGGGCCTCCCCGGTTTATTTAAGCCTGAAGCGCAAGCGAAGGATGATTTCAGGGCGATGCCAGCATGCTCCTTCGCTTGCGCATCAGGCTCCTATTTTCTCGTTCTCCTTGGCGAATCTTTGCGGCCCTTTGTATCTGTGCGTTATCAATGCAAAGAGGGGAATGCACCCGCCGTCTCCGCCGAGCGTTTTGACTTACTGACATCGAAACTGTCACCGTCGGCACGACCCGAATATCGCGAAACCGACGCCGGTTCATCAGTCCGAATCGGTACAACGCGCGCTGCGATTTGGCTGGCTTCATGCGAGCCGTCGGCACAGCCGCGCCAAGTGGGTGGGGTGGCGGTGCGCAATCGGCGCAACCGAAATTGGGTGATCGATACGAACCTCGGCCACAATCGGCGCAACGTTCGACTTAGCCGAACGGCTACAATTTTGCGGCAGCTTCCGCCGATACCTAAACACAGGAAGCAACACAGGATTGAACAACAACTCTCGCAGTCGTCATCCCCCTTCGCCGACCCGAGAACTGGTTGAAATCGCCTGTGACGATTCCTACTCATCCCCCTCAACCGAAGAAGGAGGCGCACCCAACCCGTTTGCCAACCGACCGGAAACCACTCCAAATCCACAACAACTCGACACCGGGTTCGCCCTGAACCTGGAATTGGCAAGCGACAACACGTTCCCCTCAGCGACGCGCCTTCGAATGTTCTTTTCACCGATTCAGCCGTTCGGCAATGTATCGGATTCTTCGGACGCTCCAATCTCAATCGCCGTCATCGCATCCCCCTCTTCGCGATGGCGGCGATTTTTCTATGCGCTCATTTGTTTCACGAGTGCAATCTGCCAGAGAGTTTGCGGAGTTCGGCTAACGCTCGCGACTCTTCTTCTTGTCTGCCTGCTTTTCAAAAATGATGATGTGCTGCCAAGGCAGGACGCCGATTGTCTCTTTCCACTTCAACGCCAATTCCGGCCGACCGATTTCTCGCTTGACCTGCGTCTGCGTCATCTTGTGGACTAACTTGATGGGAACGGTGCGGTCTTCCATGCGGTATTCGACAAAGACCGCCCGGCCGCCCGTCTTCAGCGACTTGGAAATCTCACGCATCATCTCGTAGGGGAAATCCAATTCGTGATAGACATCGACGAAAATTGCCATGTCGACCGATTGTGGCTTAAGCTGAGGCGATTTGGAGATTCCTTTTACTGGCTCAACATTCGTAACGCCCAGTTTTTTGCAGCGGGCTTTGAGCCGATCGAGCATCTTCTGCTGGACATCGACGGCTAACACTTTTCCCTTGGGCCCGATCTGCTCGGCCATCAGGATCGAGATCACCCCACTGCCAGCGCCAATGTCGGCGATGACGTCGCCCGGTTTCAGTTTCAGTGACTTGATCATCAACGAGAGTTTTTCCTCGCGCTCTCGTGACGTTCGCTCCAGCCACCGCGCCCCCGATCCACGTGGGCCGAAACCCATGACGTGCGCGATCTCGCGGCCCATGTAGAATTTGCCGATGCCGTTGGGATCGTGGTCGGCCCGGAACGAGTAGTTTGGGTCCTTCTGCTTTGCTGCCTGAGTCTTCTCATCGGCGCAGCGTCCCGCAGAGATTGTCGCGCACACGATCAATAATGTCGCGCAGACGAGGCACGCACGCCGCACAGTTTGTATTTTCGAGTTTCGGCTCATTCCGATCTCCAATTCTTCCGCATTCGGTCTCGTGATTCACGCATTATTCAGTTGATCCGTCGGCAGCTTTTTCACCGGTGTCCGCATCGCGTCCGTTTTGCTGCATCACGGTACGCCATTCATCTGTGGGCAATTCGGTCGCTTCGTCAACGAGCATAACGGGAATCTCATCGACAATGGGATAGCTCAGCCGCCGATTCGGATCGACGCAGACCAACCGCTCACCGTCGTGCACCAATGGGGTGCGCGTCTCGGGGCAGATGAGGATATTTTCAAGTGCGGGGAAGTCGAACGTCATCTCGGTCTCCGATTTACTCATGCACGGTTCTTCGTCGCGAATTGGCAACAATTCCTGTTCCGCCCCGCCCGCTGCAAGTTGGAACATCAATCACGTCGTGCAGTATCCCAGAACAACCAGCGGCTGCAAGTGATCTCTGTGCAAGATTTGGGTCAACGCAGTCCAGAAAAAAACTCCCGGCGCGCCGAGCGCCGGGAGTTCAGATCATCTGAGATTCAATTTGTTGAAAACCAAGCCGCCGCAATCAGGCGAGTTCGGCGATTGGGCTGCCGTTTTCAATCATGTTGACCGGGCGGCCGGACTGATTGAAGAACTGCAATTTGCGATCGATTCCAAGGTGACCGAACAGGGTCGCCATCAGATCCTGTGGCGTGATGGGGCTGGATGCCGGGCGGTACGCTTTGGCGTCCGACTCGCCGATGACCTGTCCCATGTTCATGCCACCGCCCGAGAGCGCCAACGTGCAAAGCGGACCCCAGTGATCGCGTCCCGCGTTGCGATTAATCTTCGGCGTGCGGCCGAACTCCCCACTGACGACAAGCAGAATCCGTTTGTCGAGGCCACGCTGATAAATGTCATCGACGAAAGTGGCGACAGCGTGATCGACCGCCGGGCCGCGTGAATCCATCGACCGTTTGATGTTGCCGTGCATGTCCCAGCCGCCGTATTGCATCGTGACGAAACCGCAACCCGCTTCACACAGCCGCCGGGCAACGAGCATCTGCCGACCCAAACTCTGCGTGTTGCGATTCGGCCCTTCGTAACGGGCGACCGTGCGGGGGTCTTCCTTGGCCAAATCGAACGCCTGCGGCGCTTTGCCCAACACGAGATTAAACGCCTGCGATTCAAACGCGTCGAGACCTTCCATCAGGCCGGATTGGTCCGCCCCGCGCTGAAAACGATCGAAGCCTTGCAACAATTCGCGGCGATCAGCGAGTCGCTCCATCGGCGTGTCGAGCTTCATGTTCGAGCGTGCCTGGTTGTTCGTTCCAAACGGCGCGTAGGGAGTTCCCAAAAATGCAGGACCATCGGCGCTAATGCGATTGAGGCTGATGTACGTCGGCATTCCGGTTTGAGGATGATTCGCACCGCGCGTTCGGGCAGCAATCGAACCGATGGAAGGCCGCGTGGGCAGACCGCCGTTATCGAGATTCCGGTTGCTGTAGCCGGTCATCACGAAATGCGTGCCGCTGCCGTGTCCGCTGTCGTTGTGGGCGAACGAATGCACGTACGCCATCTTGTCGGAGACGCGGGCCATCTTTTCGAAGTTGCCGCCAATGGTGAAGCCGGGCAAATTCGTTTTCAGTTCGCCCGTCACGCTGCGGTACTCAACCGGTGCAGTCATGTTGGGGTCGAACGTCTCAACGTGCGTCGGGCCACCGCCAAGCCACAGCCAGACGACCGACGTGTCTTTGATCGCCTGCCCTTTTTGTGCGGCATCTGCGCGTGCTGCCAAGAGTGAAGGCAGGCCAAGCGCCCCCATTCCCAATCCGCCCACTTTCAGAAAATCGCGGCGGGTCTGTCCGTCACAGTCGCTGGATCGGCGGTTGGTGTCTACCGTCAACATGGCTTACCTCCATTGTGTGATGTCTGGCTGAGCTACCGTCAGCCGATAAGCGTTCCGCACTTGAGAACGCAATTTGTCGTATTGCCCGCGCAGCGGCCATTGAGACCACCCGCCAAGATAGAAAACGCATCCAAGTTTGTCAATGTATTGTGTGGCGCACTCGGGAATTGCGACCAATTTGAAGAGAACTCTGATTGCTGTCCGGTTGAGACAATCTTTGCCGACGTTTCACATTGGTGGTGCCATTCGATTACTATGGTGCATCGATAGAGCCTCCTTCATCCCGCCAACAGACAAAGGCCCGCCATGCGACAGTGCAACTCTCCCGGCAGTCGTTTCGCGTTTCTCGCCTCGTGCATAATACTGTCGGCCGTCACGGCGACCGATGCGGCCGATTGGCCGACGTGGCGACACGATGCCAATCGTTCGGCGGCAACCGCGCAGCAACTGGGCGAAAGCCTCAACCTGCAATGGTCACGGCATCTGCCCGCTTCGGCACCAGCCTGGCCCGAAGACCCGCGATTGCAGTTCGATGCGAGTTACGAACCGGTGGTGATGGGTGACACCTTGTTCGTCGGATCGGCCAGCAACGATTCGGTCACCGCGTACGATACCGACACGGGCAATCAGAAGTGGCGATTCTTTGCCAACGGACCAGTGCGATTTGCACCACTGTGTGCCGATGGCCGCGTTTACTTCGGTGCTGACGACGGCATCTTTTATTGTCTTGATGGCGGCACGGGCAAGCAAATCTGGGCGATCAAAACTGCGCCGGCGAATCGCAAAGTTGTTGGCAACGGCCGGCTGATTTCCGTCTGGCCGATGCGCGGCGGCCCAGTGTTGCTCGACGGGCAGATTAACTTCACCGTTGGCGTCTGGCCGTTCGAAGGAAATTTCCATTGCACAGTCGACATCGACGGCAATTCAACTGAACAACCCAATTACACCGTCGAGCCTCTTTCCGATCTCACACCGCAGGGATATCTGACGGCCAACGACACGCGAATGTTCATTCCCGCCGGTCGCTCGGTCGCTGGTAGCTTCAACCGGGAAACGGGCAAGCCGGTGAAGATTTCCTACAGCACGCGCGGCACCACCAACTATCACGTTTCAACCGTTGGGCCGTGGCTGTTTCACGGCACGTTGTGCTACCACATTCCGACCGCCAAGTTGATGCAGAACGTCGCACATCCCCCGGTGCTGACAAATGATCGATATTACGTCGGCGGCGCAGGATCGATCACCGCAGTTGATTTGGGTAAAACGAAAACGGTCGAAACGAAAGACCGTCGTGGAAAGACCATCAAGAAGATCGTGCTGGAAAATGCGTGGAAGCTACCGGACGCCGCATTCAAGAAGCGGAAGGTCCAGGTCGACTTGCGAGCCGGTGACCGTCTCTACGGACACGCCGGCACGACGGTCTTCGCCGTCGATTTGCCGAAGGGTGACAAACCCGCCCGTGTTTCCTGGACGGCTGAAATCGAAGGCACCCCTTCGACCATGTTGGCCGCCGACGACAAACTGTTTGTCGTCACACAAAACGACCGATTGTACGCCTTTGCAGACAAGGACGCGGCACCGATCATCCACAGACATCCGACCCTTGAGTTGCCGGCACTGGCAGAAGACAAAGTCTGGACCGACAAGGCGTCTGCGATTCTGAAGGCGACCGGTGCCAAATCGGGTTATTGTCTGGCACTCGGAATCGGTTCCGGACAGTTGATTGAAGAAGTGTTGCGGCAATCGGAATTGCGCATTGTTGCCATCGATCCCGACGAAGCAAAAGTCAACGCACTGCGGACACGACTCGATGCCGCCGGCCTGTACGGCACGCGCGTTGTTGCCCAGGTGGGCGAACCGCAGTCGTTCGGCTTCCCGCCGTACTTAGCGCAGTTGGTCGTTTCTGAAGACATCGCGGCGGCCGGTTTCGAGCGCGGCGACGGCTTCGTCGAATCGGTTTTCCATGTGCTGCGCCCGTATGGTGGCACGGCCGGTCTTGAACTGACGGCTGCCGAACATCAGCGGCTTTCCGCATTGGTCGCCGCCGCAAAACCGGCCGGTGCAGAACTAAAACGGTCCGGCGACTTGTCTCTGTTAGTACGTGCCGGTGCATTGCCCGGTGCGGCCGATTGGACACACGAGTACGGCGACGCTGCCAACACGCTGATGGCACGCGACCGGTTGGTAAAACCGCCGCTGGGTGTGCTGTGGTTTGGCGGCCCCTCGGCCGACGGAAGTTTGTTCTACAACCGTCATTATTGGGGGCCGAGTTTAGTCGTCATTAACGGCCGGATGTTCATTCAGGGGCCGGGAAAAATGACGGCCATCGACGTTTACACCGGCCGCATATTGTGGCAGGTTCCGCTGAAGGAGCAAAAGACAAATCGCGACGGCCGCCGGGGTTGGAACTTTGAAAAAGTGCTGGCCGGCTTCCATTTTGTCGCCGCCGAAGACGCCCTGTATCTGGTCAGCGGTCGCGAAATCGTTCGGCTCGATCCAGAGACCGGCAAGACACTTGCCACGTTCTCGCATCCCGACGACGATGCCGTATGGGGCCGCCTTCGCGTTCACGATGATCTGCTGATCGTCACGGTATTTCATAGCACGAAAAAGTACGGCCGCCTGCCGACCGAGTTGATGGCGTTAGACAAACTCACCGGCAAGACGCGTTGGACGAAAAAGGCCAAACTCAGTTTCCCCGTGGTCGCGCTCGGCGGCGACAAGCTGTTCGCCTTCGATGGGGCGGTGGAACAGTTCTACAACATCGGCGTTCGCCGGGGGGCCGTTCCCAAAGCGGCCGACGACAAGTTCCTCAAAGCCATCGACCTCAAAACGGGCAAAACCGTCTGGACGGAACAGACCGACATCATCTCCACGTGGTTGTCGTATTCCAAAGCGCACGACGTGATGGTCGTTTCCAACCAAAATCAAATCGCCACCTACCGCGGAAAAACCGGCAAGGAACTCTGGCGGAAGTATGCGGTCGGCAAAGGATTCAAAGGGCATCCCGAAAACTATTGGGATAAGGTCATCGTCTGGCAGGATCGCATCCTCGATCAGCGCGGACCGGGACAGTCGTACGATCTGGAAACCGGTGCCTCGAACTTGCGGACGAATCCGCTCACCGGCGAAGCCGTGCCGTGGTCGTTCACCAAGTCGGGCCATCATTGCAACTACGCCATAGCCAGCCCCCACATGATGACCTTCCGCGCGGCCTCGGCCGGTTTCTGCGACATCACCACCGGCGGCACCTCGCATCTGGAAGGGTTCCGCTCGGGTTGCCGTAACAGCCTGATCCCCGCCGACGGCGTTTTGAACGCCCCCAACTTCGCCCACGGCTGCAGCTGCGGGTATTCGCTGTTCACGTCGCTGGCGTTGGTCCACGTTCCGGAAACCGAAATGTGGAGCTACAACACGCTCAAACTCGACGCCAAAAAGCAATCGGTCCGTCGCGTCGGCATCAACCTCGCCGCACCGGGCGACCGCGTCGATAAGGACGGCACACTCTGGCTCGAATACCCCAAGAAGGGCGGCTCATCGCCCGCCGTCGCCGTCACCGCCACCGGGGCTAACCGCAAGATGTTCCTGCGGCATTCCTCACAAGTCAAAGGCGATCACCCCTGGGTGACAGCCTCGGGCATCGAAGGCACCGAAAAGGTCACGGTCAGCCTCGGCAAAAAACCGGCCAAGGCCACCAAATACACCGTCCGCCTTTACTTCCTCGAACCCAACAAAACCACCACCGGCAAGCGCGTCTTCAACGTCGCCCTGCAAGGCAAACCCGTGCTGGAAAACCTCGACGTCTACAAACAAGCCGGCGGCACAAACCGAGGCATCGTCCGCGAGTTCAAAGGCGTAGCAATCGACGGCACGCTGAGTGTGACGTTGAAAGCAACGGTTGGTTTGCCGGTGATTTCCGGCGTGGAGGTGGTTGCGGAACGTTGAGTGACGCGGGGCGTTGAGTCAGATTGGAGGACGGTTCGACGGGTGGTAACGTGATATAATCCGAGCGATCAACTATCACTAACCGCACTCATTGTAATACAGGAAGCGTTGGCGACGCTCATGGCCATATCAGTCGAATATCTGGCCATTCTCCGAGGAACCGATACGTTCTGCGACACGGCGGCCGCCTTCACACGACTGCTACAGGTGAATTCAGACATCGTCGTGGACGGCGGGACGATCGATTTCAAAAAGAAGTGCACGTGTAAATACGAATTGACCAGCGGGGATGTTGCCGGTAAGGGCCAACGGTATTTTCAGTTGAAGTTCACATGGGACGGCGATCCCGAAGCGGCCCCCAAAGATTTGGCGCACTTCCTTTCCATGCTCCGGGCGATACGGACTGTGATCTCCAACATTGGCGGTGAAGCGGAGACGCTGCGCGATGACGTGTCGAGCCATTATTCCCGCAAATCGTACCCGCTGATTCACGACATCGAGAACCTGATGCGGCGGCTTATCGCCAACTTCATGCTCCTAAACGTTGGGATTGAATGGACAGCGGAGGCGCTACCGAGCGATGTCGAAGAGGCTGTTCGCAAGAGCAAACGGAGACTCGAAAGCGGGGAGCAGCCGAAAAAGACCACAAGTCGGGATTACCTGAATGTCTTGCACACGCTCGACTTCATCCATTTGGGCAACATTATGTTCGACGCCTACTCCAAGAAGTTAACGTCGGATTTATATATCAAGCTAAGGGACGTGAAGACGGTTGCCGATGCCAAAGCCCTGCAAGACTTCATCCCACAATCGAACTGGACGCGGTACTTCGCGCAGCTTATCGAGTGCGATGATTTGTACCTGGAAACTCGGTGGAAGAAATTCTACTTGTTGCGATGCAAGGTGGCACACAAT
>CAUZOL010000289.1:0-9009 GCA_963581435.1 Planctomycetota bacterium
GGTCTGTAGTAATCTTGCTCATGGCGTGTCCTTGTGCCCCTATCGGGCCGCTGAAGTGTGGTTACCTCAGCAGGATACCCCGCTTTTTCTCAACTCTTCAAGAACACAAGTTTTGACAATACCTCTCTGAGGAAACTGGCAGGTGCGAAGCTGGCTCAGGAGAAACCGGGACAAACATTGCAGGGTACTGGCCGGAATTAGGACCTGAAGGCATGAGCGAGCCCGGCATGACGGAATTGGCGAACGGCAACCTGCTGATGGTGCTTCGCAATGGCGAGTGGGGCGAGCCAGGGCTTCAGACACGATCGAACGACGCCGGACGGACGTGGAGCAAACCCGAGAAGCTTCCAGCAATGGGTGTCTGGCCCACGCCGTGCTTGCAACATGGAAAAACGCGAGTTACAAAACTCGTCTCTCCCCTTCCATCGGGAGAGCACCAAGGTTATGCGTCCGTCATCGAAGTCGCACCAGGTCAGTTGGTGTACAGCGGCTGCATCCTTGCGCGATGGGGTGACTAGCGTTTGCGATTGCCACAAATAATAGTTCGGTGGTCGTCCTCGCCCCACTGCGAGTACCAACATGCCGTTGGACATCAGGCAGATCAAGGTCGAGCGAACGGAGGAGTAGGGGCGAATCCCTTGTCGCTTCACGTTCACAAAAGTCCGTCCTTGTTTGCCGTTGCCGGTGAAGTCGGCGATGCGGGCGCAGTAGGCATCATCGCGCTCGGCCACGGCGCACGCTGACGCGAGATGTGACTCACGACAGCGCTGCATGGACTACCCGAGATTGCCATGCACTACGTCAACAACTCGTGCAGTACCCGGCCTTCTTCCTGCAACTGGTAGGGACGGTTTTGACTGTCGATGGCCGACAGGTCGTGGATCCCCATTGTGTGATACACGGTTTTGGCGATGTCCGACGGAGTGACTCGGTCATTGGCCGGGTAGGCAGCATGTTTGTCGCTCGTTCCGTAGGTTTGTCCACCCTGGATGCCTCCACCGGCCAGCAGATCGGTCAGACAGTACGTCCAGTGGTCGCGGCCAGCTCCGGCGACTCCACCGGAACGCGGGTCGCCGATTTTCGGTTTGCGGCCCATTTCGCTGGTGACAAAGACCAGCGTTGAATCCAGCAGGCCGCGATCCGTGAGGTCTTGCAGCAACGCGGAAAAACACTGGTCAAATTCAGGCAACAGCATTCTCTTGAGGCACTCAAAATTGTTGCCGTGCGTGTCCCAGCCGCCGGCGCTTGCACATTTAAGCTCTTTGGCGCGGGCGCGGTCGGGCATCCAGTAGAGCGTCACGAAAGGCACGCCTGCTTCGACCAACCGACGGGCCAGCAGCAGGCCCATGCCGTTGATGTTCTGACCGTAGCGCTCGCGAACTGACTCCGGCTCGCGAAGCAGATGGAAAGCTCCCGTGCCGGCCGATGACAGCAGCGAGAACGCCCGCTCCTGATGCTTGTGCCACGTCTGTGTCTGGCGATGTTGGTCCAGATTGTGTCGTGACTGATCGAGTTCACGCAACAGTGAGCGACGATGCAGCAGATCGTCCGCGGTCAGGTCTCCTTGCAGCACCAGCGCGGGTGCGGCAAATTTGAGTGGCTCTTCGACCTTGCCGTAAAGAAACAGTGGATCGTGCTCGACTCCCAGACGCCCCGCGAATTGTCCCGCGCGGAGATCGGCCGGTCCGTCAGGCGTCCAGGGGTACGAGATAGCGTTCGGCAGCACGCCGCGCCGGGGAATTTTTGCCGAAACAACCGATCCGATGAATGGCCAGTCGTCACGTTGCTGTCGCCGTTCGGCCGGGACGAAGATGGTGCTGGGATCGAGCTTGTGTCCCGTCAGGTGGTAGTAATAGCCGAGGTGCGAATTCGTAGGGTCAGTACCATCAACGGAATTGACGACCGCCAGTTTGTGCGCCTGCTGAGCCGTTAGCGGCAGGTGTTCGCACAATCGGATTTCCGGCGCGGAGGTCTCGACCGGCTGGAACTCGCCACGAATCTCAGCGGGAGCTTCGGGCTTCATATCCCACGTGTCGATATGCGAAGCACCTCCGGCAAGCACGATCATGATCGTCGAGCGGGCAGTAGCCGGCGTGCCGGAAGATTCAGCTTCGGCCACTGCACGGCGAGCCCCGCAAACCACAGGCACTCCGAGCAGCGAACTGACCGACGCAGAAAGAAATCGACGGCGGGACTATAAGGCTCCCCTGGTGCGACCCGTTGAATGGGGCCGGGTGTGGTCAGATTTCATGCTTCCACTTTCACCAGCTACGAGTGTAAAATCGGATCGAGAGCACTTAAACCTATGGTAATGATCGCAGAAACTGCGCCAAGTGTCTCCTTCGGTCTTGCTAAAATGAACACAACGGCGATCCGGCTGCTTGAAACCGACGACTCGCAATCAACTGACCTCGCCACGCTCTCGTCGGTTTGTTGCTTCCTCGCTCTGGTTGGGCTTTCATGTTGCCGCCGCCACAGAAGAGCTGTCCAATGAACAGCCGAAGGCACTTGAAATTGCGGTATGACTAGGGTATTCCTTGAAGCAACTGCGATCGGATCACGAATGACGATTTGATCCCACCGAGTGCATCCCGACGTTAGGGAACACGAGGGACATCTGCCGATTGTGTCTTTGCGACTCACGAGGCAATCGGAATTGCTGCGATTTTACCGGAAAGGGTGAATGCGTGTCTCGACAGGTGAATGCAATGGCTTTTGCGGTAAACGATCTCAGGGGTGGTAGCCCATCGCGGCGGCCCCGGAAGGACACCGCGATCTTCTCATTTCAGCTTCTAGCATCCCACTATCGCATGAACGCAACCGGAATGTTCTTCGCACTTGCGAATTTGGTTTGGCTTGTCAGTGCAGTCGTTGCAGGTGCCGAAGACAAGGGTTTGTCGAGCCACAGTCAGGTCACGAAGTATGCGCCGAAGAGCGATTCGTTTCCAGGCTGCACGCACATCGCCTTTAGCGGCAAGACCGAGATTGTGACCGCGGGCGATCGGGTGTTCTTTCGGACTGATTCACAGTCACCGTTTCGCGAGTCGGCCATCAAAGGATTGAAAGACGCACATTCGGTCGTTTTCAACCCGCACGATCGGCTCTTCTATGCGACGGACACGGGGAACCACCGGCTTATCACTTTTCGTGATCCAGCGAGTTCACAGGTACAAAACCGTCTGACCTCGCTGGCAGAGACCAAGCTCAAGCGTCCCCACGACATCGTGTTCGATCAATCCACCGGCTGGCTGTACTCGCTCAACCCAGACAGTAGCCATGTGTTTCGGTTTAAGAGCGCGGGCAAGAAAGCAGACTCGCTGGATCTGTCCCGACACTTGGGCTATTCACGCGCACTGACGATCGTCAGCGGCAGGCTCTACGTCATTGGCTCAAGTGTTGGTGCTGTGGTCGAAGTCGTCGACTTCGGCAAACAGAAGTACAAAGTCCACAACAGCTTCGAGAAGAAGAAAGATGCGGCGGCTGGCAGTTGGAAGTCGACCGGTCTAGTGCTTAACGACGTGGACTTCTTCAAAGGCCACTGGTACGCCACATCTTACTTCTGCCCCACCTACGCGGGGAAAAATGACTACGACGAGAACAAGTTCATTCGCTTCAAAACCTGGCGAGATTTGAAAGAAGGAACATGGGATGATCTCAGTCAGTTTCTTCCCAGCAGGGTCGTCCCGTACTACTTGACGCCTCGTGAAGAAGCACTTTTTATCGCCGTTTTCAACCACGAAGATCCGGGCACTTTTGATAAGGTGTACCGGCTGACGATATCCGACTAGACCAAGCGTCTGCGCAAACACAGAAAAGCTCAGATCGGAGACAAATATCCCATGTCTGTTTTCACTCGCCGATTCCACGCGATGATTCTGTGGACAGTTATCGTGAGCCCGGTCATGCCGTGTGCGTCAGCTCAAGACGAGCCAGAGCCGGTCAGACAATCCACGCGATCTCGGCGGGTGCTCTACAACTTCGACGGCGATTCGTGCCTGTCGACAAAGGCCGGCAGCAAGGGGCCGGTGCCGGTTAACATCGACGATGTGAAGCGGTTGACCGAAGAGGTCGCTTACGATGGGAGCCGCGTTGATACCGTGCTGGTCTGTGTCAATGCGCAGGTCATGTATTACCCGACGAAGGTCGGCACGATGCGCGGAACGCTTTCGACGCAGGACGAGCGAGAGAAATGGCCAGCTTCAGAGAAGCAGCGGTTTCGGAACATGAAGGCATTCTTTGATGCCGGAGTCGATCCGTACGCGGTCATGCTGGCCGAAGCCAAGCGGCGCGGTTGCGAGGCCTTGCTCACGTTTCGCATGAACGACGATCACGGTAACGACTTTCTCCGCACGCAGTTCCTGGTAGACCATGCGGACTGGCGGCTGGGCACAAAGCAATATCAGGGCAAAGGCGCGATGGATTTCGCACGCGCCGAGGTTCGCAATTACACGTTCCAACTAATCGAGGAAGCCGTCGGGCGCTATGACTGCGACGGTATCGAACTCGACTTCAACCGCTTCCCTCGGTTCTTCAAAGACGGTTCGACCGACGAACGTGTCGCAAAGATGAATTCGCTGGTCGAGCGAGTTCGCAAAATGCTCGACGAGGTTGGACGCAAACTCGGTCGCCGGTTGGTGCTCTCGGTGCGCCCGCCGTCGAACTTCGGTCGCACTCCGCCCACGCCCGAAACCGCAAGAGAACTCGGCTGTGACGTGCCCGCCTGGGTGAAACACGGCTGGGTCGATTTTGTCGCGGTTTCTGAATTCCTGTTCGAGCGCGGCGATTTGCCGATTGATAAATGGAAGCAGGCAATCACGACTGTGCCGGTCTATGGCGGCATCGAATGCACGAAAGGCGGCGGCGCGAAAAACCTCATCGCCGACGAATATCGCCACGCGGCAACTCAACTCATCAAAACAGGAGCCGACGGCGTTTACCTGTTCAACTTCTTCACATCGCGTGAAGGCGGCAAGTCGGCCTATGAACCGCCGTTCGAAGTGCTGGACGACCTGGCCGTGGCGATACCTTCATCCCGATCGAATGGCTGGCAGCCTCACGAAGTCCGGCAATTGGCCGGCAAGGCTGGTAGCGTCCGGCTTCCGGCGAGATTTCAGATCGTCACCGAGAGTTGGAACCGAGTGGTAGCAGTTCCCTACATCGTCAACATGCCAGAGAAGGACCGGCTGCTGATGCTCGTCGGTTGCGATTATCCGCATCGCGCCTTCGTCCTGACCAGCGACGACCGCGGAGCGACGTGGACGGATCCTCATCCCGCGCGCAGCGGGGACGATGGCAAAGCATCGATCGGTCTGGGCACAAGCCTGGCTTATCTCGGCAAGGGTAAGTTGATGTTCTATGAGACAGGCAGCGTCGGAGCCGGACACCCCGCGCGCTGGTTCAGCTCGGACGATGGCCAAACTTGGGGCGAACCCGTGGCGATTGCATCGACGTCCGACGAAAAGCCCTGGTCCATTTGGGATCGGCCACTGGTTGATCGCCATCCCAGGACTGGCAAGATCACGCAACTTGCGGAGACTGGCTACGCGCAATCAGGTACCAGCTCGCAGGCCTACATCCGCTTCAGCGTCGATGAAGGGAAAACGTGGAGCAAATCAATCAAGGTCCCGCAATGGCAGGGCGTTAATGAGGCTCACTTGTTTCGCGCCGGCAACGGCGTTTTGCTGGCAGCCTGCCGGACCGACGTTCCGCGACGGCTGAAGGGAAAGACTCTGGACCATTACGAAGGGCTGGGAATCTCGAGCTCCAAGGATGACGGCCGCACGTGGTCAGCCGTTAAGAAGCTCTACGACTACGGTCGCCATCACCCGTCGTTGGTCTTGATGCCCAACCAGGACATCGTCATGACCTATGTTGTCCGCTTGGGATATGTCGACGACCAAAACGGCTTCCCGCAATTCGGCATCGAGGCAGTGGTCAGCCACGACCACGGCGTCACCTGGGATCTCGATCACCGGTATCTACTGCACGTCTGGTCCGGTAAACGTATGGGCGAGACCTACTGGTGGCCCAGCAGCCAGGCAACGTCGTCCACACTGATGCGCGACGGCGCGATCCTGACAGCTTTCGGAACCGGATACCGCATCAAGGCTGGCAAGGACAGTCCACAGTCCCCGCGTGACGCCGGACTGATCGAATGGCGGCTCAACACAAAGCCGGTCAACGCCGAAAGCACAATCCGAGACGCCGCCTTCGACTCCGATCTGCGCAACGTTTTCGATCCGAAGGAATAGGATCATGTCTCGACAAGACAGCCTTCGAAACCGTGAAGACATGCCATCGGCTTGCACGATGTTTACCGCAGTGCTGTTCATTGCAGGCGGGTTGATTCCTTTCGCGCGGGTAGGATTCGAGGAAAGTCTCATTTACCCATACGGTATTACGGGACTCCGAGAAAAGGACCGAATTTCGGCACTACTCAGCGAGTGCGGTAAAACGTCCCGCGCGAGCAATCTGGGACCAACACGCCTTCGAGGCGAACTGAGCAACGGCACACGGAGAGTGCCGTTGCTTCGTTTACGGCTCAACCCCGCTACGGAGAATAGACTTCAAACTCCTTCAGGCCTACGGCATACTCGAGATTATATCCGGTTATGCCCGTGAACTTGATGTACTTGGCCGCGATTGGGCGGACCTTCACTTCGGTCCATGTGTGACCGTCGTCGGGGAGTACTCCGCGGGCCACTTCCTTGTACTGGTGACCATTCGTTGAAACTTCGACTTTGTACTCTCTTGTCCGGTAGGCAGATTGAGCTGAAGAGTTGAGCATGCGCAATCTTCCGATCCGATAGACCGAAGGCAGATAGATCGTGATCCATTGCTGCATGGCTGGGCGCTGTGAGTGCCAGGCAGCGCCTTTTCCGTAATTCGTACTGGCCAAATCCCCATCGACCGCGTTTTCGTAACCGTAGCCGTTCTCCCAGAAAGACGAACCCTTGACGATCTGCCCCCGAACAATGTTGCGGTTCCTGTTCTTGTCGATCGTGACCGCGCCGCGAGCCGCGGCTCCGTAGCGATCCTCTTTTGCTAATTTCGTTTCGATCAGGTTCAGCGTGATACCGTCAACAAACAGCTCGCCCTGCTTCGCCCTCGCTGTGATGCCGGCAATGATGAAGTTCAACCGCTGCGAATCACCGAGCGACAACTGAGCATCCACACGCTGCCATCCGATTTGCCCCGCCGTTCTTACAGGAATACGGAAGAGCGTTTCCTGTCCGTTCTGCGTATTCGTGTTAATTTCGATGGAGACTTCAGCATCCGGAGACAGGTTCGAACTATCCAGCCAGACCGAAATCTGCAATGCCGACTTGCCCTTAAGGAAACCACGGTCGATCAGTTGTCTGATGGCGCGACGTCCTGGGAATCGCATACGCAACGATCGCTTCTCGACCTTTGCCTTTTTCGAAGTGATGTCGATGCCATCGCCTTCGCCGACCGACCAGTTCTCCAAGTCGTTTGCAAAGTTGGGGTTCAGAACGTAATTCACGGGCCGTTTGTTGATGTCTTTTAGATTCCAGCGTGCTACCTCGGCGACCGTATTCCAGAGTTTGTGCTTGAAAATCGAATCGCTGCGATAAAAGCCGACAGCCCCCGTTCCAGTCGCCAGACATTTCAGGCTGCCGTCGCGCAGCATGGCCGGCGTTGTCAGATTGCCTCCGTACGGCGCGATCATCGGCATATGGGGGACTCTGCTACGGATTGCTTTGTTGGCGATCATCACCTTTCGAAGCGTGTTGTTGGTGTCTCGTTCGTAGATCATCGTAACAACACCGTCGATCAAACCTCTGTCCAGCCAAGTTGCCCAATCCTGCATGGAATTCTTCAAACATTCCTGTGGGTCGGGATTGACACAAGCAATGATCTCCAGGTCTTCATCGATCTTGTGCAGGGCTCTTCGAAGATCGGCGACGAACTGCGTCACGTAACTTGCTCGGAAACGAATCCATTCGGGATCGTCCTGAGGCAGCTCGAAGGGGTCCTTGCGGAATTTGGTCCGGAAGGCTGAGACAATGACATCGCTGTAGCCGGCGGTGTTGCCAAAGTACCTGCAGTAGTCCAGCAGAACTCCGTCCACGCCGCTCGTCTCGACCAATCGAGCAACGGCTCGGACCTTGTAGGCGCGAACTTCAGGATGACCCCAGCTCAAACCGACCTGACTGCCGCTGTCGATGAGCCGGCCGTCTTTCCGCTTTTCCCAATATTCCGGGTGAAGTTTCGCAAACTCGTGATGCTTCTTCTGATATCCGTCGTACGCAACCGCCAGAGATGGATACACCTTGATTCCATGGGGACGCACTTTCTGCACGATGTTCTTCATGAACAGATTGGGTTCATACCAAGTTATCGACGGGTACAGTACATCGACGCCGCCCTTGATGGCTTTGTCTACAGTGGCATTACTCGTCCCACCGTAGACACCGACGAGAGGCTGCCGCCTCGGTCGTTCCTGCGCACTCGAATTCGTCGTTCCGGCCAGACCGAATAGTAGCACTAGCGCCACACGGATCATCGACTGGTTTGCAAAGCGAAACTGTTTTTGAGGCATGGGCGATTCCCGTAGGTCACGGTACGTCGATTGCAGTTCAGGCGGAGGTAGATCTCGCCGGAATCCCGGAATCATTGTCCTTGTCGCATCCCAGAACTCCACCGTCCCTTCCCTGCCGACTGAACTGATAGAAATTTGATTCCTCTTGTTCGTGGCTGATGCTACCGTGGACAGTGGTCGCAAGGCAACGAAGTGCCGCTGAAACCCCAAGCTCATTGCCTCAGCAACGGGGATGCCTGCAACGAATCGGTTTCATCAAGTCATACGAATCTTGGGATTCCGGTTTAACGACCCGCGAAATTGGTATCGGCATTTTGGCGCGGCCGGATTCACGCGAGACGGCAAGTCGTTAATCTCGCTTGTTCCTATTTCGACGAGGCACGCCTCCGCAGAATCGATCTGATTCACAAGGTGAACTTCCCCAAACTTTGTGGACACTCCGTTAG
>CAUZOL010000290.1:0-8922 GCA_963581435.1 Planctomycetota bacterium
CGGCAGACGGACCAGTCATCGAAGCCTCTCCGTGCTGAAACATCACCGTCGGGAATCGACGGATTGACTATCAACACGAAATGCAATCATCGGGCCAAATCACAATTCCAACGTGCGATTGCCCTGGCCTTGTGACCGATCAAATACTCGGCGAGTTTCAGGTAGCCGTTCCATGCGGCCCACTGCAGCGGCGTCTGTCCGTTGTCTGCCTTTGCATCGACGGTTGCCTTCGCATCGACGAGCAATCTTACGATTTCGATGTAGTTTCCCTCGACCGCGTGATGTAGCGGAGTGTACTTCTTGGTGTCGGTTGCGTTGACGTTCGCCTTGCCGGTCAAAAGCGCTGTAACAGCTTTCCGCTTGCCCTCACTGCACGCGAGATGAAGCGGCGTGTATCCCGACTTGGTCGTCGCATCGACTTTTGCCCCGCTTTCCAGCAAGAATGTGATGATCTTTGCATGGTCCTTCGCCGCCGCGTAGTGCAGTGGCAGCAGACTGTTGTCGTCCGGCTGCGAGACGACCGTCGCGTCGGCTTCAACCAACCTTTTCACATCATCCAACTTGTTCGCCAGGACCGCGTTGTGAATCGGACCTGCAATGAGACTATTACATAGGGGCGCAAAGGCGACGCAAATTAGACAGAGAGCGCTACGTACCATGATCACCGACTCGCAAAACGTTATCTACAAGAGTCTACTGACTCCATAGGTGTATATTATTAGATGCCACAAATATGTCCAGCGGACGCTGTTTCTTGCAGTTTTTGCTTCCCAAAACGATTCGTTGTGGATTCCGCCGGTCGTTCACCCCGTATCTACGATTAGATGCCGAAATCGGTTCATACGAATTTCCACCCGTAAATACGATTCTTGACGAATCACCGGACATCAATAAACGGGGAAACCCCGAATTCGCTCGAATAAAATTCAGTGCGAGTTCGTATTTCGAGATGAATGCAATGAGTAACAACTGCGACATCGTCGCCCGTTGGTAAGGCGAAGCGCGTTCCGATGTCACCTTTACCGGAGCCGGAATTAGCACGGTGTTGTAACCAGTTTACCCGGCTGCACTCGCTTCGCCTCTTTCCGTTGTGCATCTCTGTACGCGAACCACAACTTGTCGATGTCCGGCCCGATGTGCTTCCATCGCCCGTCGCGGTCGCCGGATTCGTCCAATCGCATTCCGCTGGCCACGCTACCGATTGGCACGATGTCCACCATCGCGCCGGTCTTGAAATGGACTCTCAAAAACCATGCCTTTTTCGTCTGCCGCAATCCGCGAACGTAATCAAGGAACCCGTGGAATTCCGGACTACGCGCAATACCGGGTGCAACATCCCACGCGATATCGGCAATCCCATCGGCCAACGTATCTTCCGCCTCCGGCCCCGGAATGTGTGGTACAAGTTCTCCCCGGCGTGTGGTGCATGCCTTTGGCGGGGAAACTTCCCCCACGTTCTCGGCCCATTTGCCTGGCTGATATCCCACCGCAAACACGTCAATTTTCTCAACGAATTGGCGGAGGTGTGCCCGCAACCGTAACCGGATGTCAACATTCTCTTTCTGTCCGATCCCCTTCCGCAGGGTTTTCAGGTCATTTGCCCAATCAGAAAACGCCGCAGCATCCGTCTCCGCATCCTGCAATTGCCGTTTTAAGTCGTCTACCTCGACATCAAGTTTGGTTTGCCGTTGCTCCAATTCCAATAGCCTGGTCTCGTACCGCGTGCGTGCGGCCGACTCGGCCAAGAAGCGTGTTGCCGACAGCACGAATGCAAGTGCCTTGCTGCATCTAACCACCTCGCCTAATGAGCGTTCAGCCGCCGCTGGATACCGCCGACATCGTCAGCCTCCGAGTGTGTCATCCACAACCGATTCGACGGCGATCCGGCATTTTGATTCCTGGGATGAGTTTCTCGCACAGCCTGCAAAGCGGAAGTCGGTGAGAGCCTGCCATCGGACGAGTTGCGGCGTCAAAGGAACGTATTGTGAGACACGTGAATTTGGGATCGGCAAGCAACTTCACACAGGGGAAGAAGTTGAGCCCGCTTTCTCCATCACACGTGACGGGACGCCGATCAACGATGCAAAGGCCTTGACCTCTTCCCGATTGTTGGTCCACCCTCAGTTCGACAGAAAGCAGACTCTGGGCTTCACGCGCGTTAGCCGGGTCGCACGCCGATTCGGATTTGGCTGGGATCTTGACTCCGTCTGAATGCCTCGGCGGCGGCTTCGAGCGGGAACCATTCGGACACGAGGTCTGCAAACGGGAAGGCGTCGTGATGTCGTGTGAGAAATTCGACAGCTTTGAGTAGATCGTGAGACGCGTAATTGTGGATACCGTGGATCGTCAAGTTGCGGCGGACGATCTCCTCCAGAGACGTCGCAACCGGTGGTGCGGGAAAGACGGAGCCGACCAGAACCAGCGTGCCGCCACATCGCAGTTCATGCCATCCGCATTCAAACGCGGCCGGGTTGCCGGATAGTTCGAGGATGGCGTCGAAACCGTGATTTTCGGTGATTTCAGCCGAAACGTGGGGGAGTTCGTCGGGGGTGATAGTGTGTGTCGCGCCAAAGTGTTTGGCTGTGGCGAGGCGGCTTTCGTTCACATCGACGCAGACGACGTTTGCCGCGCCGGCGACATGCGACATTGCGCAAGCCGTGAGTCCCAGCAGGCCGGCACCGAACAGACAGATGTTGCGATCTTGCAAAGCTCCAGCAGCCGCAAGCGCTGCGGCGATGGTGGCGGTCGCGCAACTTGCCGGACACGCGACGGACAAAGGGATTTCATCGGGCAGGCGCACAATTGCCGTGCCGGGAACAAGCAGACAGTGTTCGGCCAAACCGCCCAGCAACTCGCGCTGGGGCTGCAGTTTCTCGTGGCCGTACTTCACAGCACCGAGACATTTTTGTGGCAAGCCGCGACGGCAGAAAAAACAATCGCCGCAATTGGCAACAATCGACCAGGTCACCCGGTCGCCGATCCGCAAATCGTTTCCGGCCAGATCGCGCGCGGGGGCTGCGTCGCCCAACGCACTGATTTCACCGACAATTTCATGTCCCAGAATCGTTGGTACGGGGGTGTCACGTCGGCCGTCGAACGTGTGCAGATCGCTACCACACAACGTGCAACCCAGGACTCGCACCAAAACCTCTGCGCCACCTGGCTCGGGCCGGGCGAGCTGTCGCATTTCCAGTTCGCGTCCTGTTTCGTGAAAAATTGCCGCCAGCGACGTACTCATGTGACACCCTTGGTTGCAGCAGAGGCGGACGTTTGCAGACTTTCAGCCGCGAAGTATCGCCAACTCAAAAACAGGCAGACAACCGAAATCCCTGTCGCCAGCCAACACATGCCGACAAAGAACTGCAGAAAGTTCCCGGGATTCGTCCACATGTTTCCGGCAATCATCACCGCGACATAGCCCAGGTATCCAAACGCATCGGCGACGTACATCAGAAAACCCAGGTTGCCCCGCTGGTGAGTCATCGACAACAGCCTCTCGAACACCGTCGTGTGCATGGCGACATACGGAAGATACAGCCCCAGACCAACCAACACCATGAATGGAAAGGCAGAGATAACTCCCGCTTGCTGGCTGATGAGGGCTGCTGCGATTGCTACAAATCCGACGCAGCACGTCGCCAACGAGACAAAGAACGCAACCCGATTGTTGCGGACCAACACAGCACAGCCATTCACAACCAACACGCCCAACGCGACGAAAATCTCCGAACGCGTGAAAGTTCCCGGAGCTGCAGGTTCGCCAAGTCCAATCCACAATTCCCGCGCAAAATCGGAACGGAAGCTACGCATCACGGTCATTAACAGGTACATGGTGACCAGTAACGACAGTCCGCCGGCATAGCGCCGATACAGCGACCAGCGTTCGCTGCGGCTCAATGTATTACGCGCCGTGCGTGCTGCGATGTCTTGCACGGTCGGTGGCGGGATTCTCGCCAGCATCGCCACGCCGATGCAAAGCGGCGCTAGAAATATCAAGCCGGCTACGCTCGGCATCCAGTCTTCCGCGACTCCGTGCTCCAACAACTCCCTCCCAACCGACTTCGTCACGCCATCGGCCAGAATGAAGCTGGCGCACAGCCCTGCCGTCAATGCCTCGGTCAATCGCCGACCTTCCAGAAAGCCCAGCACCAACCCGAACACCATCCCCAGCGATAGACCATTCAAAAATAGAAAGCCGGCATTCCAGGGACGCGGGATCGCGCCGAACAACACCAACGCCACTTCGGCCGAGCCGACCAATGCCAGAATAGCGACTGCCCGTCGCTGCGGCGGCATCTCTGAGATGACTTTGATGCCGATGAACTTCGAGAGCATGTATCCCAGAACTTGTGTCGAGACGACGAGTGTCTTGAATTCGATTCCCCAAAACAGCGCGTCCTCATAACCGGCCGCCGTGAACGGTTTGCGAAAACCGTACATGCAAAAGTAGGTTCCGAAAGCTGCGGTGACAGCCCAAATTGCCGCCAGCGACTCGCTTCTGTTGGAATGACTCGTCGATCCAACTTCGTCGTTCATCGAGTTCCCAAGTTTGAAGTGCGTACGTTGCCTGCCACTTATCCAGTCGCTCAGAATACAGTATACTCAGGAAACGAGGACCACTGCGTCAAGGCTTGGTGAGGACACCGTGTGATGGAACAAGGAAGCGAACTTGCTGTTGGCGAGACGATGAACGAAGTGCGCCGACTGTTCGAGGCACGCGGCTCTGCATGGTACGGCGGTGAAGCGGTCTCGCAGTTGGAGCACGCATTGCAGGCGGCAATGTTCGCCGAACGGGAATCGGCGACGGCCGAGTTGATTGTCGCGGCGCTGCTGCACGACGTCGGACATCTGCTGCACGACCTGCCCGAGAATGTGGCCGCACAGGGTGTCGATGACCGGCATGAAATGCTGGCAACACCGTGGCTCGCAAAGCGATTTTCTCCGGCAGTGTTTGAACCGGTGCAGATGCACGTGGCCGCGAAACGTTACTTGTGTGCGGCCGATGCCGATTACATGCTGCAGCTTAGCCCCGCGTCTCAGCAGAGCTTGCGACTGCAAGGGGGGCCGATGAGCGGTGACGAGGTGGGCGAATTCGAGGGACGTCCGTTCTTTGCCGACGCGGTGCGGCTGCGCAAGTGGGATGACGCCGCCAAAGTGGTCGGCTTGAACACCCCGCCGCTGGATCACTACGGCGTGTACGTCGGGCGCGTTTCACGGGTCACGATGCCATGACTCAATCGCTGGACGTTGCCGTCATCGGTGCGGGTATTGTGGGGTTGGCTCACGCCTTCTCGGCGGCCGAGCGCGGGCACCGCGTGACACTCTTCGAGCGAAGCGAACGCGCTTGTGGCGCATCGATTCGCAACTTCGGCATGGTCTGGCCGATCGGTCAGCCGGCCGGCGAACTGCACGACATTGCATTGGAAAGCCGCGTTCGTTGGTTGCGACTTGCCGAATCGGCTGGGCTGTGGGTGAATCCCTGCGGGTCGATTCATCTGGCCCATCGCGGAGACGAGTCGGCCGTACTACAAGAATTTCACGAGCAATCGTCCCAGCTCGGTTTTGAGTGCGACTGGCTCACCGCGGAAGAGGTGCTGAGTCGGTCACCGGCGGTGAACTCCGATGGTCTGCTCGGCGGGCTGTTCAGTCCGACCGAACTGTGCGTCGATCCACGCGCAGCCATTCGTCGGCTGCCACAGTGGTTGGAGCAGGAGCACGAAGTGCGGTGTGAGTTTGGCACGACAATTACCAGCATCGGAAGCGGGCATGTCGGCAGTGCCGATGGTCGCCAGTGGGATGCGGACCGAATCGTGGTCTGTTCGGGCGCCGATTTTGAAACATTGTTTCCGCGAGTGTTTCTCGATTCCGGCCTGAAGTTGTGCAAGCTGCAGATGTTCAAGACGTGTTCTCAGAATGAGGGTTGGAGAATCGGGCCGCATCTGGCAAGCGGATTGACGCTCCGCCACTACAGCAACTTTGAAGTGTGTGCCAGCCTACCGGCACTGAAGCAACGCATCGCCGAGGAGTCCCCCGAACTCGACCGATTTGGGATTCACGTCATGGCTTCGCAGAACGAAGCCAGCGAAGTCATCCTGGGCGATTCGCACGAGTACGGACCGGATATCGAACCGTTCAACAAAGCGACCATCGACGACTTGATGTTGCGCGAGTTGCGAAAGATCATTCAATTGCCAAATTGGTCGATTGCGCAGCGGTGGAACGGCATCTACGCGAAGCATCCCAGCGACCCGTGGTTCCAGGCCGAACCATTGCAGGACGTCCACATTTGCACCGGATTGGGTGGCGCCGGGATGACGATGTCGTTCGGAGTTGCGGAGCGCTTCTGGCAGCGCGTGTCTTCGGATGTATCAAACTAAACAAGGAATGCAAACAACCATGTCACGTTTTCAAGCAGTCCTCTTCGACTGGGCTGGAACCACAGTCGATTACGGAAGCCGCGCACCGGCGCTGGTGTTTATGGAGATCTTTCGGCGCCGTGGCATCGATATCACCGAGGCTGAGGCGCGGGGGCCGATGGGCCGTTCCAAGCGAGAGCACATTGCCGCCATCACCGAGATGCCACGCGTTAGCGACCTGTGGAACGACAAGTACGGCAACCGGCCGGCCGATGCTGACGTGCAGGCGATGTACGTCGAATTCCTGCCGTTGCAAAAAGAAACGCTGACAAAGCACTCCGATGTCATCCCGGGGATTCCCGAAGCGGTTGCCGAGTGCCGACGGCGGGGACTCAAGATCGGTTCCACCACCGGCTACACGCGCGAGCTGATGGAAGTTGTCGCGCCGTTGGCTGCCAGCGGCGGCTATTCGCCCGACGCCATCGTTTGTTCCGACGACGTACTTGCCGGCCGACCTGCTCCATGGATGAACTGCCACGCCGCAGAACGGCTTGGGGTGATGTCGCTGAGTTCGGTGTTGGTCGTCGATGACACGCCGATTGGAATCGTGGCCGGAGTGAACACCGGTGCCACAGCCATCGCCGTCACGCAAACTGGCAATGCACTCGGCCTCACCGAGGCAGAGATCGCTGAACTCCCCCCCGGCGAATTAGACAAGCGACTCGCAGTCATCGATCAACAATTCCGCGAAGCGGGTGCTGATCACCTTGTCCGTACCGTGGCGGAACTCCCGGAGTTGCTGGATCACCTTGAATCGAGCTGAGCACGGCGACTTCGGCTAGGCCCCTGGCCATTCCACCCCAAAGATTCTTCCGGAGCGAAGTCCGCAGGCCAGGCCGGTTCCCCGTGCATCGGCCAGTATGCCCGAGATGTCGTTGGGCCAATGTGTCGCCCAGACCAGCTCGCCTTCGGAGTCGAGCCAATAAATAACGTCGCTTTCGACGGTCGCGACACCCAGGCGATTCTGTCAGAAACTTGTGCGGCGTGAGGCATCCTGTAAATCCACCGGGCGTGTTGAAAAAGTCCCTATCTCATTGGGGTGGTCAAGATCGGCAAAGCTCTTGCAACCTGAATAAAGGACTTATGACGACTCAAACTGCTTTTTCAACACGCCCGGTGATTAACTCGGACTTCCAGAATTGGCATGAGTTCGTGGAACATCAAGCAACCAAGATGTGAAACTCTCAGAGTTCACGAATCCAGATAGAGTCTGCACACAAACGTCGGCCGAATGTCTTCACCATTCGGGTTCAGCGATTGGAAATCGCAACTCATTTGCAACGACAGTTCTGGTCCATCTTTCCATTCAATAGATGTCGTGATAATGATGAGCGTAGACATCCACACAACGAGAGCGCAAAAGAGTATCGCTCGCGTAATTGTCGCCGAAGCGATCGACGCTCAGAACAGACGGCGACAGCCAGGTCTGTTGCCCGCTGACGATTTCCGTCACAACACGGCCGACGCCCGGTGAGCGATCGATGCCGCCGACGCCACAAGCCGAAACCACGATCAGGCCGGCAACCTGTTCGGATTCCGAAACCAGCAGCTTTCCGTCCGGCGAAATCGTGGGTAGCCCTCGCAGTTCCTTGACGACGACGGCATCGCGCAGCGATGGAAAGAACTTCGTTGCCGCCGCGGTCAGTTGTTCGTAGTAAACCGGATCGGCCGGGAGGGCGGGAATTTCAAAGTCGGCGGGGAAGTCGTTCATGTCGAAACTCAACGGCTCGTAGCCGTAGCCTCCCACTAGCAAGCCTTGCTCTTCCTGCCGCACGTAAATCTGTGGCTCGGTGAAGCGGACGATGGGTTGCGCCGTCAATACGTTGGCCATCGGCGCGGTCACGAACGCTTGGTGCCGGACGGGAACCGCATGCAGATTGAGGCCCAGTTGCTGCCCGAATTGTCGCGTCCAGGCACCGGTGGCGAGCACCACCCACTCGGTCTCGATTGTCCCTTCCGACGTGTGGACCGCGCGAACCCGCCCATCGATGATGTCCAGATTGGTCGCGGCAAAGAAACGACGACATCATCCCGGAAGGAATCGAACGAAGCCACGTCCTGAAGGCAATCGCTGAATTCGATCGAGACGGATTGCCGGAGGGGTTCAAAGAGTCGCACACATACGACTTACTTCACGATGGATGCCGCTATCCACCACCGGCGATTTTGGCGTTGTCAGCAAAGCAAGTAACCGGAGAAGATCTTCCACCTCGGTTTCGTGCAGGTGAAGGCACAAAGTGCTTCGAAATCTTGCGAGGTTGTGGGTTTACCATCCTCGGTAAGGATGATGAGTTTGCGGACGAGCGATACATCGAGGGCGTAGTCTCGACTCGGACGTTCACATCCAGGGGGCGAAGCCCGTCAGCACGACAAAGATGCATCGTAACTACCCAGTGACGAAGATGTGCGCTGGCAGGTTGGGGGACTGGTGGAAGGCGGATTGGATGCCGTCCAGGATTTTCAGGTCGTTTTTGCGGAGCGTCGAGACGTAACCGCGGATTCGGCT
>CAUZOL010000291.1:0-8910 GCA_963581435.1 Planctomycetota bacterium
GCCAACACGCCGTTTTTTTGTTGCGCACGGATTCATGGCGGATGCCAACTTTCGAGCGGCAAGGGGTTACAACGCCGATCGGATTTCGGTTTAATGCAACTCCGACTGCGTTTAATGCCAGGTAGAATCTCGAATGTCAGGTTGGCTGCCAGTGGCGCCCGTCAACTTGGGATTGAGCGAGACAACGAGTGTCGGATTTGTCCGAATCATAACGACTCAAGTTCGTGAGAATGGATCACTTGACCGACACCGCCGAAATTCGATCGCTGTCCGATTTGAGCAACTCGGATGGTGCGGCGATGACGTTCGACCGCGTGATTCGACTGATCCAGAACGCATCGGAGTCGATCGTCATCCACATGTTTGTGTGGCGAAACGACGAAATCGGTAATCAAATCGGTCGAGAGATCCTCGCAGCGGCCGACCGTGGCGTGAAGATTCACATCAAGAAAGACGTCGGCGCGTTCATGTACGAGCGGATTGAGATGAACCGCAAGTCATTTTTAACGTGACAATCTCGCCCTTAAAACGCCTCATCTACAAGATCAACGCACTCACCTTCCCCGACACCTACGTCGAGGACGATTACGACGACAGTCTCGGCCAACAGGTGATGGCCCACCAGAACGTCACAATGGAATGGGTCAACCACACGCATTCCAAGTATTATATTTTCGACCGGCAGATCATGGTCACCGGCAGTATCAACATCGAAGATCGCCACCGGGGATATCGCGATTACATGGTCGAGATTTCCGGCGAGGAACTCATCGAACGATTTCGACTCCGTAATCGCGCCGCCGTTGCGTTCGATGACAACCGTTCGCTCGACTTCGTGTTCAACAATGTGATCGACGGAAAGAAACAATTCGAAATCAAACCGGCCATGCTCGAACTGATTTCGGCGGCCCGGCGTTCGCTGTACATCGAAATGGCATACATCGGCGATCCGGATATCAGCCGAGAGATTATCGAAGCCGCAAAACGTGGCGTGGAAGTCACCACATTATTCTCCAGGGCGGCTAACATCGGTAACGACATCAACTACCGGTCACTGCTGCGAATTTGTCGCCAGGTGGAAATCGCAGTCATCCTTTCCGAGAAGATGATCCACTCCAAGCTGATGCTGTTTGACGACAACACCGCCATTCTGGGTTCGGCAAATACGTCGGTCTTTTCGATGCAAAAGGCGGTCGAGATGGACGTCGTCGTCAAAGACAATCCACAATTCATCGATTCGATCAGGCAGACAATCGATTTGCGCGTGAGCCAGGGTCGTAAGGTGCAGTCGCTGAAAGAGCTAAGCAACTACAACAAAGTGGTTGCCTCACTACAACAGCTACATCAATTGATTCATTGAGGGAGACGCTGCGATGACTGACGAACCGGCGAAGGAATCGCGCGGAGTGATGCGGCGTCTGGCTCGCTGGATTGTCAGTCGGTACTATCCAAATGTTGAGATTTCCGGTGCCGATCGCGTTCCGCAAACCGGCCCGGCTTTGCTTTGCGCAAATCATTCGAATTCGCTGGTCGATCCCGTTCTCATCGGCGTCGCCGCCAAGCGGCCCGTGCGGTTTATGGCCAAGGCTCCGTTGTTCGAGCAATTCATTCTCGGCCCGATCATGCGCGATCTGGGAATGGTCCCCGCCTATCGCGGCAGCGATGATGGCAGCGACGTCCGCAAGAATTTCGAAAGTCTCGACGTGGGAGCAAAGGTCCTCGTCGATGGCCAGGCAATGGGGATCTTTCCGGAAGGAAAATCAACCGACCAGGCACATTTGGAAATGGTGCGATCCGGTGCCGCCCGCATGGCAATTCAGGCGAGCGAAGAGGGAGCCACTGAGCTGAAAGTGGTCCCCATTGGAATCACCTACGAACGCAAGGACGAGTTTCGCTCGTCTGCCTGGGTCCAGATCGCCGAACCAATCGATGTTAGCGAATGCCTGCAGCAGCACGAGGGCAACTCACGCAAGGCACGGCGAGCGCTCACCGAGGAATTGGAAACTCGGCTGAAGAGCGTCGTCGTCCATTTGGACGAACCGGAATGGGAACCGTTGCTGGGCGATCTGGAAATTATTGCCGAGTCGCCACAACAGAAGGGACGAAAACCGGTACCGCCGCTGCGGCGTCGCAAACGACTCGCCGATGCGATGAACCATTTTCTGGCCAATGATCGCGAGCGGGCCGAATCGATTGCCGGGGAAATCAAAGCGTATCGCGAACAAGTGGAAACGGCCGGGCTTCGTATCGATTCACCCGTGTTGCGGATGCACGGTTTGAGAGTGCTGACCGAGTTGTTGTGGGAATCTCTCTGTCTGATCCTGTTATTCATTCCGGCATTCATTGGCACGATGCAGCATCTGGTTCCGTTTGTGATCGTTCGCAGGATCGCCTCACGACTGGATCAGCCGGGCCGCAAGACCGTCTCGACCAACCGACTGATGGTTGGACTGCCGATTTACCTGTTGTGGTATGCGGCGGTAGCGTGGTGGATGGTCGATTACCAGTTCGCCGCATGGTACACGTGGGGCTGGCTCATCGCCTCGCCGTTTTGCGGCGTGGTCGCCGTTCATTATTGGCGGCGGGCAAAGCGGGCCGCGATTTTGTTATGGCATCAGGCACAGGTCATCGTGCGCCGAGAGACATTACTCGGTTTGCGAAAACAGGGAGAGGAACTCCAGAAAGACATTTCGACGCTGGCCGAAGATTACGCGAAAGTCGTCCCGCGGCCCGAAATGAAACTGCTTCCGACATCGAACCGAAAGTGGAAGCGCATGGCCGGAAGACTCTCGGTGGTGCTGCTAATTGCCGCCGCTGTTTTGTTCGGCCGATATCTGCTGTTCGACGTACCGCTCAGCAGCGGTGGACTCGACTTGAATTCGATGCAACCGGCCCGTGTTGAACAGTTGCTCGATGGTGACGAGCAGCAGATCACATTCCTTGTTGATGGACTCGACGCACTCGAAACGGAGGCAACTCAAGTTCAAGCGGAGTTCGCCGACGGTCGCCGTTCGTTCTCCAACCAGAAAGACAACGACGACGTCCGCGAGTTGATGCGACGGTTTCTGACCTACCAACGCGCGATGATGCGGATCGTCTGGAGGTATCAGCAGTACTCGGCAATCGAAGATGAAGAACTACGGCTGCGAACTTTCCTGCTCGATTTCACCGCCGGCGCGGCGTTGTACGAAAACTCGTTGAAGTTCATTCATCAATTTGGCGACAGTACGACGGCCGTTGCCAAACTCAACGAGGCAGAGCCGAACTGGGGCATTCCGCCCGGTCTGTACGATGCGATCCGACACGACCTGGCCAGCCTGCAGAACATCAAGATGTTCGAGGCGGCCCGACAGTATTATCACCAGGATCAAGTGCAGGCACTTTTCGACAAGTACGAACTCGCTGGCAAACCGCCCTACGATCGCTTTCATGAGGCGATTGCCGATGCCGAAGAGACCATTCAGGAAGACGAAGTCTCGGTCCCTGAGAAAATCGTCAAAGTCGCGGCGAACGACCTGGGGGATTTGATTCACAACCTGCAGTACGAAACACAATCGGCCATCTCGACCTGGATTGGCGACTTCAAGATCCGGCAGCCGCACACGGGAAAACCGCTGATCACAACAGCGCAACTTGCCAGACTCTCCGGCATGCTTCAGCCGGGTGACATTCTGTTGGAGCGACGCAATTGGTATCTCTCCAACGCCTTCCTGCCCGGTTACTGGCCACACGGGGCCGTCTATGTCGGCACGGCGGAAGACCTGCAGCGGCTTGGTCTGGACGAGAACGAACACGTCCGCAAACACTGGGAAGAATTCACCGCCAAAGACCACGAAGGCCACGAACACGTGATCATCGAGGCGGTTAGTGAGGGCGTGATTTTCTCGTCGCTGGAACATTCCATCGGGCAGGCCGATTCCGTCGCCGTGTTGCGGCCCAACGTTTCAGATGAAGAAAAGAAGACAGCCATCGCGACGGCCTTCAGTTTTGCCGGCCGCCCTTACGACTTTGAATTCGATTTTGAAACAACCGACATGTTGGTCTGCACGGAAGTTGTGTTCCGCACCTACGGTGGAAATGCCGGCCCGATCGACTTTCCGCTGCAAACCATCATGGGCCGAGAGACCATGCCCGCGATCAACCTCGTCCAGAAGTTCAATAAGGAATACGGAACCAAAGACGCGCAATTCGAGTTCATCGCCTTCATCGACGGCGACGAACGAACCGAAACCTCGACCTTTCACACCGACGTCGAAGTGTTTCTCGAAACAGAACACCGCCCGGCCAGTTCCTTCACCCAAGGATCAAAACTCCACGCCCTGGGCGACATCGGCCCGCTGGGCTGGGTGTTGTTATCGCTAACAATTCTTGCCGGCATCTCTCTGGTGGTTCCGGCACTGAATCGGCGTATTCACTCGAATGCTGTTTGAAAGATGGCGACTCGCAGTGAGAACGCCTGTTCCCTCTGGCGCAGCATGTTACGATCAAGACGTGTCCCGATTTGGACAAACGGTCGTTTGGGAGATTGCCATGCTGATCCTTGCGCTCATGTTCATGATCTTCATTGTGGTTGTCGTTGTCATTGTCGCTCTCGTCATTCGGCACGTTGTGCTGATCGCCAAGAAGAAAAGTCGCCCCGGTTTTCCTCAGGTTTTTTGGGGATCGATTGCCTGGCTGTTACTGTCACCGATCGTGATTGGACCGATCTTTGTCGTGATGGAATTCAGGGGACTGAGAGAGTCCTCCCAAAAAGCCGGCCAGCGACGGCTGAAGGAACGCGTGGCACTGCGCGAGGAGTTTCCCATGGAGTCGCTGGCTGTGCGGCTCCAATATGAAATGGCCCCTGACGTGGACGAGTTAGAACCCGATGGCAACAAATTTAGCCCGTCCGTCGAACAGCGACTGACCTCGTACGAAGAACAACAGGAAACCGACTGGCGAAGTCATCGGCTGGAAAGGCTTCACGACAAGACGACAGATGAGTTCCTGGCAAGTGCCGGCTTTGGAGTGTTCAGGATGCCAACCGTTGAGAAGGAGGATATCGAACTACCGGAATCTCCCCCCGTTCCATTCAATGAACCTGGGAAGAGCTTTGAACGCTACACACCGGAACGCACGACTTTTGACGGTGTGACGCTCTTGGATGACAGCGAATCACGCAACACCCGTCCGGGCAGTTCATCCCTCGCCGCGTATCACATTTCCGGGCTGACCGAGTTTCTTGCGCCCAGCCGCATGGGATACATCAAGGATCGCGAGCATGTTGCCGGCTTTCAGTCGCATCGCTTTGGGAAGATGCCGGAGTTCCCTGAACGGAAAACGCAGACGGCCGATTGGCGGGTCGTTCGCTTGGAACTTGTGAGCCTGCTCAAGCACGACACGCCGGTGGTCTATGTGTCGAAAAACCTGCCGCGTATGGATGAATTGGCAGCTGCTCCAACGCGGTCGTTGGATGAAATGGAACTTGCCGCCCTACCACAACTTCGTCGCGAGCGCGACATCGTGATTGAACACGAAGGCAACGTGATCCAGATGCTTGGCTCGATTCGCGCCAGCAAGACCTGCTTGAAATGTCACAGCGTAAGACGGGGAGAACTGTTGGGCGCATTCACCTATGAACTGCGCCGCCTCAAACCGATTCCACGACCGTCGCCACCGAAGACGAGCAACAGTCCGCCGACGTAGATATTTCACACCTGCTCACGCTTCGACCTTCAACCCCGTTTCCTGAATCGCCGCCCGGCCCGATTTGCGGAAGGGGCGCGGCATGGGTTGGGCTTTGTCGTTTGCATCGATGGTGCGGCAGCGCAGGGTGTATTTGCCGGCCGGTAAGCCGGGCATCAAGATGGCCCAGTGGGCTTTCGCCAGACGAATCGGCCAGGTTTTTGGTTGGCCGGTCTTTGGGTCGAAACCGTAGGTTGGCGACGGAATTTGATTGTCGGCGATGTCGCCGCCCCAGTTCTTTGGCGGTGGAAGAATCTCGGCATCGCGCCACGGCGCTTTGGTGAAATACTTATCGTCGCTGCGCCATTCCTCGTCGTTGTTCTGAATCCAGACCTGAACTTTTTTCAGACCCGAGATGCCGACCTGCGCGTAACCGGTCACAGCGACGGGTTGATCGGGCTTCACCGCTGCGGGAACCGAGAGCGTTTCGCAAAACGTTTTCAGCGGACTATCGACGTCGTTCTTGGCCGCGCCGTAGGTGTCGTTCGACTGCCAACGATGCGACAGATAAAGATGCGTCAACCATTTGATATTTTTGAAGCCGTACGCTTCGGGAACGACAATTCGCACCGGAGCGCCGCGCTTGGGCGTGAGCCATTCGCCGTTGAGTTTGTAGCAGAGAATGACCGGCGGCAAACCGTAGGGGTCTTCAAGAATTCGGCCGACCGACAGCGAACTGCGAAACTCCTGCTTGGGGTCGTCGTTGTGATACCCGTAGTAATGCACGCGACGTAAAGCCGGACTGGGCTGAGCCAACCAGAGTACTTCGCGGAGCGGCACACCTTCCCAAATCCCCATTCCCAACGGGCAGCCCAAATTGAGGCAGGTCATCACCTTGGGAAATCGCACGGCATGCTTCTCGGCCAGTTTCATCAAGTCTTTGAAAGTGAAGGCGGTGCCTTTCTCTTTCGTCAGCGGATTGCGCAAACGGACTTTGTCTTTGGGATCGTCGAGCACTTCGAGCGACCAGGTGTCGCGCGTCAGGCCGAGTTCCTTGTTCTTCGCCTCGTCGAACGAATGCGGCTTGGGATTGCCCCGCGAAACGTCGCGAAATGCGGTTTGTTTTGTCAGCCAGGTTTCCAAGCCGTCGACTACTTTCTGCAATGCGGGATCGCGTTCGCCTGCATTCGCGAACAACGGCAACGCACTAAGTGCCGCCACACCGGCAGTGCCACAACGAAGAAAGTAACGCCGCGTGAGATTCGAATGTTCGGCGAGGAAATCGGTGAGTGCAGGATTCATCGTGCGAAACCTCGAAAGTGGTTACATTGTCAGTTGAATAGAATGATACCCCGGCGCGGCCCTGCGTTCTACCCGTTCGGTTCGCCATTGCCCTCCATCAATGACACATACCAGGACAGGTGATATGATAAATGACTGCTGATGTGATCCAAGATGTCAGCTCCCCCGCCCCACGATAAGGTACGGCTATGCGAACCTTCCCCACGATTCTCTGCTGTTGCTTTTTTGGTTGGGTCGCGTCGGCGTCGGCCGATGATGCGAAACCGGTCGAGAGCGCGGCAAAACGTTGGGCCGACGGCGGCAGTGGGGGGACGCCCGACTTCTTTCGCCACGTGGTGCCGTTGTTTTCCAAGTTGGGCTGCAACAATCGCGCGTGTCACGGTTCGTTCCAGGGGCAGAACGGCTTTCGCCTGAGCCTGTTCGGCTTCGAACCGATTGAAGATCACCGCGAACTTCACGAGAACGACGGAGACGGCATTCGCATCGACACCAAGAATCCCGATGCCAGCCTGGTGCTGTTCAAACCGACGCACGGTGACGAACACGAGGGCGGCGAGCCGATGAAAACCGGTAGTTGGCAGCACCGGATGTTTCGGCAATGGATTGTCGATGGTGCGAAATACGAACCAAAAACTGAAGTCACAATCACCCGGTTTGAGGTGACGCCCCCGGAGATTACTCTCAACGATTCGAGCAAAACCGTAGCGCTGCGTGCGACCGCCTACTTCTCCGACGGAACCGTGGAAGACGCGACCGGCCTGACCGTGTTTTCCAGCAACGACGATGCAATTGCCAAGGTGACCGACGACGGCGAAGTGACCGTTTCGCGAACGGGCGACACGGCAATTATTGCCCGCTACGCCGGCAGTGTGACGAGTACACAAGTGCTGGTTCCGGCAGCCGACGACGGGACGCCGTATCCGTTGACGTTCCCGCACAACGAAATCGATGAGTTTGTTGGCTCCAAGCTTCGCAAGTTGAATATCCGCCCCTCGAATTTGTGCAGCGATGCGGATTTTGTCCGCCGGGTTTTTCTGAATGTCATCGGCGCACTGCCCACAGCCGACGAAACCCGCAAGTTTCTCGCCGACCGCGCGCCCGATAAGCGGGCGAAGCTAATCAACGAACTGCTCGAACGCCCCGGCTATGCGCGGTATTGGGGCATGAAATTTTCCGACTGGACCGGCAACAGCAAGTACATCAACAATGAAGCCATGCTGTCGAACTGGCTGTGGCAACATTGGATCGAAGACAAACTGTCGCGCGACATTCCTTACGATGAAATCGTGTACGGGTTCGTCTGCGCGACCAGCCTGGAAGGCCGCCCGCGCGAAGAGTTCTTGACCGAAGCGAAAACGATTTTGCACAAGGCCTCGGGCCGATACAACTACGACGACGACCACATTTACGCCCGACGGAAAACCAACGAGCTGTACTGGAGCAACGTCGAACGTCGCAATCCCAACACGATGGTGTTACAGACGGCCAATTCCTTTCTCGGCCTGCGTTTGGAATGTGCGCAATGTCACAACCATCCGTTCGATCGCTGGACGAAGAAAGACTTCGAGCAATTCAAGTCGATCTTTATGATGGTTCGCTTCTGCGATCCCGTCACTGGCGAAGAGAAAAAGAAGGGCGGCGGTCGCGGTTACGGCGATGAATCGGTCGAACCGGGCGTGACCTGGCGATTTGTCGGTCAGGTAAAAAAGGTCGCGCCAAAGTTGCTCGGCGGCCCTGAACTGCCGTACGAAGAAAACGGACCCGACGCGCGGGTCGAATTGTGGAAGTGGATGCGATCGCCGGAGAACCCCTATTTCGCGGGTTCTTCACCGATTTTAATGGGTGTTTTCAGCACGGTTTGAGTTTCAGTTTTCCACAGAAGAACAGGATGCGGGTGCGGTAGTTCGCAAAGTTGCGGAAGCCGCGGGCGTTCGACTTGATGGA
>CAUZOL010000292.1:0-8892 GCA_963581435.1 Planctomycetota bacterium
TGGGTCGTCGATGACATCCAGGCCGGTCGCTTCCAGCGCCAGGACGATGTGATCGACCATTCTCGAGTCACCTCCTTCGTCCGGCAGATATTCGTCTACCAGCTGAAAAGTGAGGTTTCCCCGTTCCTGAGCCTGCTGGATTAAAGCCTTCAGTTTTTCGTCAACGAGATACACGGATGACTCCCTTGCCTGTTGAAACCGTATCGATCGCACGTCCCTGCACGAAATCGAGCCCGACAAATTGCCGTGGGTCAGGCTGTTTCTGCGACTGCCTCGTGGAAACGCGTAACTTCTGCGTGGTGTAAGAACTCTGCATGGGGTAACAAACCAAAATTGCGTAACAAATTAAAATGGCGTAATTAATCGAATCGCTGTCAGCGAACTGATGCAAGTTACAGTCAAGCAAACGACGCGACTCTCGGCGTTGTCTGCAGTTCAATCCTTCAATTGTTGTTGGTCACGAACTCTTCCAAGCGGTACCCATGTGTACGATCCATCCACGCTCTTCGTTTCAGGGCGACACATACCCGAACGATTGGAGTATCTGGATTCGTGCGCATCGCGTTCAATCCGGAACACATCACACAGGCGCAACGTACAGCCCGCTCTCGGACGCACTACGCGGGAAATCCGGCCTCGCGGCCAGGTGGGTTCTCTGTGATAGCATCCCTACTTACAGCAAGAACCAATGTTGCATGACTGCCGCGTCAAACCAATTTGGCCCACACGACTTGGCAGCCATGCTAACACAAACACCCCGGCTGCGCGCACCATTTTTAGGCTCGTTACGAAAATTTTTTCGGAAAATTTCCTTCCACTTACAGTCGCCGCGCAGAACCTCGAATCGATGTGGTTCAATTGCTCCGTGGGCTGGATTCGACTGTTATTATTCGGCCCGCACATCCCATTGGTCAACCACTCAACCAGAATTAACACATAACACGTTTTTGAAAAAAGATTTACGACGACCGTGTGTTTCCTGGGATCGGTGGCAACTCTGCTGTTTCGCCACTGACCGAGTTGATGCCCCCCACGAAATTGCGGGGACGATGCGCTTCATTGAACCAAAATCTCTCAGTGATATACTGAGGTGAGGGGATGTCGAATCGCGATGGACCGGGGTTGTTCGCTCGCATCGACCCATTCCCACCAATCGGCTCTCGACCGGCCGGCTTCTCTCTGAGGCCCGCTTGCTGGCTCATCTGCCGGTCGGAATACGGAAATTGGGACGCCAGTTGTCCCTACTTCTCAGTACCTGTTGCCGGAAGCCCGGTTCACTGAAACGATTCGCGCCCCAATCAGCCGAAAAAAACTGCAATACAGGCGTCAGTAGTCAGCCGAGTTTCAAACTCCTTTGACTTCCGACCCAAGACAGACATTGACGACGATAGACGCAATACGAAAGCAAGCAACACCATGAACGCACCCACGGAAAAAGCAGCGGTTACCAAAGGCCTCAAAGGCGTCCTTGCGGCCGACAGTTCCATCTGCCTGGTGAACGGCACCGAAGGTCGGCTGTCGTATCGGGGCTACAATATCGACGATCTGGCCGACAATTGCTGCTTTGAAGAGGTGGCGTTTCTGCTCTTCCGCGGCGATTTGCCCAACGCGAGCGACTTGGCCGCATTCAAGGCCTCGCTCACCAAACATCAGACGTTACCGACGGAAGTGATCAGCTTCCTGCGTTCGCTGCCTAAAGACGTGCTGCCGATGACCGCACTGCGATCGGCCGTCTCGGTCGCCGGCGTTTACGATCCGTCGGCCGACGACGGAACATCCGAAGGACTATTCGAAACGTCGATTCAACTCACCGCCCAGGTGGCAACGATCACTGCCGCCATTCAGCGGCTACGAGGCGGAAACGAACCAGTCGAACCGAATCCGAAACTCAGTTTCGCCGCCAACTTCATGTATATGCTCAACGGAAAAGAGCCGAGCGCGGACGAAGCCCGCGCGATGGATCTGGTGTTGATTCTGCATGCCGAGCATGGATTCAACGCCAGCACGTTTTCTGCCCGCGTTATCTGCGCAACGCTCACCGACCTCTACTCCGCCATCACCGGTGCCGTCGGCGCACTCAAAGGTAAACTGCACGGCGGGGCCAATACCGAAGTACTCAAATCGCTGCAGGCCATCGGTTCGGTCGATGGCGTGACCGACTGGGTCAACTCGGTGCGCGAACAGAAGGGGAAATTCATGGGATTCGGCCACGCCGTCTATCAGGCCCCCGATCCCCGCGCCAAACACCTCAAGGAATTCTCCGGCCGACTCGGAAACGAACAGGGCGATACCAGTTGGTACGACATGTCGGTTGAGATCGAAAAACAGGTGATCGCGTTGATCGGCAAGAACTGCAACGTCGATTTCTATTCGGCCAGCCTGCAGCACTACATGGGCGTTCCCGGCGAACTCTTCACCTGCATCTTCGCCGCCAGCCGCATCGTCGGCTGGTGCGCCCACGTGCTCGAACAACTCGCCGACAACAAAATCATCCGCCCCTCCGCCAATTACGTCGGCCCGGTCGATCTGCCGTTCACACCGATGGGCGAACGGTAAGTGGCGGCGGGCAACTTGTCGCGGAACAACCGAGCGCACCTTAACCCTGCACGTTGCGTCGGGGTGGCTGGGTTCGTAGCGAAGCGAACCCGTCAGACGGATGCTTCTACGGTTTCGGCGACAACACTTTTGATTTCTTCTCGCGAAGAGAGCGGTAACGGAGTGATTTTATCGTTATTGCCGTTGGTCCGTATGGGCCGCTGTAATTCCCAATGAAGATTTCTCCACCCACATAATCGGGAAGCGAAACGTTATTCACAACAACGGACTTACCGAACGCAAACGTCATCTTTCCGCCAACAACGACAAGCTTGAATGGTTGTGTGCCACTCCACCGGTAATTTGGCACTGTTTGCAGGCCGGCAGGTTGGCCGTCTTCCCAAGTGTAAAGGCCCCATTGGGCCGTTGTTATCAGGGCAGTGTGGTAGAGCAGGAATGGCTTCGGGCTATTGTGTCCGATCAGAATGAACATTCCGCCCCTCTTACTCGCACTCATGATTCCTTCGAGTTCAAAATTATCCAACTTGGCAACTCGAATCGCTGACGGCTCGTTGGTGTGGGATTTCAGACCATCGTTTTGAACAGACCACTTACCAGTTGCATGAAAATTGCCGGCACCACCGCGCCGCCCCTTGAATTTAAGTGCGTCCCCCTGCGGCGGGTAGGACCGCGCGGGGAAGAAGACTGTCCACCGGTAGTTGGGTTTGATTTTCGAGCCGTCTTCCTCAGTGCCATTCTTGTTGTCGGTTTTCCCACCACCGGCCGCAACCGTGACTCCTCCGCCGATCACATCACCACTCTTATCGAAAACGAAGGTGATATTTGCTCTCTGTGGCAGGTCACCAGCCGACTTACGCCGTACGATTTCTTCTTTGACAAACTTCTTGATACGCACGACGCTGGGTGGGGATCCAAATTTTCCATTCGCAATATCAGCCTTGATGATCGCCTCAATCTCCGCTCGTTGCGTACGGGCGATGTCGGCTGGAAGGTGGGGAACAGGTGCCACAACGGGGAGTTCAAAACTGTCGGGCGGAGATGGTTCTGTGACAACCACTGCTGGCTTAGATGGTGACGGATTCGCGGCGGGTTTAACACCGGTGGATTCTGGGCTGATCAATCCATTGATCTTGTCGGCTCCCTGAACGTCATCTTCTTCAGACGGTTCGTTGGGACTGCGGATGACGACATCAGACGCAGAATTCTTCAACGGCTCGCTTTCACGACTCGTCTCCACAGGATCATTTGTCGGCTCTTTCCCCGACCCGCCCATAAAGCTGTAAGACACAACAGCGACCAACAGGCAGACGATTCCGCCGACCGACGACAGCATCCCAGCCGGCGATCTCAACCACTTCCCGAGCGGGAATGTTGGCCGCTTTGCGGCGGTCTGGCTGTCACCGCCAAATGCAGGCGACTCGTGCAAATCGGCTGACTCATCTGCGACCATTGTCCTGCGACGGCTCGAACGTTTTTCTTTCGTTGTGGGTGCCGCTGATGTGACACGGCGTTTTTTCGGCGGTTTCGTTTTCGGTGAGGTTGGCCGCTCTTGCCCAGTCGATGCCTTTTCACCGACCACAGTGGTTCGTCCTGTCCCCGACGTGATTGCAATGGAGACGGCTTCAGCAAATGCACGGCAATCGGGATACCGTCGATCCGGCTTCCTCGATAAACCCCGAGCGACCGCCTGCGATAATCCCTCTGATATTTCCGGATTCAGTTCGTGGAGCAATGGTGCCTTCGTGCGCGCCATCTTCACTGCAACTGTTGCGATTGTGTCGCCACGGAACGGTGGGCGGCCGGCAAGCATTTCATACACGGTGACTGCGAGTGCGTATTGATCGACGCGCTCGTTGTACTCGTCGCTGTAGAGGTCGGGCATCAGCATTTCCGGGGCCATGAACTCGCCCGTTCCCACCATCGCCGCAGTACCGGTTAACTCTTTCTGATCTGATTCGTCACCAGCGGCAACGGCCTTGGCAATTCCAAAGTCCCCCAGGAAAGCGCGGCCCGAGTCATCAAGCAGAATGTTGGCAGGCTTAACATCTCGATGGATGAGGCCTCTCTGGTGCATGAAATCCAGCGCATCGGCTATGTCGCCGAGCCATTCGAGAATCTCGTTCGGCACACAAGGGCGCTGCCGGTCCTCCAGGCTGCCGCCGGGTAGATGTTGCATGACCAGAAAAGGCACACCGTCGTGAACATCAACATCCGTCACTTTGACGATGTGCGGATGCGCCATCTGGACAAGGGAACGAATCTCACGACGAAACCGTTCGGCGAATTTCGCATCCTTAATTAAGGCTGCGTGCGGAGTCTTTATGACCACTTTGGTGCTTAGTTTGACATCCGTCGCTTCGTAGACGCTCCCCATCCCGCCTTCGCCGAGCTTGGCGTTGACGCGGTAGCGCTCTGACAACGTCTGGCCGATTAGACCGTGTTCGTCGGCAGCAGGCATCTGATTCCGATTCCCAAAACGGTGATTGGCACAGCCGACCAGTGTACGCCCGTTTGACTGAAGTCGCAACGATGTCGCAGTCGGCGGGCCGGGCTGGGATCGACCAACGGGAGCCCCAGACGATACCTGTCCGATTTTCTCGTTGCCGCCTCGTATCAACATCGAAAGCAGCGATTCGACGGACAATCGGTAGAAGTGAAACGCTCGACTGGGGGCTTCGCTGCGCTGCGATCTCAGCCACCCAATCCGATTCGCAATTCAGTTACCCAGCATCTCGCGCAGTTGCTCAACCGCATCGTCCGTCGCAGTGTAGATGCGGGGTGGGCGTTGTTGTTCGGAATCGGTGTCGCGGTTGCGGCGTAGGGCGGGGCGGGTGATTTCGTAGGTGTTGCCGCCGGTGGAGGTTAACGGCAGGATGTACGTTGAACCGCTGCGGGCCTTGGTTTTGGTGAGATCGCGGACGATGACCGGTTCGTCTGCGCGGGTGGGTTTCCATGCCTTTTCGATGGTGACCGTCCCCTGCTGAACGTGTACGACTTTGGCTGTGACGATCAGATCGGCCTGCTCGATTTGCACGCGGTTGAGCATCGGCTCGTTCGCGGTCGAAAACGCCAGTCCTGCGAGGGCAGCGATCCAGACGGCGGCAACTGCAGCGGCCAATTTCATTCGGCCGGGCGATGCCGGAGGACTCTGGGCGGCTGCGGGAGTTGCTTCCGACTCTTTAGATGTCGGCTCAACCGCGGCGCTCGGCGATTTTCTTTTGGGTTTCTTCTTACTGCGAGCCAAGCCAGCATGCCTTTCGAAGGCCACCCTCACCCTGCTTCAATCGCCTTCGGCTTTGAAGCTGCCCCTCTCCCAAAGGGAGAGGGGTTTTGAGAAACTCCAGCGATCAAGACTTCAGCGATCAAGACTTCAGCGATCAAGACTTCAGCGATCAAGACTTCAACGATCAAGACTTCAACGATCAAGACTGCAGCGATCAGAATGCTGCGCTGGTATCAATGGTGTAGTTGTGGTCGAAGGCTTCCTCGAAATCGAAGACGTCGCAAAAATCACTCAGCCGATCACGATCGGTCTTGCGCATCTCGCCGCGTTCAACCAACTCGAACACGATGCGGCCGAAATCTTCGGTGGCGCGAATGCCCCACCGTTGGAAGACGGTTCTGGCGAGCATTCCGAATTGCTCCAATGCCAGATCGCGAATACCGCTCAACAATTCCTGCCCGGAAATGTGCGCAGCATCTTCGTCAGCCTCAAACGTCTTGCGTTGGCGGTCCAGGCGTTCCTGCGTGTATTGCAACGCCTGAAAGACGAACTGATAGGCGTTTTTGTGATATCTCAAGTGTTGAGAGGGGTGTTCGCTCGTGGCAGTCATTACGGCAAATCAATCCTCAAATGAACGTGCAATTGAAATTCTCGCACCACTCGGCACGCTAATATACCACTATACAACAACCGTCGGCTCACCGACAGGTGTGGGCCGCTTCGATTCGATCTTGCGTCGTCTCTTTACGATTTCCCCGATCCGCTGACGACGGTCAATATGTCTTGCTCGTCGGTCATTATCCGCCTTGAGTCTTCAAATTGAATCAACAGCTTGCGTGCCAGAATCTCCTGCGCCAGCACTTTGCCTTGCCCCTCTTGAGTCACCACCGTCGCGCCGACCCGCGGCAGTTCGCGGCGGTAGGCGACGTATGTGTCGTATTCGTAACGCAGGCAACATTTGAGCCGACCGCAGCGGCCGGAAATCTTGTTCGGATCGAGCGATGCCTTTTGAATCTTGGCCATTTTCATCGCGACTGGCGGCATCTCTTTGAGATGCGTATTGCAGCAGACGGGCTTCCCGCAGTCGCCGTAGTCGGCCAGCAGCTTGGCTTCGTCGCGGACTCCAATTTGCCGCATTTCGATTCGCGTGCGAAACTCCTTGGCCAATGCCTTGACCAACGTGCGAAAATCGACCCGTTTTTCCGACAGGTAATAGAACACAATCCGTTCGCCGCCGAAGAGTCGTTCGACATCGACCAGTTGCATCTGCAGTTTGTGTTCCTGGATCATTTTGCGGCAGCCATCGAAATCGCTGCGCTCCATCTGCTGAACTTCTTCGTGTTTTTCGTAATCGTCGTCCGAAGCCGCGCGCAGAATCCGCCCTGTGGGCTGTTTCTGTTTGAGATACTCGCGCGTTCGCTCGCCGGCGGGGCAAAGTATCGCCCCCCATTCCACGCCGCGATCGCTACGAATAATAACCGCGCTATCGCGTCGATACTCGTCGTTACTCTTAACCGAGAACTCCGCAACGCGGCGCATGGTGCCGTAGCGGACGATGTAATGCATTCTTCTAATTTCCTGAAACGCGACCTGTCGGAACCGCTGTAACAAGTCGCTGTTGATGATAGAAGCATTATAGAGCAGATAGGCCGTAACGCGCCAAGTGAAACTCAGTTCCGCGTTCTGCCGCGTAGCATGCGTCCAAGATCGTCGAACAGCGCCTGCAGGCTGAGCGGGACGGGTGTCATACGACCAATTTGTTCAGCCGCAAGTGCTGATCGGTCGAATAACTCCATCAGCAGTTCAATATCTTCCTCTGATGCGGGAAGAAGCCGTCGGCCGAGCTTTTCGACCTGCGGTATCGATGCGTTCGCGTCACTCTCAGACAGGAATCTCACGGCAGCACTGAAAAACGTCGTGCAAAATTGAATTAGCCAAATCGCGTTGCTCCGCCGATTCTGTGCATCGCCGCCAAGCCGATCGAGTCCCGCAAGTAACTCTTCGGAAATCGCGAGGCTGTCGAATTCGGTGCTTGCGAGCGAATCGTACAGCGTTGTTCGCAACTGCCGCAGTTCCGGGTCGGCCAACTGTTTGGCAACAAACAGACTACCGTCCGACAGCGCGGCCATCGTCTCAGCTTCGTTGCGATTTTCGGAGATTTCCAAATCGAGAATTAGTTCAGCGAGATCCTCGGTCGGTAGTGGGGCAAACCGCACCAGCTGGCAGCGGGAACGAATTGTGGGGAGCAGACTGTCGGTATCGGTTGCGATCAGAATGAGCGCCGAATCGGCCGGCGGTTCTTCCAGCGTTTTCAGCAATGCGTTGGCACTGGCGTCGTTCATCCGATTGACATCGTCAATGACGGCGACCTTCCGATTTGCCGACATCGGACTGAGCGACAACTCGTAACACAATCCTTCTCGGCCGCGTCGTTCATTCGACCCGGCGATCAGTTCGATCGGCAGATCTTTCTTTCCGGCCGGTACGCCCACGGTGAGATAATCCGGATGGCTGCCGGCCATCATCTGGCGGCAACTCGAACACTCGCCGCAAGCTTCCAACTGGCCGTCGTCGAATCGCGTGCAGAAGAGGCATTGTGCCAGCGCGTGGGCGAACATGCGTTTGCCGATGCCATCGAGGCCGACAAACAGGTAGGCATGTGCCAGCCGTCCACGGCCGATCGATTGCCGAAACATTTCGACCTGTCGGGAATGTCCGCGGATCTTTTCCCAGATCATGCGATGTCCTCCCCCGGCTGGCGATTATCGATCGTTTGACTGTGCAGCTCAATCCAGCCCAGAGTATCACCAGCGCGGACGACGGCGTCCAGCGGCTTGACGATCTCCGTGAGAATTCCCGCGGCAGAGGCCGCGACGTCGAACGTGATCCCGCGCATCAGCACTTCGGCAACCCGATCACCCGCTTCGACGTAATCGCCAAGATCGACCAGCCACGAGCTGATGCGAATCTCAGTCTCCGTGCCAAGATCGGGGAGAACGACGGGCGAAAGCATGGGAGATGTTAAAACCTTGTCGTTGAATTGAATCTGAATGCCTTGAAAACATGCACTGAATCGTAACCCGAAGCGTAAGCGAGGGACTTCGCGAGACACC
>CAUZOL010000293.1:0-8858 GCA_963581435.1 Planctomycetota bacterium
CTGTAGTAATCTTGCTCATGGCGTGTCCTTGTGCCCCTATCGGGCCGCTGAAGTGTGGTTACCTCAGCAGGATACCCCGCTTTTTCTCAACTCTTCAAGAACACAAGTTTTGACAATACCTCTGCGGAGCGGATCGATCGATTCAGTATTGCCGATTACGCCAATTCTATCGGCAGATTGTGTCCGACACTTGTCCTTGATGCGAGCGCTACCGCACTTCGATGGATCGATTTCCAGTACCGGCACGACGACTTTGGGATCGCTTTTTTGACAGGGTGACATTTCCGAGGTACGTTTTCAGGAAGGACTGAGCGACGACGTTCCCGCGTGCGGGAATTCCGTCCAGGAGTCGCCCCATAGGCTCAATCCACAGGAAACGAAGACATGCGGCAATCCAAATCCAGGAATCAGAAAAAACGCGATTCCAAAGGCGCAGTGGTCAGCCACAGTTCGATTTTGATCATCAGCGCCTTTCTGATCGGCAGTGCGGCCGGCAAAGCCCCCAATCCAACAATGCGGATGTGCCTGTTCATGTTGGGCGTTTTCGGATTCGTGTCGTACTTCGGACTGGGACATCTGGCCAAACGGCGTCAAGCAGGTGCGGCAAACCGCAAGCAGCAACGAGCCGTCAAGAAACTGGAACTCCGCGTGGATCGGCACGTTGCGCGTTCCACGTTGATCGATGAGAGTGGAACCGATGGTCAAATTGACGACGCCGATTGTCAACTCGTGCCAGCGATCGGCATACAGTAATCATCGATAAACTTGTTCCAGAGTTCACTAGAACGTGGACCATCCAGGTTTCAGAGTTTCGGTTGAAATCGGCACGATTGGTCTGACGCGCATTCTGCAACGCGTTTATGATAGGCGAGCAACACGCGGCAAGTTTGCCGAAGATGTTCAGCCGCCGGCAGCCGGTCGCTTTCTCCCAATCACAACAAGAACATGACATACAGGTTGGTATCAATGCGACTCATGATCTCGGTGGTTGTTGTCCTGAGTCTGAATGTCGTGATGGCCCACACTCCCGACGCGGACCAGTTTTTCGTCACCCAACAGTCGTCAGACGCTGTGCTGGTGACGGTTGGCGGCTCGCCCATCGCTGCCAGCGACCTTGAATTCCTGGCGATTTCTCACAGCGTGCCACAAGAAGCCCGGCCGGCAGCCCGCAAACGGCTGCTCGGACAACTCATCGATCGCCGCCTGATGCGTTCTTACTTAAAGAAACAACGGGCAACGCCGGTCGCAGCGGAAATCGATGCACAGGTCGCCCGCATTCACGAGTTAATTCGCGCGGGGGGCGACGAACCTCAGGCCGTACTGACGAAACTCGGTTTCGATGACGCTCGGTTGCGATCTGAGGTGGCCCTGCCACTTGCCTGGCAGATTTTCGTTCGCCGTGTCGTGACGAACGGCCAACTTCGTGATTTCTACAAGAAACACCGCCAGGAGTTTGACGGCACTGAGATTCGCGCCAGCCAGATCTTCCTCAAGGTCCCAGCCGACGCCGATGCAGCAACCCTCAAGCGTGCCGATGAAGAACTGCGTCGTATTCGCCAGACAATCCTCGACAAGAAACTTATCTTTGCCAATGCGGCCAAAGAGTATTCCGCAGCGCCCAGCGCCAAACGGGGCGGCGATGTCGGCTTCTTTCCCTACCGCGGGAAGATGCTTATCGAGTTCTCGCGAGCGGCGTTTCCATTAAAGTCAGGCGAGGTTAGCGAACCAGTCCGCACACGGTTTGGCCTGCATCTTCTGACCGTCACCGACCGTCGCCCTGGCCAACTGAGTTTGGAAGACGTCCGCCCGCTGGTTTACAACGCCTTGGCGCAACAGCAATGGACCCGCTTGGTCGCCCAGCAGCGCAAACAGACGAAAATTGAGTGGCTTACAGTGCCGCAATGAATTCGGCGATGAGCGGCCGGAAATTCAACCAGACGATTCCGATGGTGTAGCGGCTGGTTGCTCGGGAGCGTGCACCGTTGCCTGTTTGTCAGCCGAAGGCTTCGCCGGATGCGGGTGCGGTGTAAACCGAGCGACAAGTACGAGACCACCGATGACCAACGCCATGCCGACCCACAACAGCGGATTGATTTCGGCAGTGCCACGGAGCTTCAAAACACCAACGATGGCCGAGACGGTCGTCGCTCCGCCGAAGACGATCGGCATCACCAAAGCGGCGTTGCCCTTGGCCTTCACCATGGCAAACGTTAGCGTGAGCGCGCCGAGTGCTCCGAGCGTGCCAGCCACAAATCCCCATGTTGCCGCAGGTGAATACTTGCCGGTAAACGAGAACGAGTCCTTGAACATCGCCATGCCGCCCAGGCCGCCCAGGCAGCCGAAGATGAGGTAGGCAAGGCCGATAAAAACGTACGGCTTGAATGCGCTCCACTCCGGTGGATGTGCTGAGCTGCGGGCATTGCCCAACGCCGGGCCGTACATTCCCCAAAAAATCGCCGTCGCGACGGCAAAAACGATCGGCAGTGTCATGCCTTTCATGTTCCCCTCGATTCAAACAACAAATTGATATCGGAGATCGACACGTAAGCAATCTCCCGGTTGGTATCGCACCGATGATAACAATCCGACCGCAGCGATGCATCCCTACGGTAAGCCGATCCAAGTCGGCTTTCAGACGAACTCAACTTATAAGATCCCGCGAGTACCAGCCCGCCGCGCAAGCAAGGGTTTTCGTCCACGTGCCGTTCAGCCCCTCTCTCGCTCGCCGGTCGTTGCAAGTCGTTTCTGGCTGACCGTAGAATGAATACTTGGCCCGACTCCCTCTGTAACCCACCGCAATCACTCTCTCGTGTGAACACCCATGCCAGACGATCATCCGTTTCAAATGATACCGACCCCCCGCCCGCGCCCGATGTCCCGGATTCGTTTTCTCCGAGTGTCGGCGTTGGTTCTGCTACTGACAGCTACGGTGGTATCGCTGGCAATGACCGCCGATGTCGCGCCGTTTCCTCACGTCGGCATCATGCCGAAGCAGGAAGTCGGCGCACTGCGATTTCTGAAGCAACACCCGGAATTCGATGGCCGCGGTGTCGTCGTCGCCATCTTCGACACCGGCGTCGATCCTGGTGCCGCTGGACTTCAAACGACGACCGACGGCAAACCGAAAATCATCGATGTGATCGACGGAACCGGCAGCGGCGATGTCGAGACTTCGACGGTGCGTGAAGCGGCGAATCATCAACTGCAGGGACTAACCGGTCGCACGTTGAAACTTTCACCTGCCTGGGCGAATCCCAGCGGACAATTTCATTTGGGGCTAAAATCGGCTTACGACCTTTTTCCCGGCCCGCTGGTTTCGCGAATGAAGCGTGAACGACGCAAAGGCTGGGACGAGGCACACCGAAAAACTGAGGAGGCACTTCGCAGCCAATTGTCGGGGTGGAACCTGAAACATCCCAAACCAACGGCCGAGAAAAAGAAGGCCCGCGCCGACCTGGAAACTCGCTTGACGCAACTGAAAGTCGTCGCGCAACAATACGACGATCCCGGTCCGTTATTCGATTGCCTGGTGTTCTACGACGGCGCTGCCTGGCGGGCGGCGGTCGATACCGACGAGGACGGGGATCTGGCGGAAGAGGAATTGCTGACGAACTTCCGCGCCGAACGTCAGTTTGCGACCTTCGATGGCGAATCGCTGTTGAATTTTTCCGTCAATATTTTCGACGAGGGCAAACGGCTTTCCATCGTCTGCGAATCGGGCGCGCACGGCACACACGTCGCCGGCATCACCGCCGGTCATTTCCCGAACAAGCCCGAGCAAAACGGCATCGCTCCCGGAGCGCAAATCGTATCGGTCAAGATCGGCGATTCTCGGCTGGGTGGAATGGAGACCGGTGCCGGTCTCGTACGAGGGCTGAAGGCAGTCATCGAGAATCGTTGCGACCTGATAAACATGAGTTACGGCGAGCCGACGAGTACACCCAATCGCGGGCGACTGGTGGAATTGTTTGCTGAACTGGTCGATAAGCATGGCGTGATCTTCGTCGCCAGTGCGGGGAATGCGGGACCTGCGTTATCGACCGTCGGTGCACCTGGCGGAACGACGTCGGCCATCATCGGCGTTGGCGCTTACGTCTCGCCAGAGATGATGGCCGCCGAATACACACTCCGCAAACAGCTACCCGGCATGCCCTATACCTGGACGTCGCGCGGCCCAACGTTCGACGGTGACCTGGGAGTCGATCTCTTCGCCCCCGGCGGTGCAATTTCGCCGGTTCCAGGATGGACCTTGCAAGGCAGCATGCGGATGAACGGCACGTCGATGGCGTCGCCGAACGCCTGTGGCTCGGTGGCGCTGCTGCTCTCCGGCATGAAAGCAAATGGTACGGCCTATTCGCCCTACAGTGTCCGTCGCGCCCTAAAGAACACGGCCCGCCGGATTGACGCGGCCGATGTCTTCGCACAAGGGCCGGGGTTGGTGCAGATCGATCGTGCATTCGATCATCTGACTCACCATGCAGCAGCTGTTGGTGAATTGCTGCCAATCGAAGCCCGACTTGCGAATCGAAGCCGTGCGAGAGGAGTTTATCTTCGCGAGCCACACGAAGTTGATCGGCCCACCGAGACGACCGTGCGCGTTCGCCCCGTCTTTCCGGAAGGAGCGAACAACCGTAACAAGGTCGGCTTTCAACTGCGGCTCGCAATCCAATCGACTGCGGAATGGGTGACCACCGGGCAATTTCTTCTGCTGACGCAAGGCGGGGGGACATTCTCCGTGCATGTTGACCCGAGTGAGTTGTCGCCCGGCGCGCACTTCGCCGAAGTTTGCGGTTACGATGCCGACACACCGGATCGTGGCTCCATGTTTCGATTTCCGATCACCGTAACGGTACCGGAGAAATCTGAAAGCGGCGACGGAGCGCGGTTTTCGGGCAAGACGACGTTTCAGCCGGGGCAAGTGGAACGCCACTTTGTTGCCGTCCCCGCCGGCGCAACCTGGGCCACATTGAAATTGCACTCGCTGACAGATTCCGGCGAACAGCGGACGTACGTGGTGCATACATTGCAAACCGTTCCGGGTCGCTCGTACCGATCAACCGAGAATCGGCGGTACGTTTCAATGAAGGGCGGCGAAGAAAACGTGCACGTTCTCCCGGTAATGGCAGGACGTACGCTCGAAGTCTGTCTGGCCCAATACTGGTCGAGTCTGGGACCGTCGGAGTTGGATTACGAATTGACATTTCACGGCATCCTTCCCGACGACAACTCGCTGACATTGAGCGCGGCAGAGCCGACCGTCAACGTCAGCATCGCCGCCCCATTGTATCGCCAGCAGATCGCCCCCACGACGAAACTAACCAAACATCGCACCACGCGAAGTCCAACGACGGCGGTCATAAAACCGCTCGCTCCGGGTCGCGACGTGTTGCCCAACGGGCGACATCTTTACGTGTTGGAATTGACCTACAACTTTTCGCAAGCCAAGTCCGGCACGGTCTCACCACATTTTTCGTTGAACGATGACCTGCTGTACGATTCGTCGTTCGGCACGCAACTCTGGTCGATTTTCGATGCCAACAAACGCCGTATAACAACTGATGACATTTTCCCCGGTTCGGTCAAGCTCCGGCAGGGAAAACATGTTTTGAAGCTGCAATTACGTCACGATGACGTGGCGAAGCTCGAAACGATGAAAAAGGCATTGCTGACACTCGATCGTCCGCTGTCGAGTCCGGTCTCGTTGGGTGTTTACGCTTCGCGCGCAGCGGCAGCACGTCACGGTGGAAGATTTTCGTCGCAGTTACTCGAACGCGGCGAACGCGTTTCGCTGTGGGTGGGTGTTCCTGCTTCTGTCTCGTTGCCCACCGGCGCAGCCGGGGGAGATATCCTGCTGGGAACCGTCACCTATGGGACTGCCCGCGACGGTCGCCGTCAAAGCGGCCAACGACCGGGCGGCTTTCCTGTGCAGTACGTGATCCCCAATCGCGGTGACGGCAAATCCCGCGACGGCAGCGCGGATTCGCCCAAGTTGCCCGCCGACGAAACCGCGTACCGCATCGCCAAACTCAAGAGCCTCGTCACCGCCTCCGGTGATGCAAAGTTCAATCGATTGGCAGAACGGATCTTGAAGGAACACCCCGAACATTTGCCGACGCTGGTCGCACAATTACACCGTCTCGATCAGACCAAGAGCCGCAAGCAGCACCTCCCAAAGGTTGTTACAGCGGCCGACGCTGTCATCGCACAACTTCACCCGAAGGAATTGGCGGCCCACTTCGGCACGAATGTGAATCCGGGGGATACAAAGGCCGTTCAGTTGCGAAAGAAGATGAACGACCGGAAGACGATCCTCGTCGATACGCTGTACCGCAAGGGGCGCGCCCTGGGTTACATGGAACTGCCCGATGTCATCGTAAAACATCCCATCGAAGATCAGCAGGCACACGATAAAGCGTTTGCGGAGAACTTCGCTGAATTGGCCCGTTGGGTCGATACGACGGCCCGCGAGTACGTGCTGCTACACATTCGTCGCGAGCGGCGGCAAGAACGGTACGGCAACGCGCTGCAGTTACTCAACAAGTACATCCCCACCTCAGAACCAAATTACTGGTACATCAAAAAGCGACGCGACGTGTTCGAAAAGCTGGGCTGGATGCACTGTTGGGAACAGGAAAAACGTCGGTTGTTGATTCAGTTTCCCAAAGAGTACGAACCATTCTAATCCCACGGGCTGCAAACCGTGGGCTTTGGGTTTTCATCTCGTCCGGGACAACCACTTCTTGAACATCGATTTGACAAACGGAGTCAGTCGCGTGCGGCTGTAGAGATCGCCCAACTTGCGGACTGCTTCGGCCTGTGTGGGATACGGGTGGATCGCGCTTCCAATCCGTTTCAGTCCAAGTTTGCCCACCATCGCCAGCGTGATTTCAGAAATCATGTCTCCCGCATGTGCGGCCACAATTGTCGCGCCGACAATTTGATCGGTTCCCTCCTTCACGTGAACCTTGACGAAGCCGTCCGTTTCGCCATCCAGAATGGCCCGGTCCACTTCGGCCAACGGCTGCACGAACGTCGTGATCGACAACCCTTGCTCGCGTGCTTCGGCTTCGTATAGACCAACGTGCGCGATTTCCGGTTCGGTATATGTGCACCATGGAATCGTTAGTCCGCTCGATTTGGCGCGGCCCATAAACAGTGCATTCTGAATGACGATCCTCGCCTGAAAATCGGCTGTGTGCGTAAATTGGAACTTCGAGCAAATATCGCCCGCCGCAAAGATGCGACGGTTCGTGGTTCGCAAACGGTCATCGACCGTCACCCCGATCTTCGCGTCGTATTCAACTCCCACGCTTTCGAGGCCCAATCCTCCCACGTTCGGCGACCGGCCGGCTGCAACCAGCAGTTGATCGACCACGACGTCGTAATTTTCATCGTGTGATTCCAGCTTCAGGCGAATGCCATTGTCCGCGCGGCTCACTTCTGTTTTCCTGCCGCAGCACAACAACTTAACGCCGTCCCGCAACAGCGACTCTTTCACAATCTCAGCAGCGTCACTGTCTTCGCGTGGCAAAATGCCGTGCGTCGATTCAACGAGATACACTTCTGAACCAAAGCGGGCGAACGACTGCGCCAATTCGCAACCGATTGGGCCGGCACCGATGACCCCGAGCTTTGCCGGCAATTCGGTCAGTGAAAAGACGGTTTCGTTGGTGAGATAATCGACCTGATCGAGACCGGGAATAGGCGGAGCCGATGCGCGAGCGCCGGTCGCGATGACCGCACGTTTGAACTGCAGCGTTTGGCCGCCAACGTCTATCGTATCGGGACCGGAAAAGCGGCCGCCGCCAATGAACACGTCGATGCCCAAATCGCGAAATCGCGCGGCCGAGTCGTGATGGCTGATTCCCGCCCGTAAACACCGCATCCGCTCCATGATATTGGCAAAATTGACTTTCACTCCGTCGGGGACTTCGACGCCAAATTGTCCAGCATCGCGAACGGCGGCCACGGCGCGAGCCGCACGAATGAGGGCCTTTGAAGGAACGCAGCCGACGTTGAGGCAGTCGCCCCCCATCAGGTGCTTTTCAATGAGGGCAACGTTTGCTCCCAGTCCGGCTGCGCCGGCCGCGGTGACCAGCCCGGCTGTCCCAGCGCCAATTACCACCAGATTGTAACGTCCCTTGGGCGTCGGGTTTGTCCAATCGGGCGGATGGACCTGTGAAACGAGCGTCCGGTTGAACTCGTCGGCGGGCAGCACTTCGACGGCGTCAGGTGAATCGGCAATCGTGTCAGTCACTTTTCCATACTCCAGATCTGCGGCTCGACGAAGATCGCCGGTCAGGTGAATTGCTCGGGCGACGGAGGTCGAAAGCGGGACATGAGCTTTTTGACGATGAGAGGAAACACGCCGAGCAGAGTGAACGCAACAAACAACTCCAAGGGCAGAATTGGTTGTGGCTGTAAAATGTGGTCGGGGAACGCTTGTTCGAGCAGCCTGCGGTTGAGTTCGGAGAGTTCCTGAGGTTTCAACTTATCGTCCTGAGAGGGCTTTTCCCGACCCAGATTCTGAGATCTCATTAGTTCATTCAAGCCGCGAAGCAGGATGGCTTTCTCATCATCCTTCTCGTGGTCTTGGAGTTCCCTCCACGACGAATTCGTTGCGATCACCTGTCGTGCATCGTTGGGAAGTAAATCCCATATTCGACGTGCCGGATCGTCTGCACCACCGCCGGTGGTCGGACGCAACTTGTCCATGAATTCGGGCCAACCTTGAATCTCATCAGTGCGAAGTTGTGATCGATCAACGATTTGACCAATTGACGGGATCGTTGAACCCGCAAACACGAACACACAAGTTCCCGCCAGCATGCCGACCTGGCTGACCCACCAGAAGGTGC
>CAUZOL010000294.1:0-8839 GCA_963581435.1 Planctomycetota bacterium
ATCGAATCGCTCAAATGCCGCAATAGCCATCCTTGGCCTCCCTGGATCATTCGTAAACAATTTGCTGGATGGCACTCCTAACAAATCACGGCTTTCTGAGCGACATTAATTTCTCGAACGGTCCTAACCGTCTTGCACCTTGCCAAACGCCGCGCCAATCCCGCCCCCAACCACTCCCGTCGTCAATCCAATAGCGGCTGGAACAAGCACAAGGTACAACGCGACGGGATGATCGGTCGTCGCGACCGGCTGCGCGCTCTGGCTCTGGTTGACTCGCTCCCGTTTGACCTCCACCGACGAGGCCCAACCGCCTGGAGCGAACGGGCTGCTCGCCAGAGAAAACCAGAACACCAGCAAACTGCACCCGAAAACCATCTCAACGAATCCACCGATCAGTCCCAAGCCACCGGCAGCGCTGAGTACGCTACTCTGCTTGGAAGTCTCCTCGACGCTCTCGTGCGCGGCGGGTGCTTCCAGTGCGTTCTCGTCAGAGGGTGGCTCGTCTGTGCCAGCGTTCTTCTTCCGAAACGAAAATCCAGACCCGCTCTGCATACGGAGTTTCCCAGCAACCGCACCGCCGAGTGCGAGGAGCGCGCCAACGCACCACCCACCGTGAACCCACGGTTGGACATAAACGGCCTTGTTCTCAGGCACGAAGAAGGACGCGCCGATCACGCCCGCCAAATTCGCGCCGAGGAATCCCCCCAGCGCCGTCATCCACAAGATGCCAAACGCCTTGGCGACAGATTTTTCAACACTCCACCACATTCACGTCATCCTATTTGATTCCTGCCGAACATTTGCTGCCAACGAATTCCGCCGGTCGTTGGATCACAAGTTCTGGTGAATTCTGACCGCCTTAACGCCAGTTACGCAATGGACGTCAAGAGTCATCGAGAACCAAAAGAGGGTTCGTAGTGACCGCATTCATGCGGTTCGGTCGCTTCCTGCCGCATCGCCCTTGTTCGATTAAAAAAGGGGCGATAAATCGGGTCACGACAAACCTTCACTCGTCCACAGCTTTTGGCTCAACGGTGAGGTCCGTTCGTACGTATCTCAGCAAAACCTGACTTCCGTCATCGGTCATAATCAGTTCGAGCTTGTCACCGGGCTGTCGGCGCATTTTCGCTGTCTTGGCAGGCTCATTTGTCGCATTCAGGGCGAGTTTGCTTCCCGGAAGCAGAGTCCAGAGACCGGCGGGCTTTCTGCCCTTCTTGATGATTCGAAATGTTTTGTCCGACCGGATGACAAGGAAAATGGGATCGTCTTCGCGCACGGCCTGTTGCTTACCGTCAACCTCGACATGTTCGACGCGCCAGATTCCCGGCAATTGTTGGGACATCAATGCGTTGAATAATTCAAGCTGCTCATCTCGCTTAATCGTGTTGTCGCCCTCTGCACGATTTTCGGCAATCGACGAGACGGTTTCTTCGAGGTCATTCAATGAAACCGTGACGCCTCCATAGGTCGCGTACAACGTTACCTGGTCGTTGTTGACCGTGCCCAGTTTGTATTCCTTCTTGCTTGGCTCATAAATACACAACGCCACGCCATCTCGTACTTCAATCCGCGTGGCCGTTCCGCCCGTCTGACTGTCAGAGCAACCGAACAAAAACATGCACAAAAGGGCCGCTGTCGTCATGCGTCGTTTTGGGGTCTGCATTGTGGACCTCTGGGGGTTTCGGTCGGCAACAGCCAACTCAGGGATGTCCGTCCGATTGTGCCGGACGCAACTCGGATTGAACGTCGAATATGTTCCCTCGTCCGGCACAGCCCGCCCTACTGTTCTCTTCAGCCACGTTGTCCGTTGACCCACGAGAACGGAGGGATTTTACCACGGATTACGCGGATGAGCACGGATAAAACTTGCAGCGACGGTTCTTCTTAATCCGTGCTATCCGTGGTTCTTCAAAAGCAAAGTCCAGAAACCATCCCCACCCGCCGCATTCAGTGAAAGGGTGCCTGGGGTAGAGTCTTCGAGCCCCCAGCGAGCGCTCGTTCTGGGGGCTACGCTCCGAAAACGTCGCTTCGACCCCAGCCACTCCGCTATTTGTTAGTCCCCGTACGAGTCTTCGTGGTGGGCGAGGATATCATCTTTTTTAATTGTCGAGAACACTTGATCGAATTGCGACAGCAACTGTCGCGCCGAAATGTCAGGCTGTGCTTCCGGATCGTTTACCAACAAATCTTTGTTTTCCACATCCCAACCAGTTGGACTGCGATTCGACGTAACGGGCTTGTTCTTTCCGTGTTTTTCCATCTTCGCCGCGGGCATCCGGACGTCGGACAACGCTTTCTTAAGTCCATGCAGTTTTGCCAGTGCGTTTTCTGAGAAGCACGTTTTGGCCTGACACATTGTTCGTACGACTTCGTATGCACCAAGTATCCAAAGCCACATCAGCAAATCAGCGCGGCCAACCCGACGACCGTCAACGCAATCAGTAGAAAAACCGGCGTCTAGGTTTTCGACGATTTCGTCCGCGACTGAGAGGAGTACGTTAGCGCGGCCGGATAGGTAATGAGAGAATCCCATCAACGGTTCGCGTTCGAGTACTTCATCCCATGTTGGATTGATCAGCGGTTGATCGAAGTTACGGGGCATGTTTTCTAATTGAGGAATAACTCGTGTTTACCTTGCACGCCCCGCTTAATATCACGCGGCGTTACGAACAATCACACCTCTTTCACATCAATCCAAGTCATCATGCTGCGTAATTCGCGGCCGATTTTTTCGAGTTTGTGTTCGCGTTCGCGGCGGCGGATGGCTTTGAAGCCGGCCTGGTTGGCCTTGTTCTCCAGAATCCATTGGCGGGCGAAATCACCTTCCTGGATTTCGGTGAGAATCTTCTTCATTTCCGCTTTCGTCTCGTCGGTGACGATGCGCGGGCCGCGGGTGTAATCGCCGTATTCGGCTGTGTTCGACACGCTGTACCGCATGTAGTTCAGGCCGCCTTGATAGAACAGATCGACGATCAGTTTCAGTTCGTGCATGCACTCGAAGTAGGCCATTTCGGGTTGGTATCCCGCTTCGACCAGCGTTTCAAATGCCGCCTTCACCAGTGCGCTCACGCCGCCGCAGAGGACGACCTGTTCGCCGAACAGGTCGGTCTCGGTCTCTTCGGCAAACGTGGTTTCGATGACACCGCCGCGTGTGCCGCCGATGCCTTTGGAATAGGCGAGCGCCAACTGACGTGAGCTTTCGGAAGCTCCGTCGCTCATGGCGATCAGCGAGGGAACGCCGCCGCCCTTTTCGTATTCGCTACGAACCAGATGCCCCGGTCCTTTCGGCGCGACCAGCGCGGCATCGACGCCTTCCGGCGGAGTGACCTGCTGGAAGTGGATGTTGAAGCCGTGCGAACACATCAGCAGGTTGCCCTGATCGAGATTCGGCCGCACGTCGCTTTTGTAAAGATCGCCCTGCACTTCGTCGGGCAGCAGCATGTTGATCAGATCGCCCTGCTTGGTAGCTTCGTCAATCGGCACCGGTTCGAAACCGTGGCTGACAGCCAGATCGTAATTCGCACTTCCTTTGCGCTGGCCGACGATGACATTCAAACCGCTGTCGCGGAGGTTTTGTGCCTGGGCGTGGCCCTGGCTGCCGTAACCTAAAATGGCAATCGTCTTGTCTTTCAACAGCGACAGGTCGGCATCGTCTTCGTAATAAATCTTGGCAGCCATGATTCTCTTTCGGGGGTCTGAAGTCAGTTGTCAAAATGCGTTCGCGGTCAGTCGCGACGCGAAGTGTTTTGGAGCGGAGCGCTCCGTTATAGTTTCTGATGTGTTATGGCTTCTCTGCCAGCGGGCGGGCTTCGGCCATATCGACGGTTACCTCGGCCGATCGCAGCATGGCGATTCGGCCGGTGCGAACCAGTTCGAGAATTCCCATTGGTCGCATGACGTCGATGAAGGCTTCGATTTTGCTTTCCGGTCCGGAGATTTCGATCATCACGTGACTCGAACTCACATCGACAATTTTGCCGCGGAAGATTTCGGTCAACTCTTTGACTTCGGTCCGGCTTCCCTGACCTTCGGTGCTGACCTTGATCAGCATCAGGTCGCGACCGACGAAATTCTGCTTGGAAAAGTCGAGCACCTTAACCACGGTGACCAGTTTTTCCAGTTGTTTGCGAACCTGATCGAGGACGCGGTCATCGCCGCGGACGACGAAAGTGATTCGCGAAAACTCGGGGTTTTCGGTCTCGCCGACTGCGAGGCTATCGATGTTGAACGCGCGCGACGCCAACATGCCGGAAATATGAGCCAGCACACCGGGCTGGTTGGTAACCAATGCCGACAGAACGTGTCGCATCGCCTCGGACCTTTGGAAATTACAGGTGACGGAAAACCGGAAATCGCGGAGGGTGGCTTCATCCCCGGACACCGGCCAAAATCAAATGGTTCGGGTATCGCTACGATGGGGAATCGTCCAGTCTAATCTGGGGCCGCGAAAATCTCAACGTAACGGAAAAATGGATGATTTCAACGGGAAAAGCCCGGTTGTTTGCCCGGCCATGCGTCTACCAGTATGCTCAGGGGGTGACTGTCAGTGATATCTGGTCTGTTTGAGCAACCGTCGAACGGCTTGGCACATTATTGGAGCGGAACACGATGAATCGAATTGCGTTTGCCTGTGCACTCGTTCTGTGTTCGTATTCTTCGAAGGCGACTGCCGAGAACTGGCCGGCGTGGCGTGGACCGGCCGGTGACGGGGTTAGCAACGAGTCGAAACTGCCGGTGACTTTCGGTCCCGCAGAGAATATCGCCTGGAAAGTGCCGCTGCCGGGGAACGGAAACTCGACGCCGATTGTGTGGGGTGAAAAGGTCTTTGTCACCTGCCAGGTCAATGGCGGCAAGACGCGGAGTTTGATCTGCTTCGATCGAAACACGGGCAAACTGTTGTGGCAGCATCGTGTGGCGTTTCCCCAGAAGGAGACGACACACAGCGGCAACCCGTTTTGCTCCGGCTCGCCCACAACCGATGGCAAACTGGTGTATGCCAGTTTTGGGTCGGCCGGTGTTGTTGCCTGCGATCTGTCCGGCAAAGTGATTTGGAGTCGAGATCTGGGCAAGTTGACCCATGTGTTCGGCCCGGCCACGACGCCCGTGCTTTATCGCAACCTGTTAATCACTCACCGCGGCCCCGGAGAGCCGACGCACATTATTGCCCTCGACAAGCAGACGGGCAAAACGGTGTGGGACACGCCGGAAGTTGGCAACAACGACAAGCTGTACGGTTCGTGGTCGACGCCGGTGTTTTATCGAGTGGGTGATCGCGATGAATTTGCATTATCGATGCCGGGTGAATTGAAGGGATACGATCCGCTGACCGGAAAGGAACGATGGCGCTGCAGTGGGTTAGGACCGAGCAATTATCCCGACACGCTGGTTGGCGACAACGTGCTGATCGCCACCAGCGGTTTTCGGAAATCGATGATGGCCGTCCGCATTGGCGGGCGCGGCGACGTGACCGAGACGCATCGGCTGTGGCATGTCCCCATGACGCAGCAACGCATCGGGACCGGCGTCGTTCATGATGGGAATCTTTATGTCTCCAACGCGACGGGAATTGCCGAATGTATTGAAGTGAAGACCGGCAAGACCGTCTGGAAGGAACGACTGGGCGGCAACCTGTGGGGATCGATTCTCCGCGCGGGAGATCATTTGTACGTCAGCAATACGGGGGGTGAAATCTTCGTGCTGGCAGCCAGTCCAAAGTTTCAACTGATTGCCAAAAACGAAATGGGCGAGCACATCAAGGCGGGGCTGGCTCCTTCGGATGGGCAATTGTTTGTCCGCACGTATGAGAATTTGTATTGCGTGGGGAAACGGCAGAAGTAACCAACGACTTCACTTGCGTGACTCGATTTGATTTGGAGCCTGCATCATGACCTTCCGACCGCATTATGCTTTCGCGTTGCTCGCACTTCTTCCCTCGCTTTCGTCGGCCTTCGCCGGAGAGAAGCCGGTTGGTATCAAAGCCGCCGTTCGGCAGCGAATTCATCCGGTGCTGATCCGCAACGACCGCAACGCGTTGTTGGAATTGACGATAGAAACCGAGCGGAAAGCCGTTTTCCTGCACTCGCTGACGTTCTCCCTCACAGGCACCGACGACCTGAATGACGTCGAGAGTCTGCAGGTGTTTTCGCCGGGCGAGAAACAGAATTACGCAACACAGGCGACGTTCGGCGACCGCGCGAAGTCGGCCAGCGAGGTTGTCGTTCGTGGCAACGTCAGGCTTGGCCAAGGCGTCAATGTGCTGTGGCTTTCGTGCCGACTCAGCCCGACTGCCAATCTGAATCACAAGGTCGATGCGACCTGCACGAAAGTTGAAACGTCTATCGGCACCGTCACCCCGCAAGCCGAAAGGCTCAACGTCCGCAAGCGAATCGGCGTCGCGCTGCGTCGGCACTTCGATGATGGCGTGCACACGTATCGAATTGCAGCACTGGCGACGACACCCAAAGGAACTCTGCTGTGTGTTTACGACATCCGGCGGCGGGCGGGTCGCGATCTGCAAGAGGACATTGACATAGGACTGCTGCGGAGTACCGACGGCGGCCAGACGTGGGAACCGCAACGCGTCATTATGGACATGCACGAATACGGCAAGCTACCGCAAGAGCAAAACGGCTGCAGCGACCCGGGAATTCTCGTGGACCCGGCGACCGGTGAGATTTTTGTCACAGCGGTCTGGACGTGGGGTCGCCCCGGCACACATCAGTGGAACAAGGGCGGCTCCGAACCGGGCTTCGAAATCGGCAAGACCGCGCAGTTCTTGATGGTTCGTTCGAAGGACGATGGCCGCACATTTTCGAAGCCGGAAAATCTGACCCGCAAGCTGAAGAAGAAGGAGTGGATTCTGTTTGCTCCATCACCACAGCAGGGGATTTCGCTTCCCGATGGAACGCTCGTCATGCCAACCCAGGGGCGCGACGAACAGGATCGGCATTTCTCGAACCTCACCATCAGCCGCGACCACGGCAAGACGTGGACGCTCAGCAATCCGGCCTCGTTTGGAAATACCGAATGCCAGGCTGTGTTGCTTGGGGATGGTTCAATCATGCTCAACTGTCGTACCGAAAGCCCGACAAAGTTTCGCACGGTTGCCGTCACGAGCGATTTGGGAAAAACCTGGAAACCGCACGCAACGAACCGCAACACGTTGATCGAACCGAACTGCAACGGCAGCACGTATCGCTTTGACTACAAAGAGAACGGCGAAAAGAAACACATCCTCGTGTTCGCCAACCCGCATACCCAGGCGGGACGCGATCACCACACAATTCAAATCAGCTTCGACGACGGTCGCACGTGGCCCAAAGAGCATCACCTTCTGCTCGATGTCGGCCGGGGCGCCGGTTATCCCAGCCTCAGCCGCGTCGATGACAAGCACATCGGCCTGGTCTACGAAGGCAGCCAATCCCAACTTGTCTTCGAGAAATTCTCGCTGGTTGAATTGCTGACGCGTCGATGAAGTTAACGGTGCCCTGCTGTTACTCCACGGACGCTGCGACTACTTCCGTGTGGCGACTGGGAACTTTGCGAGCCAGATTTGTTGCCGTGGGCTGACAGAGGATATCTCGCGGCGCGTGGGTTGAACGGGCAACGGGGATTCGCCGTAGACAACGAGGCGGTCGGCTTGTGCGACCAGCAAATAGCCGTTGGTGATTTGCAGGTTCCCGCCCGTGTTGCGTGCGCGGGTTGTGCCGTGTGCTTCGAGTGGAATGGGTTGCCGATGGAAGCGGTGGCCGGTGCGCTGCGAGCGGACTTCAATTGTTTCGCGGGTGGGCCACCAAATGGCATCATCGACGAGGAGTCCGCGTCCGTAGCCGTAGAATTCCGGGTCGGTGATTGCTCGCCCCCAGACGAGGTTGCCGTTGTCGGCGTTCAGTCCCCACAAGGAATTGCCGCTGACAATGAGATTCCCCTGCCCAACGCCAAGCAGGTGACGGATGCGATCGCCGAGTCGTCGCTGCCATTTGACCACGCCACTTTGCGCATCGATGGCGAAGATGCGGTTGCTGTCGTTCGGCGCGGCGTAAACTGTTCCTTGGTGATACATGCAGGGCAACAATCCCTGTTTGGTGTGATCGCTGAAAACGGCTGGGGATTTCGCCGGGCTGCTTTCGTAAGTGAGTACCCATAGCGGCGCACCGTCGCGGGCATCGAGGGCGGCGACAGCTCCCAGGTCGGTTGAGATGAACAACTTGTTCTCGGCCAGCGTTAGCAGTTGGTGGGTGATAAGGTTGTTGTTCCGGCCGATATTCGAGACGGCCGCGCACACTTTGCGGTTCCAGATCAAACGTCCGCTGGTCGCGTCGAAACAGGCGACGTTGATTTGCATTTGCGGCTGACCGCGGCGCAGCACGATGTAAACGCGATTGCCGCCGACAACGGGGGAGCCTTCAAACGACCACGGCGTTTCTCCGAGTCCGAAACGATCGGCCGAAACCTTGGTGAGCAACTTGCCTTGGCCTTGCTTTGGATCCAAGTCGAGTACGACCAGGGCGGTTTGAATGTCGGCGTTCAACGCGCGTTCGCTGCGGCTCGTCATTGGCGTTCCCATGCGAGCGTACAATCGGCCGTCGTGAATCGTCATGCTGAACCGGGGAACGCCGGCGGCATCGTGCGGAGAAATGCGAAACAAATTATCGTGCAGCTGGTAGATGACGGCGTTATCTTCCTCGCCTTCCGGACCGGGCCAGGCCGGTTTTCCCGTCCGCAGATTGTAGGCGTAAATTCGGTCGGCATCGCTGAAGTAGACAATGCCTTCATGAACGAGTGGGTGAACGCTGAGCGCGGGCTGCATTGGAAATGCCGGTTGACGCGACGGAAACTC
>CAUZOL010000295.1:0-8793 GCA_963581435.1 Planctomycetota bacterium
GAAGCGTAAGCGAGGGACTTCGCGAGACACCTGTAACTTGGTCCCTCGCTTACGCTTCGGGTTACGATGATGGTGAAGACGCAACTTCAAAGAAGATGGGCTCGCTCTCAACCGCCCGCCGATTCATTCCCGGCCCAACACGGCTGCCATTTCACCCGCGTGGTAACTTGACCGGACGAATGGTCCACTGGCAACGAGTTTGAATCCGAGTCGGCGCACAAGTCCGCCGATCTCGTCAAATTCCTCCGGCGGGACGAAACGCTCGACCGGCAAATGCTCGGGAGAGGGTTGCAGATATTGGCCGATGGTGATCATCTCGCAGCCGACCGCGCGAAGATCGGCACACACTGACAACACCTCTTCGGTCGTTTCGCCCAGTCCCAACATCAGGCCGCTCTTGGTTGGCATGCGTGGCGATTTCTGTTTGACGCGGGCCAGCAGATCGAGTGTGCGTTGATACTCGGCATTGCGGCGTACGCGGTGATACAGGCGGGGAACCGTTTCGGTGTTGTGATTGAAGACGTCGGGATCTGCTTCGATCACGCGATCGATGGCCGCTGTGTCGCCGAGAAAATCGGGAACGAGAACTTCGACGGCTGCGCCGGTGCGCTCGCGAACTGCTTTCACGCAGCGATAAAAGTGATCGGCTCCGCCGTCGGGCAGATCGTCGCGTGTGACCGATGTAATCACCACATGCGCCAACCCCAATCGCTCGGCGGCTTCGGCGACGCGCTGCGGCTCATCAAGTTCGACCGACTCGGTTTTTCCTTTCGGGACCGAGCAGAACCCGCATGGGCGCGTGCAGACGTTGCCCAGAATCATGAAGGTGGCCGTCTGTTGAGACCAGCACTCGGTTTGGTTCGGACACTTGGCGCTTTCGCAGACCGTCTGCAGATTCAGGTCAGAAATTACGCCGCTGGTGTAGGCCATCCCCGGTTGTGGCATCGGTCGCTTTAACCAACGCGGCAAACGTCGTTGCGGCCGTGGTTTGGGGACATCCGTGATAATTTCAAGCTGCGACATCTTTAGTCTTTCAGACACGATTTAGCCGCCCCGCTCGCGGGGCGTGGTCTTGTGCGAAATTAACCCGTTGCAACCGACACAGTCTTTCGCGTTCGGCGCAACAACGGGTGTCCCGTGTAAACGTGAAACCGTTCGTAGCCCAGCCGTGCGACGAGATGACGGATCAGGCCTTCACGCACCATGTGCATCGGCGTGCGTCGCTGGCGCTGGGCGGCAAGCGAGGTCACGCGGTCGCCTTCACTGTTAGGTTGCACGAGCCGCATCAAATCCATCGCCGGCGAGACGTTGATAAACACTCCGTGACAGGCAATCCACGACCGCACGGCAATTCCCACATGTGCAAACTGCCCCAGCCGACACCAGACTCCCGGCTCGTCGTCGAATCGCCATGCCGGTACGTGCAACTCGCGGCACGTGTCGATGACACACTCTTCGAGCAACCGCCGATAATCGTCCAGCCCGATTCCAAGTCGATCGAGCGGAACAACTGGGTAAACCGCCAACTGCCCGGGTGCATGAACGATGGTTCCGCCGCCGCGGTTTAGCCATTGGACGTCCATCTGCCGCGAAACCAATTCGCGCGAATCGACCAGAATGTCGGCGCGGCTACCTTCACGACCAACGGTCACCATCGGCGGATGTTCGCACAGCAGCAATCCACCTTGCGTGTCGTTGCGTCCGCTCAGTTCATAGACCAGCCGCTCTTGAAGATACAAAGCCGACTCAAAATCGACACATCCCAGCAGACGCACCTCCAGCGAACCTGCTGCAACAGGGTCGCCGTTTCGAGTTGTGCACGACTGCGACATGCTTCGTCTCAATTATCGTCAATCCATCCGCCACGTCGTCTGAGGAAACGCCCCCAGCGACAGCAAGGTAAGCAACGACTTGTTTCGCGGCTTCAGTTTTCACATTTGCATTCTACCAGAGGAAAGACGTGCGAACAACGGGCGCGCGAGGAGCGACCCCGCTGTACAGGACTTCCAATACGGCAATACGAAGATGCCAGCCCGCAGCGCAAACAAGGGTTTCGGGGTCCAATCGCGGCTTATTACGCCGTTTGCTCCCTCGGGCCGCAGCCCGAGGGCTTTGGGGCGTGACACCGATTAGTTTGAAACATTTCCCATTGCCTGTGTTTCGGCGGCGTCGAGTGCTGTGATACTTTTTGACGCGATGACAAGGGTGCCGTGGCCCACGGGGTGATTGTCGGCGGTGAACGGCGAAGTGCGAATGACGCGAACGTCGGCCGGTAAGTCGGCAGTCAATTTGTCGAACCAGAGGCGCGGGGCATCAATGCTGTCGGTTGGCCAGCGGACGTGTAGCCAGCTACCGTGTTCACCCGGGCTAAGAACGCGTCGCAACCCCAAGGCGAGCCGTCCCATACTGTGACGAGCGTTGATATCCTGGACCGACCGCATACGTTCATTGCCGTTGGCATCGCGAAACCGCATGGCGTCGATTCCCAGCGGGCCGAAATAACCCATCTGTTTGAGAAGTCTCGCGACGCGCATGCCGGTTTCAATGGCGGGCATCCATCGCAGTTCGGTTTCGACATCCTGCGCGAAGCGGCTGCCGCGATATTGCCCTGTGGAATCGCTTAGCAGCTGCGCAACTCCCTCGAACACCGGCACGCCCGACCAGGGGACGGTGAATTGCAAACCGGCCTCTTCGATGCGCTCGACCCACGGTTCGATGACGGCAACTTCGTTTGCGCCGGTCCGGTTTCGGAGCCAATTCACAGTCTGCTCGTCGAGTTCCCTGCCACGTCCGAGAACGCGCTCGCGGGCCGACATGCCGAACTCTGCTTTCACAACCCAGCGGTCGACGGATGCTGGCATCCGCTCAACGGCCGCACGCAATTCGTCCACGTTATGAATAACGGCGGCACCTTCCAAACCAATGCCCCACGACTGTTCGAGTTCGAGCGAAAAACGGCGCGAGTTCACTTCGCCGATAACCTCCTGCGGGGGGGCGGCAAATTTCCAGTCGTTCCGCTCGCACTGACGCCTGATGTCGTCGGTCCAACCCCAGGGACACGCTTCAACGGGAACATCGAGGTCGTCCGCGTTAACGACGGGAACAACCTGTGGCAAGCCAGCAGCCGCTAATTCCTCGAAGAATCCCGCTGCCACAGGAGCCGGCAACCAGATGAAATCACCGTCATCGGCCACGGCCGGCCAGGTGGCCGCCAATTCGTGCTGCAGCCGTTGGACTGCGATCGAACGCGTTCGATCACGTCCTGTCTTTGCCGAGAGCGCGTGCTCGAAATCAAAGTTCCCGATAAACAGCCGATTCATGAATGCTGTTCCATTTCTATGCTGTTCCATTTTTATACTGGGGCCGGTCGAGTACCGGCCCCAGGGATGATGGTCGGGAAGCTTGCAGCTCCGGCCACCCAGCGCGGCTGTGAATCACTCGGTCTTTCGCCCCTTTGGGGCTGAAAGCAATTCATTGCCGACTTCGGTGATTGAAATCTGTTGGAGTCCCCGAACAGTTGAGTCTCTTCCAGCATGCCGCCATGCACGGCACAACCGTCACACTTTAACAACTGGTCGCCAAAATGCAGACGGTATCCAGTCGATCGGAAGGCATCGGCAATTCTCTGTCGGCTGCAAAAGTTCTGCCAGACGAAATAATCGGCATCAACGGAACCGAACCATAACGACCACTCGATCAACGTCGAGATTGGTTGATGGGGAAAGGCAGATTCTGTCGATTTTTTCAGACGTGCAAATCGAATGACAAGGATGCCTACTTGATTCGCATGCCGTTTTTTCAAGGCAACGCGCAAGGATGAGTGCGTTGCCTTTTTTCTTAGCCGTCAGTTATCCACTTCTGCAGCCCGGGGGTCGGTCGGTTGCTTCGCCGAACCAACAATTACCTTCAATCAACGGGATTCCGCGCGCCGAGCGTGTTGCTGTTCGTTGCGCTGTTGCTGTCGGCCGGATGTCGACATGCCCCGCAACACGTCGAATTGACATCAGCTGAATCGCACCCGACTGCCGACGCCATCCTCGTTCCCGCTAATCAGGAATGGGTTGACACAGGACTCGAACTGCACGCTGGGGAATCGGTCGGCATGACGGCAACCGGCCGGGTTGTGTGTGTGCCGCTGAAATCGGCGGCCGACGTCGAGCAACAGGCTGTCGGTCCTCAGGGGACATTTCTTTACAGCGATGCGATCTCCGATCAACCGTTTCCACTTCCGGCTGCGGCAAGTGGGCCGGCACCTGCGTTCGCGTTAATTGGCCGCATTGGCGATGGTCCGGCGTTCTTTGTGGGCGAGCGGATGAACCATGTGGCGACTCGCAGCGGCCAACTGCAATTGCGGGTCAACGACTTCAACCCGGCCGACAACGGCGGCGGTTTTGAGGTGCAGGTGACAGCCGGCCGTCCTGTCGAACCAATCGCGTTTGAACAAGTGGTGCCGTTACACGGTGCGGCCGGTGGTTCCCCTGCCGAAGGTTGCTCGGTTGTTGTCTTCTACATGGACGGACTGCGGCCCGATGTCATTCGCGAGATGGCGGCAATGGGGCACATCCCCAACATCAATCAGTTGTTCGTCGAAGGGGGTGCTTGGACCCAGAATTCGTTTACGGCGTTTCCATCCGACACGATCACCTCGAACGGCACCATGTGGACCGGCTGTTTTTCGGATCGACATGGGATCAAAGGTCAGGTGCGGTTCAGCCGCCGCACGCTGCAATCCGAGTCGTATCTGGAACCGCTGGGGCCGAATCGCAGTGCGCGGCTACTGGCACCGCAGGGTGTCGATAAGGTTCTGCATCACGCACAGGCCGCATCGATATCGGCAACGAAAGGGACGGCTGAGGCAGAGCGTTGGCAGAAGACCGCAGTGACCGGCGTGCCGCCCGTGTATCAGCACCTGCGAAATAACGGCGGCGACTGGGCCACCGGCGTACTGCCGATGATGACCGAAATGCCGCCGCTGTTGTGGACCCGCAGCCTCGTCCGCCACATGCCCTATCTGCAATCGCACGAAGGCTACAAGTACATCGACGACGCGAACGCCCATTACGCGACGCGGCATCTGCTTAATCAGCAACAGCCGGTCACTATTATCTGGCTGCCGGAGACCGACTCGATCAGCCACAAATTCAGCCGGGGGCAATTCGGCGCCACACGGCGGACAATCGCGATGGCCGACCAACTCATCGGCCGCGTGGTCGATGAACTTAAAGCACAGGGGCGATTTGAAAAGACCTATTTGATGCTGGTCAGCGATCACGGGCATCATGGCGGTCGCGAAACGCATCTGTCGCATTTCGACATCGCCAACAAACTGTTTTACAGGCCGCGGGAAATCTCGGCCGACGGAAAATGGATCGGCGGCGGACTGGGAATGTCCGTGCGGCAACATCGATCATGGAATCGTCATCCCGAAGACAGTTCACGTGATTTCGTATTCATCGACGGCGATTCCGACGGTGTTGCGCGTGTGTTTTTGCCGCGCGGGCACTTTCATTCGCGCGATTGGATGGGCGACTTCAAGCCGGCCGATATGCTGCATTTCCACACGGCGCCGAATCGGCCGCCGATCAATCTGATCGATTCCGTGCTTGCGATTCAGGATGTTCACGGCGACGGCACATTGCAACATCCGGTCGATCTGGTATTGACCAAGCTGAATGACAATTCGATTCTCATCGCGACCGTCGATCGTGGTTATGCCGTCATCGATCGCCGCCGCAACGACGATGGCAAGTGGGAGTACAAGTACACGCCGGTCGAAAACCTGCGGCCAACTGTTGACGGAACAATTGCCTACGACGTCGTCAACCAGCCGCGCGTCGATCCACTGGGTCTCATCGGACACGTGCCGTCGCAATTGCTGACGTACTACCACGACGAACAAGTCTGGCTGCGGATGACGACCGAGACACGCTATCCCGATAGCGTCGTCACACTCACGCGGCACATGTTGTGGCAGGACAACCTGAAATTCCGTGAAACTGAATTCGCCTCAGACATGGTCGTCACCGCGCGGCCCGGTTGGTACTTCGGTAACGAGAGTTCTCCCGGCACCATGCACGGCTACCCACTGGCCGATGCGATGCGGGCGACGCTGTTTGTCAGCGGACCGAACGTGCGACGCGGCGCTCGAATTGTTGAACCGTGCCGGCTGGCCGACTTGACGCCCACCATGCTCGAAATGACCGGCACGCCGTTCGATCCGGAAGATTTCGACGGGACGGCTCTCAAAACAATTTACGCGCCGGGCGTGGGGCGGGAGGAGACGGCCGCCATTCAGCCGGTGTTTTGGAGCGACGTTGATTTGAACGCATGGAAGCCGCTCGACTACGCGCCGTTGGAACCATACGAACACATGCCGATCTCGGTAAACCGCCCGACCAGCCCGTTCGACTTGAACAATGTGATTTACAATGCGCTTTCGGTGACCGACATTAACGTCGTTCGTGTGGCCGATGACGTGTTCTCTCCATTGAACGGCGGCAGTCGGCCCATCATCGGCAACGTCGAGCGGACCGATCATCAACTGCGGAACGAAACTCATCCCTGGATTGGTGAAGCGGTGGAGGTCTTCGACTTTCCTGGAACCACCATCGGCGATTACAGCACGACTTCACTGGGGAACCTCAAACGTGTTGACCGTGCCGTCGATTGGATGCAGCACCGCTTGCAGAACACGGACGGCGCAATTGCACGGCAAATGGGGCGATCGCAATTGCCCGGCAGCAAACCGCTGCATAACACAATCGATGCCATGCAATGGGGCGTGTGGGAAATCTATCGTTTCGCCCAACGCGTTGTTGTGCAGGCGGTGGATGAAACGTTGATCAACTCGGTGGAAAACGGGGCTGATCGGGCGATCAACCATTTTCGCAGTCAGCCGGCCGAAATCTTCGTCGAAACGCCCAATTCGATTGCTGCCCCGTCGGGCATCTCCAAACCGGCGGTGATGGAGGCGAGGCGAAAAGTGTCTGCGAAACGCTGAGGATCGACTGTCGAGAACGCCCGCTGTGGCGTTCCCGATAGCGACAGCGACGACAGATCGGGACGGAGTCCAATCCCTGCAGAATCATCATCTGTCCCGGCCATCTCAGCACCGGACCGGCAACCGCAAACCCGCTTCGCACCCCAACCGGCCAAAACGGCCGGAATTGGGGTTGGCCGAAAATGAGGGGGCGGATTATACTCCCGCCCCGCTGCAGACAGTTGGCACGTTGAGGTGAACGGCCAACCGGAGCAGCTGCGAAAATCAGACCACTTAGATCAAATAGCCACTTGGATCAAACAGGGAGCGCGGCGTGCAAACGATAGTCGTCGTGGGTGCAGACACAGTTGTGGGCGCGAATCTGGCCGCCATTTTGTCGGATTCCTTCCATGTTTTTGCAATCGGCTCGACCGCCGATGTCGATATTGCCGGATGCGAGTCGGCAGCCGGACCGCTGGACGACGATCGGTCGGCCAGACGCTGGATGGCATCGGTTCACCCGTCGCACGTTGTCGTGTGTGGAGCAGGCGCTCAATCGACTTGGCAACAGGACGAAACCGTCGTTCCAACCCGCGACGATATTAACATTGGCCGGACGTGGGCGCGAGTCGCCGCTGAGTTCGAGTGCCACCTGACATTGATCTCATCCGATGCCGTCTTCACCGGCCCCTGGATGTTTCACCGGGAAGAGAGCGAAGGCATTTGCCCGAGTACACCCGCCGGTATTCTCAGGCAGATTGAACAGGACACGTGGCAATTGTGTCCCGATGCACTGATCGTCCGTACGCACGCGATCGGCTGGATGCCGGATTCCATGGGTCCGGGCTGGATCGAACAAACGTTGAACCAACTGAATGCGGGAACGGCCGGGCCTTTCGATTACCTGCGTCATTCCACCCCCATCCTGGCGACCGAGTTGGCCAAGATTCTGGTGAAAGCATGGGAAGCCGGTCTGGAAGGCGAATATCACATCGCCGGGTCAGAACGAATTAATCCCGGCCGTTTCGTCGAACGACTGGCCGAGCAATTCCAGCTTCCCGCCCCGAAACAGCCAGCCGATTGTGCGGGCAAATTGCCAACCGGCTTTGGAGTCGGCGAGAGTTCGCTGCACACCGGAAAGATTCGCGAAGCACTGGGCATTTCCATGCCAACCATTTCAGATGCATTCACTCAGTTGCGTGAACAGTGTGTCAACGGGTTCTGTGATCGTCTGAGCGCCCCGGCTGCTGGCGAACGTCAGAAGGTCGCGTAGAAGTCGTCGTTCGCACCCGTTAACCGGACATTGCCGCGCCGCTAATGGGTATCCCGATGATGAAAACACAATCCGTGATTCTGTTTTTCATGTCATTGTCACTGTATCTGGGATGCAGTTCGACTCCGCCGGAGTACAGTCACAAGCCCGGTGTACCCTATTATTTCGCTGGAACAGTCACGAAACCAAGAGGCATCGATCCACACGGAGAGATGACGAAAACGGAAGCCGAGGAGATTGCCAATCGAGGGGGTGCCTACAGCGTCGCCTATTTCAATTCATCAGGAAAGCCAATTAGGCATCTCAAGTTTTACAAGGGCAAAATGCTGCTCGATCAAGAGATCACATATGATGACAATGGTAACGTTGGCGTCGAGCCGAACCGAGCAGAGGATGTGGATTGGGAATCAATAGACGTAACTACCCAGTGACGAAGATGTGCGCTGGCAGGTTGGGGGACTGGTGGAAGGCGGATTGGATGCCGTCCAGGATTTTCAGGTCGTTTTTGCGGAGCGTCGAGACGTAACCGCGGATTCGGCTG